>NZ_JBIBGE010000014.1:0-154457 GCF_042956345.1 Pseudomonas sp. NPDC008258
TTGTGATGCTGATAATCTTTTTGACTATCAGTCCGTACTCACAAGCACCCACACGAATTGCTTGATTCAATTTGTTAAAGAGCGTTTGGTTAAGAGCTTTTCGTCTCAACCGAGGCGCGCATTCTACGCTTTCCTCAGAGCCTGTCAAGCGTTTATTTTGAAGTTTTTTGCGAGAAACTCGTTTAGCTTCAAACACTTGGCTCGCTGCGATCTCTCGTAGCGGGAGGCAAATCATACAGCGTTTAGAAGCGCTGTCAACCACCATCTTAACCGCTTGCGATCATTCGATCGTAGCCCTCTCAGCGCCTTCCGAATCGGCTAACTCATTGAATCTCAAGGAGTTTGTCGTTCCGTTGTCGCTGGAAGTGGGGCGCATTATAAGGGGATTCGAGAGGGCGTCAACCTTTAATTTCATTTAATTGAAATATAAGGGGAAAAGACCGCATCAGGGCTACCAGGTGCTCGCCACAACCCCTTCGGCGCCTATCAGATCGAGCGCCGCCCGCGCGGCGCATCGCGACGCAAGGCCGCTCCCACATCTGTTTCGGGCCAGTTACTCCTGCCTCCTCCGCACTCGCACCCTGGGTGCATGGCTGGGAATTGCAGAAAAGCAGAGGCGACACCTTCGATATTGAAGGGGACAGACAAAGGGGGCGCGTGCCAATGGCACAGGCAGGACTGGCCCGAAACAAATGTGGGAGCGGCCTTGCGTCGCGATGCGCCGCGCGGGCGGCGCTCGATCTCACAGGCGCTGCATATGTTGTGGCGGACACCTCAAACCCAACACTATCTATAAACAGGCCCATCGCCGTTCTGCCCCAGCAACAGCCAAAAACCCAAAACCCAAAAAACAAAGCGGGGAGGCCTACCGGCCTCCCCGCTTTAGTTACCCGCCTTAAAGGCTAGGGAAGGCAAATTGCGATGCCTCATGGCTGGCCCGCTGCGGCCAGCGCTGGGTAATCGCCTTGCGACGGGTATAGAAGCGCACCCCGTCCGGGCCGTAGGCATGCAGGTCACCGAACAGCGAACGCTTCCAGCCACCAAAGCTGTGATAAGCCACCGGCACCGGCAGCGGTACGTTCACACCGACCATGCCCACTTCGATCTCGTCGCAGAACAGGCGAGCCGCTTCACCGTCACGGGTGAAAATGCAGGTACCGTTGCCATACTCGTGATCGTTGATCAGCTGCATGGCCTGCTCCAGGCTGTTCACGCGCACCACGCACAGCACCGGGCCAAAGATCTCTTCTTTATAGATGCGCATTTCCGGAGTCACCTTGTCGAACAGGGTGCCACCGACGAAGTAACCATCTTCATTACCGGCTACGCGGAAACCACGGCCATCCACCACCAGCTTGGCGCCAGCAGCAACACCGTCACCGATGTAACCCACTACCTTGTCGCGGGCAGCAGCAGTCACCAACGGGCCCATGTCCAGGCCGCACGAGGTGCCAGCACCAATCTTCAGCGCCTTGATCTGCGGCTCCAGCTTGGCAATCAGGGCATCGGCTACCTGGTCGCCCACGCAAACGGCCACCGAAATAGCCATGCAACGCTCACCGCACGAACCGTAGGCTGCGCCCATCAATGCGCTCACGGCGTTGTCCAGGTCAGCATCGGGCATCAGCACCGCGTGGTTCTTCGCGCCACCCAGGGCCTGTACACGCTTGCCGCGCTTGGTGCCTTCGGCATAGATGTACTCGGCGATCGGCGTCGAACCAACGAAGCTCAGCGCTTTTACTTCCGGCGCTTCGATCAGCGCATCCACCGCTTCCTTGTCGCCGTGCACCACGTTCAGGATGCCTTTCGGCAGGCCGGCTTCCAGCAGCAGCTGGGCAATGAACAGCGTCGAGCTTGGATCACGCTCGGAAGGCTTGAGGATGAAGGCGTTACCGCAAGCGATGGCCAGCGGGTACATCCAAAGCGGCACCATGGCCGGGAAGTTGAACGGGGTGATACCAGCGACCACTCCCAGCGGCTGGAAGTCGGACCAGGCATCGATGTTCGGGCCGACGTTGCGGCTGTACTCGCCTTTCAACACTTCTGGCGCTGCACAGGCGAACTCGACGTTCTCGATGCCGCGCTTCAGTTCGCCAGCGGCGTCTTCCAGGGTCTTGCCATGCTCTTCGCTGATCATCTGCGAGATCTTGGCTTCGTTCTGCTCCAGCAGTTGCTTGAAGCGGAACATTACCTGGGCGCGCTTGGCCGGCGGGGTGTTGCGCCAGGCCGGGAAGGCTGCCTTGGCAGAATCGATTGCTTCCTGCACGGTCGCGCGGCTGGCCAGCTCGACCTTGCGTACCGCCTGGCCGGTGGACGGGTTGAAGACATCGGCGGTGCGCTCGCCCTTGGTAACCAGCTCGCCATGAATCAGGTGCTGAACAATGCTCATGCAAAACTCCAGATAAAGAAGGTAGAAGCAGGCGCGCTACATATGCACGCGCCTGGCATCAAAATCGGAAAGATCAGTCGATCAGGTTCAGGTTTTCGCCCACAGCATCAAACAAGCGATCCAGTTCCTGCGGCGTGGTGTTGAACGTTGGGCCGAACTGCAGGGTGTCGCCACCAAAGCGTACATAGAAGCCTGCTTTCCACAACTTCATCGCCACTTCGTATGGGCGGACGATGGCATCACCGTCACGGGCGGCGATCTGGATGGCGCCGGCCAGGCCGTGGTTACGAATATCGACGACGTTCTTGGTGCCCTTCACGCCGTGCAGCAGCTTCTCGAAGTGCGGCGCCAGCTCGGCGGCGGACTGCACCAGGTTTTCCTTCTGCAGCAAGTCCAGCGCGGCGATACCAGCGGCACAGGCGACCGGGTGGGCCGAGTAGGTATAGCCGTGCGGGAATTCCACCGCGTATTCCGGGGTCGGCTGGTTCATGAAGGTCTGGTAGATCTCGCTGCTGGCAATTACCGCGCCCATCGGGATAGCGCCGTTGGTCACCTGCTTGGCGATGCACATCAGGTCCGGCGTAACACCGAAGGCTTCAGCGCCGGTCATCGCCCCCATGCGGCCGAAACCGGTGATCACTTCGTCGAAGATCAGCAGGATGTTGTGCTGGGTGCAGATTTCACGCAGGCGCTTCAGGTAACCCTTCGGCGGCGGCAGTACCCCGGCCGAACCGGCCAGCGGCTCGACGATGACTGCCGCGATGTTGGAGGCATCGTGCAGCTCGATCAGCTTGAGCATTTCGTCCGCCAGGGCAATACCGCCCTCTTCCGGCATGCCCTTGGAGAAGGCGTTCACCGGCAGCACGGTGTGAGGCAGGTGATCGACATCCAGCAACTGACCGAACAGCTTGCGGTTACCGTTGACGCCACCCAGGCTGGTGCCCGCGATGTTCACACCATGGTAGCCACGGGCACGGCCGATGATCTTGGTCTTGGTGGCCTGGCCTTTCAGGCGCCAGTAGGCACGTACCATTTTCAGCGCGGTGTCGGCGCACTCGGAGCCCGAGTTGGTATAGAAGACGTGGTTCAAGTCACCCGGCGTCAGCTCGGTGATTTTCTCCGCCAGCTGGAACGACAGCGGGTGGCCGAACTGGAACGCAGGGGAATAATCCAGGGTACCCAGCTGGCGGGTCACCGCTTCGGTGATTTCCTTGCGGGTATGCCCGGCACCGCAGGTCCACAAGCCAGACAAGGCATCGAAAATCTTGCGCCCCTGGTCGTCGACCAGGTAGTTGCCTTCTGCCGCCACGATCAAACGTGGGTCGCGGTGGAAATTGCGGTTGGCGGTGTAGGGCATCCAGTGCGCATCCAGCTTGAGCTGGCTGGCGATACCGGCTGTAGCGGTTTCGGGCATGTTCATCGGCGGTTCCTCGGAAGACGATTAGGCAACGATGGATCTTGTTGCAGCTAAATTGGCACGCGGATAAAGTCTGAAAAAGCCTACATTTCTAATCTTCAGACAGGCCACGACTAAACTAATGAGCCGACGCCCCGATCCACTCGCCCAAGTCAGCGACTTCGACATCCGCTTGCTGAAGATCTACCGCAGCGTCGTCGAGTGCGGCGGCTTTTCGGCCGCCGAAAACGTACTGGGCATTGGCCGCTCGGCCATCAGCCAGCAGATGAACGACCTCGAACAACGCCTTGGCCTGCGCCTGTGCCAGCGCGGCCGCGCCGGGTTTTCGCTGACCGAGGAAGGCCGCGAGGTTTACCATTCAGCCCTGCAACTGCTCAGCGCCCTGGAAAGCTTCCGCACCGAAGTCAACGGCCTGCACCAGCATTTGCGCGGCGAGCTGAACATTGGCCTGACCGACAACCTGGTCACCCTGCCGCACATGCGCATTACCCATGCCCTGGCCGAACTCAAGGACCGCGGCCCCGACGTGCGCATCCAGATCCGCATGATCGCCCCCAGCCAGGTTGAACACGGTGTGCTCGATGGCAGCCTGCATGTGGGCGTGGTACCCCAGACCAGCCCGCTGTCGGGCCTTGAATACCAGCCGTTGTACAGCGAACGTTCGCTGCTGTATTGCGCCGTTGGCCATCCGCTGTTCTATGCCGATGACCTGCAGATCGATGACGACCGCCTCAACAGCCAGGAAGCCATCACCCCAACCTTCCGCCTGCCGGCCGAGGTTCAAGCCCATTACCAGGCGCTGAACTGCACGGCCAGTGCTTCGGACCGCGAAGGCATGGCGTTCCTGATCCTCACCGGGCGCTACATCGGCTACCTGCCAGACCATTACGCCATGTTCTGGGTGCAGCAAGGCCGCTTGCGTGCCCTCAAGCCTCAACAGCGCTTCTATGACTTGAGCCTCAGCTGGGTAACACGCAAAGGCCGGCGGCCTAACCTGGTGCTGGAAAGCTTCCTCGAGAGCCTGGCAGCGACACGTTGATGCCAGTCTCTGCCGCAAATGCTTGTCACTTCGGCGCAGGCAGGTAATCTTGTCCGACAGCCGCAGCCACTGACCCGTACGGAATCGTCCATGACCCTAGAAGTCCCTGCGCACCGCCTCTCCGCCTCGGGCAAGCCCGCAGGCCGCATTCGCCAGATGAACGAACAGGCCATTATCCAGGCCGCCGAGGACGAATTCGCCCGCCATGGTTTCAAGGGCACCAGCATGAATACCATCGCCCTCAAGGCGGAGTTGCCCAAGGCCAACCTGCATTATTACTTCACCAACAAGCTGGGCCTGTACATTGCCGTGCTCAGCAACATCATCGAGTTGTGGGACAGCACCTTCAACGCCTTGAGCGTCGAGGACGACCCGGGGGAGGCCCTGAGCCAGTACATCCGCACCAAGATGGAGTTCTCGCGGCGCAACCCGCAGGCCTCGCGCATTTTCGCCATGGAAGTGATCAGCGGTGGCACCTGCCTGACCGAGTACTTCAGTGCCGATTATCGTGAATGGTTCCGCGGCCGGGCCGCCGTGTTCCAGGCCTGGATCGACGCCGGCAAGATGGACCCGGTCGACCCGGTGCACCTGATCTTCCTGCTCTGGGGCAGTACACAGCACTACGCTGACTTCGCCACCCAGATCTGCCAGGTCACCGGCCGCAGCCGCCTGACCAAACAAGACATGGAAGACGCAAGCAACAACCTTATCCACATCATTCTGAAGGGCTGCGGCATCAAGCCGGCTGTGTGACCGTCATTTATGCCTTCTACCCTGCTTGACCTCTGCGAATACCGCGAGGAAATCCGCAAAAGCCGCTTCATCACCCTTGCCGGGCCGATCAGCAGTGCCGCCGAAGCGATGAGCTTCATCGAACGCCACAGCGACCTGGCCGCCACCCACAATTGCTGGGCCTGGAAGCTCGGCGCGCAGTACCGCAGCAGCGATGACGGCGAACCCGGCGGCACTGCCGGGCGGCCGATTCTGGCAGCCATCGAAGCGCAGGATTGCGACCAGGTGGTGGTGCTGGTGATTCGTTGGTATGGCGGTATCCAACTGGGTACCGGCGGCCTGGCCAGGGCCTATGGCGGCGGTGCCAACAAGTGCCTGCAGCAGGCGCCCAAGCGGCTGCTGGTGCAGCGTAGCGAATTCACCTGCAGTTGCAGCTTCAGCGAACTGGCACTGGTAAAACTGCGCCTGGCAGAGGTTGACGGCCTGGTGCTCGATGAACAATTCACGGCCAATGGCGTCAACCTGCTGATTGCGCTCGGCGACGCCCACCTGGCACCGCTACAGCAGCAACTGGCCGACCTGAGCCGCGGGCGCATCCTGCTCGAAGCACGCTGAACATTGCCCACAACAACTGTGGGCCCGCCTGTGGATAAGCTTGGGGCAGTCCCTTGCAGCCTGCGTCTTTAAAGGCGCGCAGAGCTTTGAACATATTTTGATCACCGCTTGATGACAACCGCAAACTGCTGAAAGCTCAAGAGTTATCCCCAACACCAAGCCAGCCTGGCCTGCTCGCGTCGCCCTCGGCTTGCACACAATAACTGTGGAACAGCCTGTGGATAACCCGTGCGCCAACAGGCGAAGCGCCCGGCTACAAGCGCTGTGGCAACCTTGATCAATTTTTAGCCACTGATCCGGTGAGCGCACACGCCTGCCGTAACGTATGCTCAATTCCTTTTTCCTACACCGATAAAGGAATGTTCCTATGGCTAATTCAAGAACTGCCCTCATCATCGGCGCCTCGCGCGGGCTTGGCCTGGGCTTGGTGCAACGCCTGCACGAAGACGGCTGGAACATCACCGCCACCGTCCGCAACCCGCAGCAGCCCGGTGCGCTGGCGGACGTACCCGGCGTGCGCATCGAGCAGCTGGAAATGAACAACACCGCCCAGCTCGATGGCCTGAAGCAGCGCCTGCAAGGCCAGGTGTTCGACCTGGTGTTCGTCAACGCCGGCGTCATGGGCCCCCTGCCGCAAGACCTGGAGGCGGTAAGCAACAACGACATCGGCGACCTGTTCATGACCAACGCCGTTGCACCGATCCGCGTGGCCCGTCGCCTGGCAGGCCAGGTACGTGAAGGCAGCGGCGTGCTGGCCTTCATGAGCTCGATCCTGGGCAGCGTGACCATCCCCGACGGCGGTGAAATCTGCCTGTACAAAGCCAGCAAAGCAGCGCTGAACTCGATGATCAACAGCTTCGTCGTCGAACTGCAGCGCCCCGACCTGTGCGTACTGGCCATGCACCCGGGCTGGGTCAAGACCGACATGGGCGGCGAGAACGCCGAAATCGACGTGCTCACCAGCACCCGCGGCATGCTCGACCAGATCAACGCACAAAGCGGCAACGGCGGCCTGCGCTTCATCAACTACAAGGGTGAACCCTTGGTCTGGTGATTCACCGGGTCGCAGCCTGGCCGGGCGCAATGCCCGGCCAGGCCCTGTAGAATGGCGGCAACCGTACCTGATTGAGATACCCCTATATGTATGACTGGTTGAACGCCCTGCCCAAGGCCGAACTGCACCTGCACCTGGAAGGCTCGCTGGAGCCCGAGTTGTTGTTCGCCCTGGCCGAGCGCAACAAGGTCGCCCTGCCCTGGGGCGATGTGGAGACCCTGCGCAGCGCCTATGCCTTCAACAACCTGCAAGAGTTCCTCGACCTTTATTACCAGGGCGCCGACGTGCTGCGCACCGAGCAGGACTTCTACGACCTGACCTGGGCCTACCTGCAACGCTGCAAGGCGCAGAACGTGATTCACACCGAACCGTTCTTCGACCCGCAAACCCACACCGACCGCGGCATCCCTTTCGAAGTGGTGCTCAATGGCATCAATCAGGCGCTGAAGGATGGCCGCGAGCAACTGGGTATCAGCAGTGGCCTGATCCTCAGCTTCCTGCGCCACCTCAGTGAAGAGGAAGCGCAAAAAACCCTCGACCAGGCTTTGCCGTTCCGCGATGCGTTCATCGCCGTTGGCCTGGACAGCTCGGAAATGGGCCACCCACCGAGCAAGTTCCGGCGCGTGTTCGACCGTGCCCGCAGCGAAGGCTTCGTGGCCGTTGCCCATGCCGGTGAAGAGGGCCCGCCCGAGTACATCTGGGAAGCGCTGGACCTGCTGCACATCAAACGCATCGACCATGGCGTGCGCGCCATCGAGGACGAGCGCCTGATGCAACGCATCATCGAGGAACAGATCCCGCTCACGGTGTGCCCGCTGTCCAACACCAAGCTCTGCGTGTTCGACCACATGAGCCAGCACAACATCCTCGACATGCTCGAGCGCGGCGTGAAAGTCACAGTCAACTCGGACGACCCGGCCTACTTCGGCGGCTACGTCACGGAAAACTTCCACGCCCTGCACACCCACCTGGGCATGACGCAAGACCAGGCGCGACGCCTGGCGCAGAACAGCCTGGATGCCCGGCTGGTCTGATTGAACGACGGCGTTGCGTTCAACCGACCTGCAACGTCGCCACGCGGGCGATGCGATTGATCTGCTGGATACCCAGCGCCGAGATATGCAGTGCCCGCGTGTCCTCTGCCTCACGCATCCAGCCAGATTGCAGGAACAGCCTGAACAAAGCCTGGCCCAGCACGCCCCCCAGGTGCGGCGCCTGGTCGTTCCACTCGGTACAGCGGCAGATCACACAGCCGCGTTGCTGGTCTGGCGCCAGGGCATCGATGTAAACCCCGACAAGCGCCAACTGCGCTCGCCCCTCATCACTCACCATCAGTTGCCTGCCGCTGCCCTCCAGCCAACCGGCCACTATCATGCGGTGATACAACTCACCGGCCATCTCACCGCCCAGGTGGTCACCGCAGCGGCGCGCCCTGCGCATCGACATGGGCAGCGGTGAAGCCGGCGCCTTCGCCCGCTCGCCCCTGGTGCTTTCCAGTTGCACGCTGGCCAAGGCCTCGACCGCCGCCCCTACCTGCGGGGTCGCCAGCCGGAAGTAGCGTTTGCGGCCCCGAGCTTCATGCCTGAGCAAACCGGCCGACGACAGCAGCGAAAGATGAGCGCAGGCTGAAGACGACGTCAGGCCAGTCATAATCGCAAGTTCATTGGCCAGCCGTGGCGTACCGTCAATCAATGCCCACAACATGGCACTGCGTTTGGGGTCGGCCATCAGGCTGGCAATCTGGCTGATACTGCTGGCTGCGTTCATGTCCCTGTAACTCCCTGCAAGTTCACGGTGTGGATGCGATGGCCAACCCTGGCAGGGAAGCCCCTCTCGCTGGCACTGGCCTGGTTCGCCAGTATAAGCCGCTAAAAACGCCGCTTAGACGGCCACGCGCCGCAGCCTCTGCAACAAATAACCACTGGGTATGCCTACCCATGGCAAGCAGCGAACAGGTGCCGAAAAGTGGCGCGAGTCCCGGTCAGCCAGCGCGCCGATCGCACATGCCTGCGTGCTGAAATATCTTGATGAAAAAAGGCTTGCTGCAATTTCAGATACGGCCCACAGCCGTCTTCCGCAAATAGCGCGAGATAAAGCGAAGGTTCCGCAGACTTGCGGGCGTTACGCCCTTCGACCGTCAGTCAGGACACCGAGCCAGCTCATGGCAGCCGGGGAAGGCGGCGCTACACTTGAGCGGCTCCCCCCCTCTGGAGGTATGCCGCGATGAAAATTGTCGTCAGTGCATCGAGCCGCAACCCTGCCTGCCCCTGGCAGGTCCAGCTCGATCAACACGTGGTCAGTTTCCGCAGCGAGGCCGAGGCGCGGGCCTTTGTAGCCACGCTGGAAACCCGCCTGCAGGCACCTCACCCGCTTATGCGGGACGCTTGGCCTGCAAGCGCCGGGTCAGCAGCGCGACACTGACCGCCAGTGCCCCGCACAGGCTGATCACCAGCGCCATCGGCACCGCACTGCCATCATGCAGCAGCCCGACCAGCGCCGCCGCGCCTGCGGCAACGCTGAACTGCACACAGCCCATCAATGCCGAGGCGCTGCCGGCCCGTGCACCCTGCCCGCTCATGGCGCATGCAGAGGCGTTAGGGATGATGCAGCCAAGGCTGGCAATGCAGACGAACAGCGGCACCAGCAACGGCCACAACTGCGTTGGCCGCAGCGCCGCCACGCCCAGCAGCACCAGGCCCGCAGCCAGATACAGCCACACGGCACGCGCCAGCAGGAAAGCCGGCCCACGTTTGGCCAGCAAACGGGCATTCACCTGTGCCACCAGGATAAAGCCCGCAGCATTGCTACCGAAGAACCAGCCGTAATGCTCGGCCGGTACGTCATAGAGCTTGATGAACACGAAAGGCGAACCGGCGATGTAGGCAAACATACCGGCGATGGCGATACCACCGGTCAAGGCATGGCCCAGGAACACGCGGTCAGCCAGCAGGCGCAAATACTGGCGCAGCGCACCGGACAACGGCTGACGCGGTATGTGCGCAGGCAGGCTTTCCGGCAGGCCCAGGCTGACCGCCAGCAGGCAGCCTGCACTGAACAGGCTCAGTACCAGGAAGATCGACTGCCACCCGGCCAGGTTGACCAGCACCCCACCCAGCATCGGTGCCAGGATCGGCGCCAGGCCCATCACCAGCATCAGTTGCGAAAACACCTTGGCCGACGCCACCGGGTCGCACTTGTCGCTGACGATGGCCCGCGACAGCACCATGCCGGCACAACCGCCCAATGCCTGGACGAAGCGCGCCAACACCAAAGTGTCGAGGTTAGGGGCGTAGGCACAGGCCAGTGACGCCAGGGTGAACAGGGTCACCCCGAACATCAGCGGTTTGCGGCGCCCAAAGCGGTCAGCAACCGGCCCGTAGGCCAACTGGCCGATGGACAGGCCCAGGAAGTAGGCGGCCAAGGTGGCCTGCACGTGTTTTTCATCGGTAGCGAACGCCTGTGCCATGGCCGGGAAGGCGGGCAGGTAGAAGTCGATCGCCAGGGGCCCGAACGCACTGAGTGCGCCCAGGATGAGCACCATTCGCAGGTTCATCAGGAATCCATAGCAGGCTAAGCAAGTGGGTGATTCTACCTGCTGTGGACCCCTTCAGTATGAAAACATTTGCAACAAACCAGGTAAGTCTTCAGGCAAGTTCGGCCTGGTAACCTTCATCCCGAATGGCCGTAAGAATTTGCTCCTGGGCCAACTCACTCTGTACTCGCACCTGTTTAGCCGCCAGGTCGATCTCGACCTTGGCCGCAGCATCCTGCTCCTGCACTGCCCGGGTCACGGCTTTCACGCAATGGCCACAAGTCATGCCTTGTACATTGAACACTTGCATGGGGGACTCTCCTTCAGGTTTTCAACAAGTCTCAAGCTTGCCATCGGGGCAAGGTCAAGCACTGCCAACAACAGCCGGGCTGGAAATCCGCGACGGCGTCGGCCAAGCTTCGCGTTTGACGATCAGGCAAGCAGGAGACTTTTCATGTTCAGGGCAGCATTGGGCGTCGTCGGGCTATTGAGCGCGCTGGCTGCGGTGCCACCGGCCAGCGCCGAGGGCAACTCGGACTACAGCGTACTGATCATTTCCAGGGAGCGCCTGGAGGTGGCCACCAGTTGCGAAATTGGCGTCTACCTCAACGACCAGCTCTCCGGGCGCGTGTTTCAGGAGCAATCCACCTCGTTCAACCTGCCACCCGGCCCGGTGGATGTGCGCCTGCGCCTGCTACCAGGGCAGATGCCAGGCTGTGCAGCGGGCATCGAAGACCAACGCAGTACACGTTTGAACCTGCAGGCGGGCCAGATCAACAAATACCGCATCGCCATGGGGCAATATGGGCTGGAGTTGAAGCGAGCCGGCCTGGGCTATTGACCTTACCTGTGTGGCAAGGTTGATGCTGGAGGCCTGTCCAAGGAGGAGAGCCATGCCCGCATCCACCACTTACGACCTGCCGATCTCCGGCATGACCTGTGCCAGCTGTGCCGGCCGAGTCGAGCGCGCCTTGCGCAAGGTCACCGGCGCTGAACAGGTCAGCGTCAACCTCGCCACCGAACAGGCCCGGGTCCAGGCCCCGGCCAACAGCCTGCCCGCCCTGGTCGACGCCGTACGCGAAGCCGGCTACGGCGTGCCCACCCGTACCGTCGAACTGCAGATTGGCGGCATGACCTGCGCCAGTTGCGTCGGCCGCGTAGAGCGCGCCCTGGGCAAGCTGCCCGGAGTCGAGCAGGTCAGCGTCAACCTGGCCAGCGAACGCGCGCACCTCGAAGTGCTCGCGGCCCTCGACAACAATCTGCTGATCGGCGCCGTTGAAAAAGCCGGCTACAGCGCCAGCTTGCCGCAAGCGGCCAACGACGACCAAAGCGCTGCCCAACGCCGCCTGCGCAATGAGCGCTTGGCAGTCGGTGCAGCCTTGCTGCTGGCCCTCCCGCTGGTCTTGCCAATGCTGGTGCAACCGTTCGGCCTGCACTGGATGTTGCCGGCATGGGCACAGTTCCTGCTGGCCACGCCGGTGCAGTTCATTCTCGGCGCCCGCTTTTATGTAGCGGCCTGGAAGGCCGTGCGCGCCGGGGCCGGCAACATGGACCTGCTGGTGGCCCTGGGCACCAGTGCCGGGTACGGCCTGAGCCTGTACCAGTGGGCACAGGCCCCCGCCGGCATGGCCCCGCACCTGTACTTCGAAGCCTCCGCAGTGGTCATTGCCCTGGTGTTGCTGGGCAAGTACCTGGAAAGCCGTGCCAAGCGCCAGACCGCCAGTGCCATCCGCGCCCTCGAAGCCCTGCGCCCGGAACGGGCCTTGCGTGTGGTCGATGGCCGTGAGGAAGACGTGGCCATCGCCCAGTTGCGCCTGGGTGACCTGGTCCTGGTCAAGCCCGGCGAACGCTTCCCGGTCGATGGCGTGGTCGAAGACGGCAGCAGCCATGCCGATGAGGCCCTGATCAGCGGCGAGAGCCTGCCGGTGCCCAAGCAACCTGGCGACAACGTAACCGGGGGCGCCATCAATGGCGAAGGCCGGTTGCTGGTGCGCACGCAGGCGCTGGGCACCGAAACCGTGCTGGCCCGAATCATCCGCCTGGTCGAAGACGCCCAAGCCGCCAAGGCGCCGATCCAGAAGCTGGTCGACCGGGTCAGCCAGGTGTTCGTCCCAGCCGTGCTGGTGCTGGCCCTGATCACCCTGATCGGCTGGTGGCTGGCCGGCGCACCGCTGGAAACCGCACTGATCAACGCTGTCGCCGTGCTGGTCATCGCCTGCCCTTGCGCCCTGGGCCTGGCCACGCCTGCAGCAATCATGGCCGGGACAGGGGTCGCCGCCCGCCACGGCATCCTGATCAAGGACGCCGAAGCCCTGGAGCGTGCCCATGCAGTGAACCGCGTGGTTTTCGACAAGACCGGTACCCTTACCTCCGGCAGCCCCCGGGTGGTCCACAGCCAGGCACAGGCGGGCAGCAGTGCCGACCTGCACCGCTTGGCCGGCGCCCTGCAGCGTGGCAGTGAGCACCCACTGGCCAAGGCGGTGCTGGATGCCTGCGCCGAACAAGGGCTGGATGTGCCGAGCGTTATCGACAGCCAGTCGCTGACCGGGTGTGGCATCGCCGGGCGCGTGGAGGGCCGCGAGCTAGCGCTGGGCAACCGCCGCCTGCTCGACGAAAGCGCCCTGCAACCCGGTGACCTGGCTGCCAAGGCCCAGGCCTGGGAAGCCGAGGGGCGCACCTTGTCGTGGCTGATCGAACGCGGCGCGCAACCGCGTGTACTGGGCCTGTTCGCCTTTGGTGACAGCCTCAAGCCCGGTGCCGCGCAAGCCATCGACACCCTGCATGCACAGCACATCAGTAGCCACCTGCTGACCGGCGACAACCGCGGCAGCGCCAAAGTGGTTGCCGATGCCCTGGGCATCGACGACGTGCACGCCGAAGTGCTGCCCGCCGACAAGGCGGCTACTGTGGCCGCGCTCAAGCAGGATGGCGTGGTCGCCATGGTCGGCGATGGCATCAACGATGCCCCGGCACTGGCCGCCGCCGACATCGGCATTGCCATGGGTGGCGGTACCGACGTGGCCATGCAGGCCGCCGGTATTACCCTGATGCGCGGTGACCCACGCCTGGTACCCGCAGCCCTGGAGATCAGCCGCAAGACCTATGCGAAAATTCGCCAGAACCTGTTCTGGGCGTTCATCTACAACCTGATTGGTATCCCGCTGGCCGCGCTGGGGTACCTCAACCCGGTACTGGCTGGCGCCGCCATGGCCCTGTCCAGCGTCAGCGTGGTCAGCAACGCGCTGTGGCTCAAGGCGTGGAAACCCACCAGCAGCAACCAGGAGACACCATGAACATCGGCCAGGCCGCCCGCCGCAGCGGGCTCAGCACCAAGATGATCCGCTACTACGAATCCATCGGCCTGCTAAAGCCTGCCACACGCAGTGACAGTGGCTACCGCCTGTACCAGGCCGAAGACTTGCACAGCCTGGCCTTCATCAAGCGGTCCCGCGACCTGGGCTTTTCCCTCGAAGAGGTCGGCAAGCTGCTGACCCTGTGGCAGGACCGCCAACGAGCCAGCGCCGATGTAAAGGCGCTGGCCCTGCAGCACATCGATGAGCTGAACCGGCGTATCGAGGAATTGGTGAGCCTGCGCGATACCCTTGGCGAGCTGGTTTCGCATTGCCAGGGGGACGACCGCCCGGACTGCCCGATCCTCAAGGACCTGGCCAACGGTGCTGCTGGCAGCTGCTGTCACTGAGCTGTCAGCGGGGTTTGGTATGCCATATACGTCCAAACGCGACCGAATAGTCACCAAGTACGACTTTATCCAATAAATACGGGCGTTTTCCTACATAAAACCCGGATGCTGCCGATGCAGTTGCTACCTGCCTCGTGTGTCGACAATAAAAATTCCGGGAGCGTCGATGAGCATCAAACAGAAACTGACCTGGGCATTCGCGGTCATCGCCGGCTTGCCCATCGTCCTTGTGGCCACCCTGGTGGTCCTCAACCTGCGTGGTGAAGCCCGCGACGGATTCCTCGATGGCAGCAGCCGGGAAATCCGCCAGGTCAGCAACGCGATGAACATCTTCTTCCAGGGTATCAACCAGAACGTCGAGTACCTGGCTGCGCAACCCATGGTCGCCGCCACCGGCAGCAACCTGAACAAGTTCACCAGCGCCAACCCGTCCTACGAACTGGGCGAGCAGGACAAGCAACTGCTGGACTTCTTCACCCGCCTGGCAGACTCGCACCCCAACTACGCCTACGTGTCCTACGGGGTCAGTGACGGCGGCTACGTCGGCTGGCCGGCCGGGCAAAAGTTCGTCAACTACGACCCGCGTCCACGCCCTTGGTACCAGCTGGCCATGGCCAACCCGGGCAAGACCGTGCGCACCGGCGCCTACTACTGGGCCGCCGACGACGCGGTGCTGGTCAGCACCGTGCGCGCCGTAGCCAACCAGCTGGGCAACCCCGGTGGTGTGGTCAACATTGACGTGTCGCTCAAGGGCCTGACTGAAATCGTCAAGCAGATCAAGCTGGGCGAAAGCGGCTACCTGATGCTGGTGGAAAGCAATGGCAACGTGATGGTCGACCCACGCGACGCCGGCCACAACTTCAAGCAACTGGCGAGCTTTGGCGACGGCTATGCCGAGTTGGCCAAGGCCGGCAAAGGCCTGGTCGAGGTCGAGCTCAATGGCGTGCGCTACATGGCCAACGTCTACCCCGACGAGCAACTGGGCTGGACCTTCATCGGCCTGATCGAACAAAGCGAAGTGATGCAGACCACTACCCGGCTGACCTGGCTGATCGGTGCCATCGCCGTAGTGCTGGCCGCGTTGTTCGCCGTGGTCGGAGCTACCTTCGCCAAGCTGATCGTGCGCCCGATCAACAGCGTTACCAACGGCCTGGAAGACATTGCCCAAGGCGAAGGTGACCTGACCCGCAATCTGGAAATCCGTGGCCGCGACGAAACCGCGCAACTGGCCAGCTGGTTCAACCAGTTCCTGGGGGCCATTCGTAGCCTGATTCAGCACATCGGTGCGGCCGCCGGCAAAATCCTCAGCACCTCCACCAGTTCCACCCGTGTCTCCAGCGACATGGCCGAGGCCGCAGGCCGCCAGCGCGAAGCCGTGGACATGGTGTCCACCGCCTTCCACGAAATGGTCGCCACCGCCAACGAAGTGGCTCGCTCCTGCAGCCAGGCGGCGCAGTCGGCAGACAGCGGCCAGCAGCAGGCCCGTGAAGGCCAGCAGCAGATCGATGCTGCGGTAAACAGCGTCGATCGCCTGAGCCAGGAAATCGAACAGTCGGCGCAGTCGATCCAGCAACTGGAGCGCGACAGTAACGCTATCCAGTCGATCCTCGGCACCATCCGCTCGATTGCCGAGCAAACCAACTTGCTGGCACTGAACGCCGCCATCGAAGCCGCCCGGGCGGGTGAGCAGGGCCGTGGCTTTGCCGTGGTGGCAGACGAAGTGCGGGCCCTGGCCAAGCGCACAGCCGACTCCACCGCAGAAATCGACGGCCTGCTGGGCAACCTGGCCAGCCGCACCGCAGAAGTGGCCGAGCAGATGCATGCCAGCCTGGAAGTGTCGCAGCAGTCGGTGAGCCGCATTGGCCTGGCCCGCGACAGCTTCGGGCAGATCCGGGAGTCGGTGGACGTGATCCGCGACATGAACACGCAGATCGCCACGGCAGCCGAGGAACAGCACCAGGTGGCCGAGGACATCAACCGGCACATCAGCCAGATCCACGGGGACGCGCAACTGGTGGCCGAGCTGGCCCAGGCGGCCCGGCACGACTCCGAGAGCCTGGCAGGGCTGTCCAACGAGCTGGATGCGCTTGTGCGCAGGTTCCGTACCTGATTGATGCACTACCTGTACCGGCCCTATCGCCGGCAAGCCAGCTCCCACAGGTACTGCACAGCCCCTGAGGGCAGCGGGGTCCTGTGGGAGCTGGCTTGCCGGCGATAGGGCCGGTACAGGCTGTACAATACCTAGAGTTTCAACTCCCCCGGAGTGGCCCCAAACAACTGCTTGAACGCTGCAATGTAAGCCGAGGTGGAGTCATACCCACACCCCAGCGCCGCCTCGGTCACACTCTCCCCCGCCTCCAGCAACGCCAGCGACGACAGCAACCGCATGCGCTGGCGCCAGTTACGAAAGCTCAAGCCGGTCTCGCGCCGGAACAGCCGCATCAGCGTCTTCTCCGAACACCCCAGCTCCCGCGCCCACTGCTGCAACGTCTGCGCCTGGTCCGGCGAGGCGATCAAACCGTTGCACAGCGCCAGTAACCCCGGATGGCGTGGCAACGGTAGCGAAAACCCGACTTCAGGCAAGGCCCGCAACTGGTCAAGCAGCACCGCCACCAGGCGCGCCTCGGCGCTGTCACCCTCGGGGTAATCCGCCGGGAACAGGCAGAACTGCTTGATCAGCTCGCGCGCCAGCGGCGTCACTTCCAGCACCCGGCATTGCGCCGGCGCCCACGGGCAGGCATCGCGGCGTACGTACAGGCTGCGCATCTCGGCCTGCATCGATGTCACCACTTCGTGCTCGGCATCGGCAGGAATCCACACGCCCCATTGGGGCGGAGCAAAGTAGCTGCCGTCACGGGTGTAAATGCCAAGTACGCCACTGATGGCGTAGGAAAACTGCACCCAATCGTGCTGGTGGCGAGTGGTCCAGGACCCCGCGCCGAGGCTTTCGGCACGGGCATAGAGGGGCCTGGGCAGGTGGTCCAGCGCAGGAATGGCGCGGGGGTGTCCGATGATCGGCATGGCGGCTTCTTGTAGTTCTGAGCAGACAAGCCTAACAGCTCACTTATAGTCAAGTCAGGCGCAGTCCCGATGTGGGAGACTCTTATTCAAAATCTGAAAGCCTGCGCGATCCCTGTGGGAGCGGGCTTGCCCGCGAACACCGGCAAAGCCGGTGCCATCCACTGCGTTGCCTGTTTCGCGGGCGCGCCCGCTCCCACAGGAAATCCGGTCATCGCTCAACGATGACTGTGACCCCCTGCCCACCCGCCGCACAAATCGAAATCAGCCCCCGCCCCTTCCCCGCGGTCGCCAGCAACTTCGCCAGGTTGGCCAATATCCGCCCCCCAGTCGCCGCAAACGGGTGCCCGGCCGCCAGCGAGCTGCCTTTCACATTCAGCTTGCTCCGGTCAATCGCCCCAAGCGGTGCATCCAGCCCCAACCGCTCCCGACAGTAGTCAGCATCTTCCCAGGCCCTGAGCGTGCACAGCACTTGGGCAGCGAAGGCTTCGTGAATCTCGTAGTAGTCGAAGTCCTGCAACGTCAGGCCGTTGCGCGCCAGCAAGCGCGGCACGGCATACACTGGCGCCATCAACAGCCCTTCGCGACCGGTGACGAAGTCCACTGCCGCAGTTTCGCCATCGATCAGGTAGGCCAACACCTCCAGGCCCTGCTGCGCGGCCCATTCCTCGCTACCCAGCAACACCACCGAGGCCCCGTCGGTCAGCGGAGTGGAGTTACCCGCCGTCAGCGTGCCTTGGCCACTGCGATCAAAGGCGGGTTGAAGCCGGGACAATTGTTCAAGGGTCAGGTCGGAACGCAGGTTGTTATCCCGTGTAAGCGACAGAAACGGCGTCAACAGGTCATCCTGCCAGCCCTCGGCATATGCGGCAGCCAGCTTCTGGTGGCTGTGCAGCGCCAGCTCATCCTGCTCGGCGCGGCCAATGCGCCAGGCCTGGGCCATGCGCTCACAATGCTCCCCCATCGACAGCCCGGTGCGCGGTTCGCCATTGCGTGGCAACTCGGGCTTCAGGTGGTGAGGGCGCAATTGCAGGAAGGGTTTCAGCCGCTCGCCCAGGCTCTTGCCACGGTTCGCCGCTAGCAGGATATGGCGCAAACCTTCGCTAACCGCAATCGGCGCATCCGAGGTAGTGTCCACACCACCGGCGATGCCACTGTCGATCTGCCCCAGGGCAATCTTGTTGGCCACCAGCAGCGCCGCCTCAAGCCCCGTGCCACAGGCTTGCTGAATGTCATAGGCCGGCGTCTGCGGCGACAGGCGCGAACCCAGCACACATTCGCGGATCAGGTTCATGTCCCGCGAGTGCTTCAGCACCGCACCCGCTACCACCTCACCCAGCCGCAGCCCATGCAGGCGGTAGCGTTCAATCAGCCCTTCGAGGGCGACGGTGAGCATCGCCTGGTTGCTGGCCGTGGCGTAGGCGCCATTGGAGCGGGCAAAGGGGATGCGGTTGCCGCCCAGGATCGCGACCCGGCGAAGTGAACGCATGTGCTTGTTCCTCCTGAAACATTTTGATCCGTACAGCCTAGGTGTTTTTACCGCATTCGAACGACCTTGCCACAAAGTTGGTCCACACTTTCAAGCTTGCCTTTGCGGAGACCCACTATGAGCGATCGCTACCTCGGTTTTGCCAACTCCAACCTCGGCCGCCGCCTCGTGGACGCCCTTGGCCTGCCACGCCCGGCGCCACTGGAGCGCTGGCAGGCCGGCCGCCTGCGCCCGGTGGAGGGGGCACTGGTACTGGGTGGCGGGCCACTGGCAAGCCAGGTGGAAGCCATCGCCCCACGCCTGACCGACGAGGTTTACCGCTTCAATGCCGACAACCTGCAGGCCGACGCCTGGGTGGCCGGACTGGGGCCGAAAATTCAGGCCGTGGTGTTCGATGCCGGTCATTTGTCCGACAGTGATTCACTGAAGCAGTTGCGCGAATTTTTCCAGCCGTTGCTGCGTAGCCTGGCGCCCTGTGCCCACGTGGTGGTGCTGGGCCGTGCGCCAGAAAGCCTCGACAACCCGCTGGCCAGCGTTGCCCAGCGGGCCCTTGAAGGCTTCAGCCGCTCGCTGGCCAAAGAGCTGCGCAATGGCGCAACGGCCCAGCTCCTGTATGTGGCTCCCGGTGCCGAAAACCAGCTGGAGGGCGCCCTGCGCTTCTTCCTTTCGCCCAAAAGCGCGTTCATCTCTGGCCAGGTACTGCGCCTGGAAGCCTGCACCCAGCAGGTGGAGGACTGGACCCGCCCACTGGCCGGCCGCCGCGCACTGATCACCGGGGCGGCGCGCGGCATCGGCGCTGCCATTGCCGAAACCCTGGCGCGGGACGGCGCCGATGTGCTGCTGCTCGATGTGCCACAAGCCAGCCAAGACCTCGACGCCCTTGCGGCACGCCTGGGTGGCAAGGCATTGCCACTGGATATCTGCGCCAGCGACGCGGCAACGCAACTGCTCGCGGCCCTGCCCGACGGCATCGACATCGTGGTGCACAACGCCGGCATCACCCGCGACAAGACCTTGGCCAACATGACCCCGGAATACTGGGACGCGGTCATGGCGGTCAACCTCAAGGCCCCGCAAGTACTGACCCAGGCGCTGTATGACAACGGCGCCCTGGGCGAAAACGCACGCATCACCCTGCTGGCCTCGGTCAGTGGTATCGCCGGCAACCGTGGTCAGGCCAACTATGCCGCAAGCAAGGCCGGGCTGATCGGCCTGGCCCAGGCCTGGGCACCCCGCCTCGCCGAGCGCGGTGGCAGCATCAACGCAGTGGCCCCCGGTTTTATCGAAACTCACATGACAGCCGCCATGCCCATGGGCCTGCGCGAGGCCGGGCGGCGCCTGAGCTCGCTGGGCCAGGGAGGGCGCCCGCAGGACGTCGCCGAAGCCATCGCCTGGCTCAGTCAACCTGGCTCCGGCGCGGTGAACGGCCAGGTGCTGCGGGTGTGCGGCCAAGCATTGATGGGGGCCTGAGCATGAGCCGACACTGGCACGACCTGCACAGCCCGGCTTCGCGCGCCAGCCTGTACCTGCGTGCAGCCAGCAAGCGCGCGATCAGCGGTGACCGCCTGCCGGACGATGGCCTGCGCTGCTTCATCCGGGTCCAGCCGGGCAACCTGAGCGCCTATCGCAAACTCTGCCACTTTCCCGACGATGGCCGCCTGCCGGGCACTTACCCCCATGTCATGGCGTTCACGTTGCAATTGCAGTTGATGACCGGCCCGGGCTTCCCCTTTCCGCTGCTGGGCCTGGTGCATCTGTACAACCGCATCGAAGTTCTGCGCCCGCTTGGCGGTATCGAAGGGCTGCGTTTCTCGGTGCATGCACACAACCTGCAACCCCATGCCAAGGGCGGCACCTTCGACCTGGTCACCGAAGCGGAGGATGGCATCGGCCTGCTGTGGCGCGAAACCAGCCGCATGCTGGTGCGCGGGCTGAAGCTGGAGGGCGAAGCAGCAGAACCGGCCGACGGTGAGCCTGCGCCATTGCCGCAGGCCTCCCGCTGGTACGCCGACAGTGACATCGGCCGGCGTTATGCCAAGGTGTGCGGGGACTACAACCCTATCCACCTGAGTGCCGCCAGTGCGCGGCTGTTCGGCTTCCCCACGGCCATTGCCCATGGCATGTGGAGCAAGGCCATGGCCCTTGCGGCGCTGCGCGGGCATTTGCCGCACAGTGGCTACGCCTTTGAAGTGGACTTCCGCAAACCGGTGCGATTGCCGTCGGAGGTGGTGCTCAGTGCCAGTGAGGCCGGGGATGCCGGCACCTTGCGGCTGGATGGGCATACGGAGGTGCTGCATTTGGTCGGGCGCTGGGATCGGCTTTAGGGCCTCATCGCCGGCAAGCCAGCTCCCACAGGAGTAGTGCTGGCTCAGGCCTGTGATAATCCTGTGGGAGCTGGCTTGCCGGCGATGGGCCGCAACGCGGCCCCCTTGCTTTGCATCGGGCCTGGGCAGAAGCTATGCAGCATTAGGAGACCCCCGATGAACCTGCAAGAACTCACCCAACGCCTGCACCAGATCCGCGACAATAACGACTGGCGCGGTTTCCACAGCCCGAAGAACCTGGCCATGGCCGCCAGCGTCGAAATGGCCGAGCTGGTGGAAATTTTCCAATGGCTGAGCGAAGACGAATCGCGCCAGCTGCCTGACGACAAACTGGCCCACGTTGGCCAGGAAGTCGGTGATGTAGTGCTTTACCTGTTGCTGCTGTGCAGCGAGCTGGGCCTGGACATGGACCAGGTGGTGCGGGCCAAGCTGGCCGACAGCGAGAGGCGCTTCGCCCGATGAACGACCGTCACTTCGATGAACTGGCCACCCGCTTTGCCGAGAAGATCTACGGCGGCGCCAAAGGTGCAATCCGCCTGGCCGTGCTACAGGCCGACCTGGCCGAGGCACTGCCCGACCGCCCCCTGCGCATCCTCGATATCGGTGCCGGGTTGGGCCACATGGCCTTGTGGCTGGCCCAACGTGGCCATCACCTGACCTTGGCCGAACCCGCCGCCCCCATGCTTGACGGCGCCCGGGCACGCTTCGCCGAGGCCGGCCAGGCCGCCACGTTCATCCAGGCCCCCTGGCAAGACCTGCTTGGCCAGCTCACCGAACCCTACGACCTGGTGCTGTGCCACGCCGTGCTCGAATGGCTGGCAGAGCCCGAAAGCATCCTGCCCGTGCTGCACCAGCTCACGGCGCCCGGCGGGTGGCTGTCACTGGCCTTCTACAACCGCGACGCACTGGTCTATCGCAACTTGCTCAAGGGCCATTTCCGCAAGTTGCGCAGCAACCGGCTGGAAGGTGAAAAGCAGAGCCTGACCCCACAGAAACCGCTTGATCCACGCGAGCTCAAGGCGCACCTTGGCCCTATATGGCAGGTTGAAAGCGAGAGCGGTGTGCGGGTGTTCCACGACTACATGCCCAAAGAGTTCCAGGGCAAGGCCGAGCTGCTCGACCTGCTGGAAATGGAACTGGCCTACCGCCGTCACCCAAGCTTCGCCGGGCTTGGCCGCTACCTGCACTGGGTGTGCCGCCCCCGCTAACCCGCCCCGTCGGGAGGAATACATGCCGTACCGTCTGTTGTGCCTGGCCCTGCTGCCGCTTGCCTTGGCTGGCTGCCAGGGCAGCAACCCCTATGTCGCCAGCAGCCGCCCGTTGCCGCCGGCCCCCGCCCAGGCGGCCAACACCTTCGACAGCAGCGCCTACCCGGCACCCGCCCGGGATTACGGGCGCTACCGCAGCTGGAGCTGGCGCAACGGCCAACTGCCCAGCGGCTCGGCCAATGCCGACCCGGCGCAACTGGCCGATGCCGTCAGCGGCGCACTCGACCAGCATGGCCTGCGCCCTGCCCGAGGGGCATCCGGCGACCTGCTGGTAAGCGCCGACATGCGCCTGGAAAAACGCTTGCGCCAGGTGCGTGACTACGACAGCTACGACCCCTACTACGGCCCCTACCCTTACGGCGGCGTCGGCTATGGCGGTTATCGCCATGGCTACGGGGGTTACGCCAGCGTGCCCATCGTGCGCACCTATGAGGTGGAGGTGATGGTGGTGCGCATCGACCTGTACGACGCCCGCAGCGGCCAGCCGGTGTGGAGCGCCAGCGCCGAAAGCGGCAGCGACAAGGACTCGCCGCGTGAACGCGAAAGCGCCCTGCGCGATTCTGTGCACAAGGCGCTGAGCGGCTATCCTCCCAGTTAACGCTTAACGGAGAACCATCATGTTGCGCCGTCTCGTTCTACTGTCATTCGCGTTATTGCTCGCCGCCTGCTCCAGCAATAACGTCCAGCAGGATTTCGATGCCAGCCGCGATTTTGCCGCCTACCGCAGTTGGGCGTGGCAAGAGCCGGGCCTGCAGTACCGCCCGGACGACCCCCGCATAAAAAGCGACCTCACCGAGCAGCGCATCCGCCAGGCGGTCGCGGACCAGCTCGACCAACGTGGCCTGCGCCCTGTCCAGCCTGGCGCGCGGCCTGATCTGGGCGTGCGCGCGTACCTGATCGTCGAGCAGCGCCAGCAACAGATCACCACCAACTACGGCGGTGGTTGGGGGGGCTACTGGGGCGGGTACTGGGGTGGGCCGATGTACAACGAAACCCGCAGTGTCGACTACAAGGTCGCCACCATTCAGGTGGACATGTTCGACGGGCGTGACGGCAAGCTGGTATGGCGCGGCAGTGCCGAGCAAATCATGAACAACTACCCGCCAAGCCCGGAAGAACGCAACAGCGCCATTCACAACACCGTGACCAAGGTGCTGGCCAACTACCCGCCGGGTAGCAAGAAGTAAAGTTTAAAACTTGATATCGCTACGCGCCGCGGTCCCCTGTGGGAGCGGGCTTGCCCGCGGTAGCAGACGCCGCGGTGGATGGCACGGGCTTCGCCCGTGTTCGCGGGCACGCCCGCTCCCACATGAATGGTGTCAGGAACGACAAAATCGATTTCGACTACGCCTTTTTCCCCTCCCCGACCACTCGTCCGCCGGTTCCCGTCTATCTTCACTTAAGGAAACCTGACTGACCGGGTAGATGTGTTCAACATTTGGGAAAGGCGACCTGCCAATGCAAAGCATTGTTCTCCTGCTGTGGCTTGCCTTGTGCTCCGAACAGGATGTGCGTCAACGCCAGATATCCAACCTGCTGACCTTGGGCGTGGCAACTGGCGCGCTGGTCTGGCTGTTCGCCACCGGCCACAGCTGGATCGGGGCCGATGCCAGCGATGCTGGCTGGGCACTGGCCATCGTCATGCTGCTAACGTTGCCTGGCTACATGCTTGGCCGTTTCGGTGCCGACGATGTCAAGCTGATGGGCGCCCTGGCCCTGGCCACCAGCCCGCAATACGTGCTCGGCACCTTCATCGGCGCCGGCGTCAGCGTGCTGGTGTGGCTCCTTACCCGGCGGCGTCTGTGGACCCTGCTCAACCCTAAAGTGAAGAAGCGCTTGCAGGCCCTGACCGAAGAAATGGGGGACAAACAGGCATTCGTACCCTACGTGTTATCAGGTTTTCTTCTAACTGCCGTATGGATCCAATAGTCACTCCTGTGGTCCGATAGCTTGTACACGCCTTGTACATAATCGCAAAGTAGGACTATTTTTAAGCTGCCAGAGCGTCTGGCCCGGGAGCAGGGCCGCATACGAACAGGGAGTTGATCGTGTCCAGACCGTTCAGTGAAGTGAAGATATTGGTAGTCGATGACCAAGCGGTCATCGTCGAGCAACTGTGTGAATTTCTCGAATCCCAGGGTTACCACGCCCTGCCAGCCCATTCCACCGACGAAGCCATTGCGCGCTACCTGGCCGACGAGGCCATTGGCCTGATCATATGCGACCTGCACATGCCCGAACGCGATGGTATCGAACTGGTCCGCGCACTGAAGGAAGTCCCTGGGCAACGCATGTTCGAAGCCATCATGCTGACGGGCCGTGCAGACAAGCAGGATGTGATCCGCGCCCTGCGTGAAGGCTTTGCCGATTACTACCAGAAGCCCATGAACCTCGAAGAACTGCTGGAGGGCGTACGCCGTCAGGAAGAAGCCCTGCAGGAGCGCCAGCGCAACTTCCGCGACCTGGGCGGGCTGAACCAGCGCTTGCAGGAGCTGGCCGAGTCGGTGGACGAACTGTACCAGGACCTGGAAAAAGCCCGTGGTCAAGGTACCCACCGGCGTGCCACCGATGTGGAAGAGAGCGAGAGCGAGCTACCCGCGGCGTTCGAGAAGCTGTCGCCACGGCAGCTGGAAGTGGCGCGACTGGTGAGCAAGGGCAAGACCAATTACCAGATTGCCTGTGAACTGGGCATTACCGAAAATACGGTCAAATTGTATGTGTCGCAGGTGTTGCGTTTGACCCACATGCACAACCGTACCCAGCTGGCATTGGCGCTGACGCCCAGCTCGTCGCCGGTGCATCTGAGGTTTACTACCCATTGAGGGGTGACTTCGAGATCTTGGGGCTGCTGTGCAGCCCATCGCGACACAAGGCCGCTCCCACAGGTACCGCGCAACCCTCAGGATAACGATGGACCTGTGGGAGCGGCCTTGTGTCGCGAAAGGGGCGCAAAGCGCCCCCTACAGTTGAAAACCCATACTCAGGGTCAGCCGGGGGCCACGGTCCAGGCTATCCAACGCCACATCCGCCAAAGGCTTCGCCAGCTCCAGCGCAACGTTGAACAAGCGCCCATCCCCCAACCGTACACCCAGTGCCACCGAAGCCAGATGGGCATCGTCCACCGGCCCGCGGTTGTGCCAGGCCTGCGCCATATCCACTGCCGCATACGGCTGCACCAGCGCCAGCCCATAGCCTCGCAGGCTGTAGTTCAGCTCATAAGCCACACCCCACCCCTTGTCCCCATCCGCTTGGTCTCGCGGATAGCCACGCCCAAAGCTCTGCCCGCCAAAACCCACCCGTTCGCTGTCGGGTAGCCGGTCATCACTCCAGTACAATGCGCCCGACACCACGCCCTGCAAACGCGCTGACAGCAGGTCACTTTGCAGCCCCGACAACCTGAACCGCAGAAAGTCCATGTCATAGTCGGCATCGCTGCGTGCGCCCAGGTAATCCAGCCCTTGATAGACCCCGGCACTGACAACGCGCAGGCGCCCCGCCCCCACTTTGCGCCAGTCGCCTTCAAATGACAGCGCACGCACAGAGGTGTCGTACTCCCCAGGCGAAGGTTGCCGCTCTTCGACGTGCTCGCTCACCGCATACAGGTGCCCCTGCACGGCCAGCCATTCATCCGGCCTGACAATCACCGGCTGAAGCAAGCCCACCGCATAGCGCTGGCTGTTGCGCTCACGGGTGATATCGCGGCCATCGTCCAGGCGGATACGCGTGCCCGGCTCACTGCGGTAGCGCGAAGCCGACAGCAGCAGTTGGCTGCCGGCAGCGTCCAGGTGCTGGCTGTAGTCCAGGCGCTGGTAATGCACCTGGTCATCACCCGGGGGCAACAACAGGCTGGCCTTGAACTGTTCGGCAAAGCGGGTCTGGGCATTGCTGGTGGCCGTCAGCAGCGCCTGCGCATCGTCACGGTTGGAGTCCGCCACGGTAACAGCGGCGCTGAACGGCTTGCGCCGCGCATGCAAGGTCAACTGGGCTGCACCGTCGGCGGTTTGCGGCATCGCCAGCTCAGCCTCTGTCGACACGCCCGGCAGGCGTTCGGCGAGCCCCAGGTAACGCTCCAGCGTTTCGCGGGTCAGCGGACGCTCGGCTTGCAGCCGCGCCAGCAGCTGATGCAGGTAGTCGCTGGCCGGGCCGATATCGCCTTCCACGCGATAATCCCGGATATAACCTTCGACCAGCACCACGCTGACCCGGCCCTCGGCCACATCCTGGGGTGGCAGGTAGGCGTAGGACAGCAGGTAACCCTCCTGCCGGTAGCGCTGGGTCAGGCGCTGGGTGTACTGCTGCAACTCGCCCAACGTGGTCTTGCGCCCAATCAGTGGCTGATAATGCTCGCGCAGGTCGCTCAAGGGGAACACCGTGCCGCCCTCGAAGCGCACTTTATGCACGACCATGGGGGTGTCCGCAGGCGCCCAGTCGAGGCTGGTGCCATCCGGCCCAGCCCGCCGCAGGCTGGAGCTGACGGGGCGGTAGTGGTTGATCGGCGGGTTGGCCTCGGGCAGGCGGCGTTCGTATTCATGGCTGTCGAGAAAACCCGGCAACAGCTCGGCTCGGGCCACAAGCGCCCAAGGCAGCAATAACAGGGGCACGGCCAGAAGACGCATAGGGCGCTCCATGTTCCCTTGGTTTGCGGGGCGCCAGCCGGTCACTCCCGTTACGTGCAAGCGTAGGTGCTGGCCCCACTGCCGTCGAACGCCTACTCGCTGACCTGGAACGCCACCCGCGCCGTCTCGCCGCTTTCATCCAGCGCACTGAGTTCGGCTTGCCCGGCCTGTGGCAACCGCACCAGCAGGCTGCCCTGCCCTTGGGTTTCGCCCAAAGGCTGGCCATTGAGGAACCACCAGCGCCGCCCGCCACCGCCCAAGGCCGACACATAGAGCTGCAACGGTTCGCTGCTGGTAGCCGGGCGGCGCAGGTTGTCGCCAGGGCGCACGCCAACGATCGACAGCGGCGGCGCGCTGGCGGGCACCTGCGGTGGGCAAGACGGGTCAATCGCCGGCAGGCGCGCGGCACGCTGCTCCACGCGGGGCAGCCAAGGTTCCAGCGGGGCCGGCCACAAAGCGATGTCGCGGGTTCTGGCGCCTGGGCAACTGCCATCCACACGCAGCCCCTGCTCGTTGACCCACACACGTTCGCGCAGGCCCAGGCCCAGCGGCTGGTCGGCGGCTTGCAGGGTTGGCGGCGTAGTGCCGTCCAGGGTCCAGGCAAAACGCTGACGCCGGCAGTTGGGGTCCTGCTTGCTCATCGGCTGGCCCAGCGGCCAGCAGATCGCGGCCACCCCCACATTCGCCGGCACACGCGCCACCGGCACGCTGATGCCGCGCTGGCTATCACGGTTGCTCAGCAGGTCGTGTACCTGCAACATCAAAGGTGCCGCCGAGGCCAGGCCGAACTGGCCGGGTACCGGTGTGCCATCGGGGCGGCCGATCCACACGCCAATCAGGTAGCGCGGGCCCACGCCAATCGACCAGGCATCGCGAAAGCCATAGCTGGTGCCGGTCTTCCAGGCCAGTTGCGGGCGCTGCACCAGCTCTGCATGCGGGTCGCGGTCAGGGCGCGCCTGGCCACTGAGAATGCGCCGGATGATCCACGCTGCGCCCGGCGACAGTACACGATGTTCGACCAACGGGGCCTGCGGTTGCAAGCGCACCTGCGCACTGTTGCCACCCCGCGCCAACGCCGCGTAGCCACCCACCAGATCTTCCAGACGGCTACCGGCACCGCCAAGGATCAACGACAGGTTGGGCTCGGCCAAAGGCGGCAAGACCAGTGGCATGCCCGCCATGCGCAGTTGCGCCGCAAAGCGTTTCGGGCCATAGGCCTCGAGCAGTTGCACGGCTGGCAGGTTGAGTGACAGGGCCAGCGCCGAGCTGGCCGACACCGGCCCACTGAAACCCATGGAGAAGTTACCGGGGCGGTAATCGCCATAGCGCCGCGGCACATCCTGCAGCAACGATTCTGAATGGATCAGGCCATCGTCCAGCGCCATGCCGTAGAGGAACGGCTTGAGGGTGGAGCCCGGCGAACGCAGCGAGCGCACCATGTCGACATGCCCGAAGCGGCGTTCATCGGCCAGATCGATCGAGCCCAGGTAGGCACGCACCGCCATGGTCTGCGCCTCGACCACCAGGATGGCGGCCGACGTGCGCTCCGGCAGCCGCGCACGCCAGCCCAGCAACAAGTCTTCCAGGCGCCGCTGCAGTGCGGCATCCAGCGTGGTACGGATCAGCGGTGGGCTGTCGGCACTGTTCAGCCGGCGCGCCAGCAAGGGCGCGAGGGCGGGTTCCTGACGAGGCGCCAGCACCAGCGGCTCCTCGGCAGCCTCACGGATTTGCCGTGCAGGCCACACCTGGTATTCGGCCAGGCGTTGCAGCACCTTGTCGCGGGCTCGCTGAGCACGCTCGGGGTGGCGATCCGGGCGCAGCCGGCTGGGCGCCTGTGGCAGCACCGCCAGCAGCGCGGCCTCGGCCGGGGTCAGGTGCAGGGGCGACTTGCCCAGGTACGCCCAGCTGGCTGCCGCCACACCCTGCAAGGTGCCGCCGAAGGGCGCGCGGTCCAGGTAGATCTGCAGGATTTCGCGCTTGGACAAATGCCATTCCAGCTGCGCCGTCCGCCACAACTGGCGCAATTTGCCGGCCAGGGTGCGGTCGTGTGGATCGAGCAGCCGTGCCACTTGCATCGACAACGTGCTGCCACCCGACACCACGCGCCCACCCCGCAGGTTCAGCCAGGCAGCGCGGGCCAGGGCGAAGGGGTTGACCCCGGGGTGACGGTAGAACCAGCGGTCCTCGTAGGTCAGCAAGGCTTGCAGGTACAACGGCGACACTTCGTCCGGGCTGACCGGGTAGCGCCACAC
The DNA here is from genome assembly GCF_042956345.1 of Pseudomonas sp. NPDC008258. Taxonomy (NCBI): domain Bacteria; kingdom Pseudomonadati; phylum Pseudomonadota; class Gammaproteobacteria; order Pseudomonadales; family Pseudomonadaceae; genus Pseudomonas; species Pseudomonas sp. NPDC008258. The sequence continues at coordinate 29,446 of NZ_JBIBGE010000014.1, forward strand.
ACCCTCGGCATCGGCAAAGCGCCACAAGGGCGTGCCGTCTTCGGCCAGCACGACCCGGGCCAGATCGTCGCCCGGCAGGGGCAACGGCCACAGGCGGTCGGCAAGCCACAGCAGGCCGCACAACACCAGCAGGGCAATCAGCGTGGCGCGCAATAGCCTGCCAGCACGCGCTAAGCTTGGCATCGGGAACCGACCTGGCCAGGTGATGGCCAAAGGCTTGGGAACGGCAACCTCGCCGAATCGTTCATCAGGAAGCAACTATGCATGTAGAAGGTTTTTTCGAGTGGCTGGGCCAGGCACTGGGGTCGTTGATCCGCTTCATCGTCGACGCATTGAGCGGGTTGTTCAACCTGCTGGCCAATGCCGGCGGCAATTTCATCGACGGCCTGGCGCGCACCTTGGGCATGGACACCTCGCTGGTCAGCATCCTGGCCCTGATCATCGGCCTGATGCTGCTGTACTCGGCCATCCGCGCGTTCATGCGCGCCTCGATCATCCTCGGGATCATCTGGCTGGTGCTGGGGTTGTGGGTGATGAGCTGGGTGATTCACTGACCAATCCCGGGGGCCGCGTTGCGGCCCAATCGCCGGCAAGCCAGCTCCCACCCCGACCGCATCGGCACTCAAGCCATGTGCAGTACCTGTGGGAGCTGGCTTGCCGGCGATGAGGCCGGTAAAGGCAGCACAAACCTAGCGGGCTTTTACGGTCATCTCCCCTTGCCCATCCCCCACTGCCTGCAGGTTCGGCCGGTACATCGACTCGACCTGCGGCGGCGGCACGCGGTAGGTGCCCGGGGTCACCGCCCGCGCCAGGTAGAGCAGATGCGTGGTGCCATAGCCGTCGAGCTTGAGCGCGGCAACATAACGGTCATCACGGTACTCCTGATGCACCACGCTGGCGTTCTGCATCGATTCGCGCCACTCCTTCACCGCACTGCTGGCGTTGTCCAGGCTGGCAGCACTCTGCGCCAGGTTCTGGTTTTCCAGCTCCAGGCCTGCCGGCAGCAAGTCCACCACCAGCGCATCCGGCACGCGGTCTTCGGCATTGAGCGCCAGGTGCACCAGCACCAGGTCGCCACTGCGCAGGTTGTGCAGGTCCAGCGGCTGGCCATTCATGCCCAGGTACTCTCGGCGAATCTGCATACCGTTGCCACCGGCCGCAGGCGCCTGGCGAGGGTAACCAGACAAGGTCAGCTGCTGGTACAGCGTGTCGCTGCCTTCGTTCTGCACACTCAGCGGCGAGGCCAGTAGCGGCCCCTCCAGCTTCATGCCGGCCTCGGCATTGTTGAACTCGCGCACCTCGCCAGCACTGTCCAGGCGTGCCTGCCACTTGCCTTCCGGCTTGCCCAGCAGCCCACGGCCGGCAAGGAACAGCGCGTTGCGCTCCTGGGTCGACAGCCAGCGGTTGGCTGCCAGTTCGTCCGACAAGGCGAACAGGCGCTGGTCGACCTGGCTGCTGGCCAGGTTGCTTTCCTGCAACAGTGCCAGGATCAGCGCCTGGTCACGCAGGGCGCTGCCGTAGTCAGCCATCCAGCCTTTGCCACGGCTGATGCCCAGGCCGGCCTGCAAGGCCTGGTCGGCACGCGGCTTGTCGCCCATCTTGTCCAGTGCCACCGCCAGTTGCACCAACGGCAGGCCAGAGCGAGCATCGGCGCGGCGCTCGAACAGCCCACGCAAGGCCCCCAATGGCGCCTGCTGGCTGCGCGACAGCACCAGCGCCGCGTAGGCCTGCACGGCAAAGCGGGTGTGGTCGGCGTTTTCGCTGTAATCCACTTCGATCAGGTTGCGCTCCTGCAGGTAGCGCAGCAGGCGCTCGCTGGCCTTCTTCAGCGCTTCGGCCGGTACGCCATAACCCTGGTCTCGGGCACGCAGCAGGAAGTCGGTGACATAGGCGGTCAGCCAGTACTCTTCTTCGCTGTCCGAGCTCCACAGGCCAAAGCTGCCGTTGTAGCGCTGCATGCCTAGCAGGTGCTCGATGCCCATCTCTATCTTGCGCTTGCGCACGTCTGCCGGTTCGCCCTTGATACCCAGGCGCTTGAGGCTGTCGGCATCGGCGTACAGCGAGGGGTACAGGCCGCTGGTGGTCTGCTCAAGGCAACCGTAGGGGTAGGCTTCCAGGGCGCGAATCTGCTCGGCCAGGTTCAGCGGTGGCCGGCTCGACAAGGCCAGGCTGGCTTCCAGCCCCGCAGGCTCGAATGCCGCCAGGTCTGCTTCGGGCAGTGTCCATGGCTGGTCTTTCAGGGCCACGCGGTAGTGCTTGAGCATCGCCGGGTAGGCAGGGCGCACGCCCAACGTCCACTCCCGCTCGAACGCGGTGGTCGGCTCGTCTGGCAGTTGCAGGCCCGTGACCCGCACATGCACCTTGCCTTGCCCCAAGCCGCCCTGGGCCTGCACCGGGATCATCAGCGTCGAGCGCTGGCCTTCGGCCAGGGCCACACTCTGCACGGCACTGGCGGCGAGGCTCAGTTGCCCTTCGGTGGTGATTTCAACGTTCAGCTGCTGAGCGCGGCCCGACAGGTTGGCCAGGTCGAGCGCCAGGCTGGTGCGGTCGCCGCCGGCCAGGAAGCGCGGCGCCGACAGTTCGGCAATCAGCGGTGCCGCAACCACGGTCTTGCCTTCGGCCATGCCGAAGTGTTCTTCGGTCCAGGCCTGGGCCATCAGCCGCAGCTCGCCGTTGAAGTCCGGGATATCGACCGTAGCTTGGCCCTCACCCTTATCGTCCAGGGTTACCGGCAGGCTCTGCTGGGCGACGATGGTCACCGTGGTATTGGGGCGCTTGCCCCCCTTGGCCATGGCCGCGTCACCACCAAACGCCAGGCTGGCCAGGCGGCCCTGCCCGGCTTCGATCAGTTGGCCATAGATGTCCAGCTGGTCGGCGCCATAGGCCTTGCGACCGAACAGGCTGGCGAACGGGTCGGGGGTTTTGAAATCGGTGATGTTGAGGATGCCCACGTCAACTGCCGACAACAGCACATGCACTTGCCTGGGCACGCTGCCATCCGCATTGGCGGCCTTCACCTTCACGGTCAGCGGCTGTTTCGGGCGCATCTTGTCCGGTGCCTGCAGGCTTACCGCCAACTTGCGCTCAGCGCGGTCCAGCGGCAGGTGCAGCACGCCTACCGAACGCTTGGGCGTGGCGTTGGCCTTGCGTTCACCCGGGCGGATGACCAGCGCGCTGATGTACAGGTCGTGGCGGGCCCAGGCTTTGTCCAGCTGCACATCGAACGTCTTGCCTTCGGCAGGCACGTCGATTTCCTGCCACCACAGCGGGCCATCGCTGGACTCGATCATCAAGTAGCCGCTACCTGCGGCTGGCGGAGTAACGGTGACCTTGGCAGTAGCGCCGTCGGCGTACGACGGCTTGTCCAGTGCCAGCTTGACCTGGTCCGGGCGCACGGCGCCGCCTTCGGCGTTGTCCTGGGCGCGGTAACCAGCCCAGAAGCGCTCGCTGGACACAATGCCAGTCTGCGGGTCTTCCACCTCGACGCGGTACGGGCCCCACTCCACCTGGAAGCTCAGCTTGGCGGTGGAGCCCGCTTTGACGCTGACCGTCTCTTCGCTCTGGGTGAGGAATTTCTCGTTGTAGGCGTAGCTCCAGCCGTCGCTCTGCGAGTAGTTCCAGTAGTAATCGCGACGTTCGCGGATCAACCGCACCTTGAGGTCATTCGCCGCCAGCTTGTTGCCGTCGCGGTCGGCTACCAGGAATTCGAATTCCACCGGCCCGTCACTGTCGGTTTCCTCGCCATCGAACAGGCCACGCAGGCCCGGCAAGCGCTCGGCTGGCCAGATCGGCTGCTCCAGGCGCCGGGTGATCGGCCGGCCACCCGATTCCTGCAAGCTGGCCTGCACGGTCAGTTGCAGCGGTGAGCGGGCTTCAGCCCAGTGGCTTTCGATATCGATCACCGCCTTGCCCGCCTGATCGAGGGTGACCTCGTCCAGTTCCAGGTCCTGGTTCAACTCGGTTTCGGTAACCGAGCCGAACTGGTAGCCGGGTAGCGCAGGCACCGCCTCGCGCAGGGGGCGCACATAGGCCTGGCCACTCAGGCGATTTCCGGCAGCCGGGGCGCCATAAAGGTAACGGCCATTGACCTGAATGCGCGCATCCTCATCGGGTGGCAACGGCGTGCTGCTGCCCTTCAACTCCAGCGCCAGGCGCTCGGGCAGGAAGTCTTCGACGAGAAATTCATAGACCTGCTTGCGCCCGCCGCCCAGGTCGAGCAGCAGTTGCCAGCGGCCTGTCGGGGCTTCGGTGGCCAGCTGCAATTGGTACTGGTACAGGCCATTGCTATCGGCTTCCCAGACGAACTTGCGGCTTACCTGCTCATCCGGGCGGCGCACTTCCACGCTCACCGGCTGGGCTTTGACGGGTTTGCCGTCCTGGTCGCGCAGCAGGCCGTTGAGCAGCACGGTTTCGCCCGGGCGATACAGGTCGCGCGGGCCGAAGATGAAGAATTGCAGCGGGTTGGCCTGGGGCCCGGTGATGTCGAACTCCGCGAGGTCGAGCGCGGCGGTGTTCAGGCGCAGCAGGGTGGTGTGCACGCCTTGGGTGGCGATCAGGGTATCGGCCTTGGGCGTGATCGGCAGCTGGGCATGGCCTTTGCCGTCGGTGGTGGCCTGGGCCAGCAGCTTGCCCTTCTCGTCATGGATTTCCAGGTTGACGCCATTCATCGCCTTGCCGCCTTCCAGGGCCTGGGCAAACACGTCGAGGCGGTCACGGTAGCGGTGCGCAGACACGCCAATGTCACTGAGGGTGAACAGGGTCGCTGGCTGCGAGTAATCGTAGGTGCCCGACGCACGCATCACTGCCAGGTACACGCCAGGGTCCTGGAGCGGTTTGATGCCAGCAATGGGGAGCAACACGGTCTCGCGCGTGTTGCGGGCGGGGTTCAGGTCGAAGCGGCCGCTATAGACCAGCTCGGCCATGTCCAGGGTTTCCTTGGACTGGTAGTAGTACAGGCTGCTGTTGCGCCCCCAGCTGGCGAGGAAAGTCGAGAGCATTTCCGGCTTCACACGGAAGAACTCGACATCGACCTTGTCGACGTTCAGGGCAATCACCGGCAGGCCTTCGGCTAGGCGCGTGGGCAGCAGCGAGCCACGGCTGGCAAAGCCGATGGTCGGCTGCATGTCGCGGGTTTCAAGGCGGGTGATCGACTCGCTATCCAGTTGCTTGCCGTTGACCGCCAGCAGGCCTTTGTCAACGGTCAGCACCAGCTTGCGCTGCGGCTCCAGGTGGCGCAGGCGCAGTTCCATCTGGTTGTCGGAGAGTTCCCAGGCGCCGTCGAGCTTGCCTTTGACGGTGTCGACCAGGTGCACCTTGGTGGCGAAGTCCTGTTTGGCATCCAGCGGTGCAGAGAAGCTGACCGACAGCGTGGCCGCACCGTCGAGCTGCACTTCCGAAACGTCCAGTACCGAAAGTTCGCGGCCCTCGTAGCGCTTGGCAAGCACGGCCGGGTCCTCGCGCTTGGGCGCGGGAGCTTCAGCGGCCGCGGTGGCAACAGGTTTCTCGGCCGGCACCGGTTTTTCCGGCGTGGAAGAGTCACAGGCACTGAGCAAGGCCAGCGCGCAGGCCAGCAACAATCCTTTGTTGAACATGGAGTAGGAACTCTTTGGCAGCGTGTACGTGAGGGCAGCAACTATAGCTCAACGTCAGGTGCAGCACCCGGGCGTTGCGCGGCAAGTGAGACCATGGTCGCGCGAATTGGTTGCCTGGCCGTTACACTGTGGCATTCGTTAAAGGGGGCCGCTGTGCGCCCCTTCGCGGGCCTGCCCGCTCCCACAGGTTTGGCGCCGGCCGCAAGAGCAACACTTTCCTGTGGGAGCGGGCAAGCCCGCGAAGGGGCGCATAGCGGCCCCAAGCCTCATGGAATGCAAATGCCCCAACTCTCTGCCGACTGGCGTCATCGTCCCACCCACCACAAGGTCTGGGCGCTGGCCGCGCCGATGATCCTGTCCAACATCTCCGTTCCCCTGGTGGCGCTGGTCGACAGCACAGTCATCGGTCACCTCCCCCACGCCCATCAACTAGGCGCTGTGGCCGTAGGCGCCACACTGTTCACCTTCATGGTCGGCCTGATGGGCTTCCTGCGCATGGGCTCCACCGGCTTCGCCGCCCAGGCCGCCGGCCGTGGTGACGGTGCTGCGCTGCGCCAGGTGCTGGTGCAAGGGCTGCTGCTGGCGGTTGGTTTTGCCCTGCTCATCGGCCTGCTGGCCCTGCCGTTCAGCCAGCTTGCACTGCATGCGATGCAACCCAGCGCCGCCCTCCAGCAAGCCACTGAAGACTTCTTCCATACCCGCCTGCTCGGCCTGCCGGCGGCGTTGGCCAGCTATGCTCTGGTGGGGTGGTTCCTTGGTACACAGAATGCCCGGGCGCCGCTGGCGATCCTGCTGACCACCAACTTGCTGAACATCGCCTTGAACCTGTGGTTCGTGCTGGGCCTGGACTGGGGCGTGCTTGGTTCGGCGCGGGCGTCGGTGATTGCCGAATGGAGTGCCGCCCTGCTCGGCCTGGCCCTGACCCGCCCTGCACTGCGCGCTTACCCGGGGCATATCGCGTGGGCAGCGCTCAAGCGCTGGCGGGCCTGGCGCCCGCTGCTGTCGGTCAACCGCGACATCTTCCTGCGCAGCCTGGCGCTGCAAATGGTGTTCCTGCTGATCACCGTGCAAGGCGCGCGCCTGGGCGAAGCCACCGTGGCGGCCAACGCCCTGCTGCTCAATGGCCTGCTGCTGACAGCCTATGCGCTGGATGGCCTGGCGCATGCAGTCGAAGCCCTGTGCGGCCACGCCATCGGCGCCCGTGACCGCGATACCCTGCGCCGTTCGCTGGTGGTGGCTTGTGGCTGGTCGCTGATCACCAGCGTGGGGTTTGCCGGGTTGTTCCTGCTGGGTGGACATTTGTTCATCGACTTGCAGACCGACATCGACAGTGTGCGGGCGGCGGCGTATCCGTACTTGCCGTACCTGGCGTTGCTACCGTTGATTGCGGTGTGGAGTTACTTGCTGGACGGGTTGTTCATTGGTGCGACGCGGGCACGAGAGATGCGCAATGCGATGCTGCTTTCGGTGTTGATTGCGCTGCCCGTGGCGGTGGCCATGAGCGGGTTGGGCAACCATGGATTGTGGTTGGCGTTCCTGGGGTTCATGGGCTTGCGGGCGGTGACATTGGGGTGGGTGGGGTGGCGGTTGCAGCAGAGCGGTGAGTGGATTCGGTAATGCCGAGGCCGCTCCCATCTCTGTGGGAGCGGCTTTAGCCGCGAACACCGGCGAAGCCGGTGTCATCCATCGTGTCGCCTGCTTCGCGGGTGAACCCGCTCCCACGGGTTTCGCCTTGTGTGCAGAAATACTCTATTCCTGTGGGAGCGGCCCCACCAATTACGACGACAGGTACGAAGACCGGGTCAAGCCCAACCGCAACGCATCCAGGAACTGGGTGCGCTCGCGCGCTGTGATCTTGGCGCTGGCCACTTTGTCGCGGTAGTGGGTCATCAACTCCTCCGGCGACAGGTGCACGTAGCGCAGCATGTCTTCGATGGTGTCGTGGGTCTCGATACCGGCGTGGTACACGCTGCCATCGGCGTTCTGGTAGATGTTCACCGAGTCGGTGTCACCGAACAGGTTGTGCATGTCACCAAGGATTTCCTGGTAGGCACCAACCAGGAACACGCCCAGCAGGTAATCCTCACCCTCCTTCACCGCGTGCACCGGCATGCTGGTTTCGATGCTCTGCTCGTCGACGTACTGGTTGATCTTGCCGTCAGAGTCGCAGGTCAGGTCCTGCAGTACCGCACGACGCATCGGCTCTTCGTCCAGGCGGTGCAGCGGGATGATCGGCAGTACCTGGCCGATGGCCCAGGTGTCCGGCAGGCTCTGGAACACCGAGAAGTTGCAGATGTACTTGTCGGCCAGCTTGTCGTTCAGTTCGTCCAGCACCTGGCGGTGCGAGCGCTGGCGGGCTTTGAGCGAATTGTGCAGGCGGCGGCACACGGCAAAGTAGCACTGCTCGGCCAGGGCTTTCTCGCCAAGGGTGATCTTGCCATCGGCATACTGCGCGGCCACATCACCCATGTAGTGCGTGGCGCGCCAGTAAGTCTCGGTGACCATCTCGATGTCGGTCGGGCCCAGCAGGTCGACCAGCCACTGCACGGTCTCGGGCAGGGCTTCCTTGTTCTCGATGGTTGGCACGTCGTCGTTGTGCTTCTCGACGTCGGTAACCTGGATCACCAGCATGGCGTGGTGCGCGGTCAGCGAGCGGCCACTTTCGGAGAAGATGTGCGGGTGCGGCAGGCCCTGCGCGTCGCAGAACTCCTTGAGCATGCCCACCACCACGCCAGCGTAGTCGTCCATGTCGTAGTTGATGGAACTGGCGTTGCGCGAGTGGGTACCGTCGTAGTCGACGCCCAGGCCACCGCCCACGTCGATGTGGTCGACCGGCAGGCCCAGTGCACGCAACTCGCCGTAGTAACGGATCGCTTCCTTGAAACCATGCTGGTAATCGGCCAGGTTGGCGATCTGCGACCCCATGTGGAAGTGCAGCAGGCGGATGCCCTGATCCAGGCCGGCATCGCGGAAGCGCTGCACCACCGAGATCAACTGGGCAGCAGACAAGCCGAACTTGGACTTCTCGCCACCGGTATCGGCCCACTTGCTGGAGGCCAACGACGACAGGCGCACGCGCAGGCCCACCTGTGGTTTCACCTTGAGCTCGGCGGCCTCTTCGATCACCAGAGCCACTTCCGACTCTTTCTCGATGACGATGAACACGTTGTGGCCCAGCTTCTGGCCCATCAACGCCAGGCGGATGAACTCCCGGTCCTTGTAACCGTTGCAGACAATGGTGCCGCCCTTTGGCGCCAGCGCCAGCACCGCCAGCAGCTCTGGCTTGGAGCCGGCTTCCAGGCCGATGGAGACGTTCTGCGTGGCGATGATGTTTTCCACCACGGCTTCTTGCTGGTTGACCTTGATCGGGTACAGCGCGGTGTACTGGCTCTGGTACTCCAGGCGCGCAATATTGGCGTCGAACGCGCCGGTCAGCTGGCGTACGCGGTCCTGCAGAATGTCGGGAAAGCGAACCAGCAATGGCAGCGACAGGCCGCTCTGGCGCAGTTCATCTACCTGTTCAAACAGGTCGATCGGCGCGCTGTCGGGGCCGTTCGGGCGCACTTCGACGCGCCCGGCTTCATTGATGGCGAAATAACCAGCGCCCCAATGGCGGATGCCATAAACACTGCGGCTGTCGGCCACGGTCCATTGGCTACCATCGTCTTTGCGTGTGCGTCGTACGGACATTCAAGTCCCCTATAGATAAGTCGAAAACACTGCCCCGCAGGCAGCGGAGCGAGTGTAAAAGCTGAAAATGACGATTCATCCGTGCTCAGGCATAGACCCTGGCCACGGGAACGAGTTTAGAAAGCGCTAGGCAAAAAATCGCGTGACGGCCTTAGCCGCCGGACTTTTTCGCCTTGAAACCCTGTTTGGTCAGCTCGCCGATCAACAGCTCGACATGGTCGCCCTGGATCTCGATAACCCCGTCTTTCAGGGCGCCGCCGGTGCCACAGCGGCGCTTGAGGGCGGCCGCCAGGTCCTTGAGCTGGTCGGGCGGCAGCGGCACGCCGCTGACGGTGGTCACGGTCTTGCCGCCACGGCCTTTGCTCTCACGGCGCACACGGGCGATGCCGTCGCCTTCGGGGATAATTTGCTGCTTGCAGATGCAGGCATCCACCGGCTGACCACAGTCGGGGCAGTGCCGACCAGCGTCGGTGGAGTACACGAGACCGCCAAGGGCGGAAAAGGAAGAAGCTTTCTTGGCCACTTTTGTTCCTCTGTGCTGAGGACAAAAACTGGTCGTGCCTTGGGGTTGAGGCCGACCGCGAAGCCCCACTCTGGCAGGGGCGGCGCTACTGCCGCAAGATCCTGCGACAGCCCGAAAAGGGCGCGCAGTTTAACGATAAATCTGGCTGTTGCTAAGTACCGGATTGCGGCATTTTGCGAATGTTTTGCGACTATTCGCGGGCACGCCCGCTCCCACAGGGATTGTGCAGCACTCGAGAGCAGCACCGTACCTGTGGGAGCGGGCGTGCCCGCGAAAGGGCCGGCACAGCCAAAGCAACTATTTCAGGCTAGCCTTGTAGCGCTGCAACGCCGCCAAAGAGTCCGGGCAGTAGGGTTTCGTCAGGCTTTCCTCTTCGGCCAACCCAAGGCTGACAAAGCGAGCCTCAATCACCTCTTCCGGCTGCAACCGCAACGGCGCATCCGACACCGCCGAATACACCGCACACCACAAGCGGTTATCGGGCTGGTCAAAGTAGAACCGCTCATGAAACCGCAGTTCCACACCCTCAATGCCCAACTCCTCGGCCAGTTCACGCGCCGCCGACTCGGCATAGCCTTCCCCGGCCGTGACCATGCCACCCGCCGCCACATCCCAGTACCCCGGGTACAGCGCCTTGCTCAAGGTTCGCCGGTGCACGCACAACTCACCGGCGCTATTGAACAGCAGGATGAACGTGCAACGCCCGATCAACCCGCGCTCGCGCAGTTGGGCGCGGGGCAATGCCCCCAGCACCTGGTCGGCCTCGTCCACCCAGCTGACCAGTTCGCGGTCGGAAGCCGCCCGGTGGGCGGCCTCGTTCGGGCCGATAGCCATCATCAACCCTGCGACAGCAGCTGACGCAGGTCGATGACCGCAGCGTTGGCTCGGGAAATGTAGTTGGCCATGACCAGCGAGTGGTTGGCCCACATGCCAAAGCCACTGCCGTTGAGCACCATCGGGCTCCACAGCGGCTCTTGCGAGGCCTCCAGCTCACGGATGATCTGGCGCACGCTGACCGTGGCGTTCTTCTTCGCCAGCACGTCGGCAAAGTCCACCTCGATGGCGCGCAGCAGGTGCGACAGGGCCCAGGCCTGGCCACGGGCTTCGTAGAACACGTTGTCGATCTGCAGCCATGGGGTTTCCACCAGCTCTTCGTCCACCTGCGGCGCCTGGCCGGCAACCACCGACTCGGTCTTCAGCGTGGAGTTCAGCTTCACCCGCCCAACACTGGCCGACAGGCGCTGCGACAGCGAGCCCAGGCGGGTGGCAACGTCACCCAGCCAGTTGTTCAGGTTGTCGGCACGGGTGTAGAAGATCGCGCCCTTGTCGCCAGCCGCCAGACGGGTCTGGTAGCGGCTCAGCGACTTGATGCCCTCTTCGAACTCCGACTCGCTCGATGGCAGGATCCAGCTCTTGTTGTCGAAGTTGAAGCGCGGCTCGGCCTTGGCCAGGTCGGCGTCTTCGGTGGACTGCGACTGCGAACGGGCGAAGTCCTTGCGCAGGGCGCGGGACAGGTCGCGCACCTGCACCAGCACGCCGTACTCCCAGCTCGGCATGTTGTCCATCCACAGCCCTGGCGGGAAGCGGTCGTTGGAAATGTAGCCGCCTGGCTTGTTCAGCAAGGTACCGGCCACGGTCTTGAGGGTTTCGATGGTGGTGTAGCCCACCACCATCTGCTGGCCACCGCGCTCTGCGGCAGCCTGGGCATTCTGCTGCACCGGGAACAGCGCAGGCTCCTGGCTCCAGTACCAGCCTAGGCCGATGCACACCAGCAGGTACAACCCGATCAGGGTCCCCAGGGCACGGCTCCACAGGCCGCCAAGGTAGCTACGGGCGGCAGCGCCGCGGCCATCGACACGCTCGCGGGGCTCGGCTTTGGCCTCGCGGTTTTTCCAGTCCAGCATGGCTTTGTCCTTAATCAGTCACGACGGTTCAGGGGCTTTGACCACAGGCCTGCGCCAGGGTGCCACGGCAAGCCCGCGTGGCAGCACTATAAAGCAGACACCACCGTACGCATAAGCGACCATTCAGTCAGCAACTGAATAATCGTTCTGGCCGCTTTGTTGATGCAGGGCACTCACGCCTTTGAAAAGCTCTGCTAGCATAGAGCCATCATTGCCCCTGCATATCCCAACCTATAAGTAGCCAGGACATGAGCCAAGCAGTCGAGCCGAGCCCGCAGTGCCCCGCCCAGCAGGCGACGCGTAGCGGCCTGCGCAAGGATGACCCGCTCGACCAGGTGCTGCTGCCGCCCCTGCGTAAACCGGTGTATATCCTGCTGCAGGACCACGGGCGTGCCCAGCGCCTGGCCCAGCAACTGGAATTCTTCGGCCTGGTGGTGCAAGCCCTGCCCAGCGCTGCGGCGTTCTGCGCCTCTATCAGCGAATACCCGCCTGCGGCCATCGTCATGGACGTCGACTTCACCGGTGCCGGCCAAGGGCTGCGGCTGGCCGCTCAGGTGCAGCTAGGGCTGGCGCAACCTATTCCGCTGCTGTTCTTCAGCCACCATGACGCCGACACCCCAACCCGCCTGGCCGCCGTGCGCGCCGGTGGCCAGGACTTCCTCACCGGCAGCCTGGAGGCTTCCAGCCTGCTGGAAAAGGTCGAACTGCTGACCAACGCCACTGCGCAAGACCCGCTACGCGTGCTGATCATCGACGACTCGCGCACCCAGGCCCTGCATACCGAGCGTGTGCTGGCCAGCGCCGGCATGGTCACCCGCAGCCTGACCGACCCGATCCGCACCATGGCAGAGCTTGCCGACTTCCAGCCCGACCTGATCATCCTCGACCTGTACATGCCGGCCTGCACCGGCCCGGAACTGGCCAAGGTGATCCGCCACAGCGACCGCTATGTGAGCGTGCCGATCATCTACCTGTCTGCCGAGGACGACCTGGACAAGCAGCTGGATGCCATGAGCGAAGGCGGGGATGACTTCCTGACCAAGCCGTTTCGTTCACGCCACCTGATCACCACCGTGCGCAACCGCGCCGCCCGCGCTCGCCACCTCAAGGCGCGCATGGTACGCGACAGCCTGACCGGGCTGTACAACCACACACACATCCTGCAACTGCTGGAAGACTGCAGCTTCCGCGCACGCCGTGAGCAGCAGCCGTTGAGCTTTGCCATGCTCGACATCGACCACTTCAAGAAGATCAACGACCGCCACGGCCACCCCATGGGCGACCGGGTAATCAAGAGCCTGGCGCTGTTCCTCAAGCAGCGCTTGCGCAAGACCGATTTTATCGGCCGTTATGGCGGTGAGGAGTTCGCCATTGTCATGCCCAACACCGCCCTGGATGGGGCGCACAAGGTACTGGACGAGATTCGCCGGCGTTTTGCCGAGATTCTTTACCCGGCGCAGCCGCGGGACTTGCAGTGCACCTTCAGTGCCGGGGTGGTGCAGCTGGATGAGGGGCTGGATGCGCTGACCATGGCCAGTGCAGCGGACGAGGCGCTGTACCGGGCCAAGCATGCGGGGCGTAATTGCGTGGTGCGCGTAGAACCCTGAGTTTTCTGTCGCCTGGACGGGCCTCTTCGCGGGCTCGCCCGCTCCCACAGGGATAACACAAACCTCAAGGTTGTCGTTGTACCTGTGGGAGCGGGCAAGCCCGCGAAGAGGCCAGCACAGCTCTTCACCAATACAGGCACTGTGCCACTTTTTTCTGGCGCCAAGCCCCTGTCGTCATCACCCCGTCACAAAATCGCAATAACTTCAGGCGCCTACCTCTCCCCTGCGCAGGAAGTTCGCAGCTATGCGCCTGAAGTGGCTGACCAATTTCAACACCCTGTTGCTGGTGACCGTGTGCCTCGCCCTGGGCGCCACCTTATGGTGGTCGCAGCGAGCCCTAGAGCGCCCCTACCAGATGATGGAACACTACCTGGGCCTGTCCCAGCAGTTCCAGAACCAGGCAGCCCGCAACATCCAGGCTTACCTCGGCAGCGGTGACGCACTTCGCCATGCAGCCGCCATGGAGGGCAACCAGCAACTGCAGGCCGCCCTGGCCGAATGGCCCGTTGAGCTGGCCGACAAACTGCGCCCCAGCCTGGGCAGCCTGCAGGCTTTTACGGCCAATGAACTGCTGGCAGCCGGCAAACTGGCCGGTGATCCACAAGCCTTGCTGTTGCAGGCCGAGCGGGAGCTGGGGGCCAACTTCGAGCAACTGGCCGGCTACGCCCGCAGCAGCGCTAGCGCCGATGCCAACCGCTACCTGTTGCCACTGCTCGACGCCACTGTGCACCTGAGCCGCCTTTCGCTGGCCCGGGACAAGCTGGTCAGCAGCGGCCGCCCGGAGCTGGCCGACGAGGTCGAACGCGAACTGCAACTGATCCGCGCCCAGGCCCAGGCCATCGACGCGTTGCCCTTGCTTGGCGTAACCCGCGCCGCCGAATCCGGTGCAGACGACTTCGCCGCGATGATGGGCCTTGAAACCCAGGCCAATGCCCAGCAGGAAGACATCGCGGTTGGCCTCAAGCGTGAACTGCAAAGCCTGCTAAGCCGCTACCCGGCTGAATTGCAGCGCACCCGCGAACAGATCGAACGCCGCGGCGCCCTGGCCGCCAGCACCAATCAACGCCTGGAAGCCGTGCAGCTAGCCATTGCAGCGTTGGAGCCCGAAGTACGTGGCCAGCACGGGAAAATTGCCGCCGAGGTGCGCATCATCCAGGGTTTGATGATTGGCTTGATCCTGCTGATCGCCTTGTTGATCGACACCTTGCAACGCCGCCTGACGCGCACCCTCACCGGCCTGGCACCAGCCCTGTCGCGCTGGGCCGAGGGTGACTTCGCCCAGCCAATCGACCTGGGCAAGACCAACCGCGAACTGCACGACATCCAGGAGTCGCTCAACCGCCTGCGCCAGTACCTGGTGGAACTGGTGGGCACCATCCGCCACAACGCCGAGCAGGTGGCCGGCAGCAGCCATGCCCTGGCCGGCATGAGCGCCGCCCTGCACGACGGCGCCGAACGCCAGGCGGGCGATACCGGGCAGATCCGCGATGCACTTGGCGAACTTGAAGCGACCATCCAGCAAGTAGCAGGTGATGCCAGCGCCGCCGCCGATGCCAGCCGCGATGCCGGGCGTGCGGTGGAACAGGGCCAGGCGGTGATCGGCCAAAGCTTGTCGGGTTTGCGTGAGCTGGTCGATGAAGTGCAAGGCAACGCCCGCATGATCGAACAACTGGCGGAAGAGTCGGCGACCATTGGCGGAGTGCTGACAGTGATCCGTTCGATTGCCGAGCAGACCAACCTGCTGGCGCTCAACGCCGCGATCGAAGCGGCCCGTGCGGGCGAGATGGGCCGGGGGTTTGCTGTGGTGGCCGATGAAGTGCGTTCGCTGGCGCAACGCACCACCGGGGCTACTGGCGAGATTCAGGCACTGATCGACCGCTTGCAGCAGGCCGCCAGAAGCTCGGTGACCGGGATGCGAGCGCAACTTGAACATGCCGAAGCCACCGCCAGCCAGGCGCAGGCGGCGGACGGGGCGCTGGACGAGATTGTCAGTGCCATTCGCACCATTTCCGATACGGCGGTGCGGATTGCCGATGTCACGGCGCAGCAGAGTGGCGCGGTGAGTGAAATCCGGGACCACAGCGAGCGGATTCATGAGCTGGGCGAAGACAACCTGCTGCGTATTGGCGAGGGGCGTGAGCAAGGGGAGCAATTGCTGAGCCTGGGTGGCGAGCTGAACCGGGCGGTGCGTGCGTTCAGGGTTTGATCGGGCCTGCACGATACCTGTGGGAGCCGGCGCGCCCGCGAAACAGGCAACGCAGTGGATGGCACCGGCGTTGCCGGTGTTCGCGGGCTCGCCCGCTCCCACAGAGATTGTGCAAGCTTGAAGATTTTGAATAAGACAGTTGCTCCCAAAAGGCCGGCGCACGCCTTCATGATGACGGAGGCCAACCCACAACAGTTCCGTTATCATGGCCGGCACGTTCCACCTCGCGAGTCCGCCATGCACCGCCTGTTTTTCCTGCTGTTCCTGCTGCTGGCCAGCCCTGCATTCGCCACGGGCCTGCTCGACAACCGCCCCAGCGCCACCCTCGGCGCCGCTTCGCTGGCCAACAATGCCGACTTCCTGCCAGTGCACGAGGCCTTCAAGCTCAACCTGGTCAAGGCCGATGCACAAACCATCAGGCTGCGCTTCGTCGCCACCGAGGGCTACTACCTCTACCGACACCGCTTCCAGTTCCACACAGAGCCTGCCGACATCGCCCTGGGTACGCCCAGCATCCCCAAGGGCGAGGCCAAACACGACGAGTTCTTCGGCGACGTCGAGGTTTACCACGGCGTGGTCGACATCGAATTGCCGCGCACCGACCCGCGCGGCTTCACCCTGCTGGTGGGCTACCAAGGCTGTGCCGACAAGGGCCTGTGCTACCCACCGGAAACCGCACGGCTAAGCATCGATGGCGAAGGCGGCGCTAACGCGCCCGCAACCGCTGAACACGGCTGGAACTGGAAATCGCTACTGCTGTTCTTTCTCGCCGGGGTCGGCCTGACGTTCACGCCCTGCGTACTGCCAATGCTGCCGATCTTGTCTGGCGTGGTGCTTCGTGGCCAGGTCGGCGGCCTGCGCGGGCTGTCGTTGTCGCTGGCGTACGTGCTGCCAATGGCCGCCAGCTTTGCGGCGCTTGGCGCACTGATGGGCCTGTTCGGCGCCGGCCTGAACCTGCAGGCACGCCTGCAATCAGCTTGGGTGCTGGTACCCTTCGCACTGTTCTTCGTGGCGTTTGCCCTGGCCATGTTCGGGCTGTTCGAACTGAAGCTGCCACAGGCCCTGAGCAACCGCCTGGATAACGTCGCCAGCCGCACCAAAGGCGGGTCACTGCTGGGCGCGGCCGTGCTGGGCGTGCTGTCCAGCTTGCTGGTTTCGCCGTGCGTGTCGGCGCCCCTGGCCGGTGCCCTGCTGTACATCAGCGCCAGCGGTGATGCTTTGGGGGGTGCCCTGAAGCTGTTTGCCCTGGGCCTCGGCATGGGCGCGCCATTGCTGCTGGTAGCCACCGGTGGCGCAGCCTGGCTGCCGAAGAGCGGCCCCTGGATGAATACCGTGAAGAACGCCATCGGCGTGCTGCTGCTGGGGCTGGCCATCGGCTTGCTCAGCCGCGTGTTGCCGGGCCCGGTGACCTTGCTGTTGGTCGGCTTCCTCGCCGCTGGCGTGGCGCTGTTCCTTGGTGCCCTGGAGTTCGTCGTCAAGAGTGCACGCCAGCGCCTGGCCCAACTGCTGGGCCTGGCCCTGCTGGTGTACGCCCTGGCTTGCTGGTACGGCGCCCTGAGCGGCCAGGGCGACCCGCTGCGCCCGCTGCCGGTTGCAACACTGGCGGCCAGCAGCAACAGCCCTGCGGCAAAGGCGGATGCCTGGCAAACCATCACCACCCCCGCCGCACTGGACGCGGCGCTGGCCCAGGCCAAGGCGGCAGGCCAGCCCGTGCTGCTGGACTGGTACGCCGACTGGTGCATCAGCTGCAAGGTGATCGAGCATGAAGTGCTGAACGCGCCACAGGTGCAAACGCAGCTGACCGGCTTCAAGTTGCTGCGTTTCGACATCACCGAGAGCAATGCCGAGCAACGCACGCTGCTTGATCGCTATCAGCTGTTCGGCCCCCCCGCCCTGCTGTTCTTTGCCGCGAACGGCAGCGAAATGACCGCCGATTGGGTGATTGGCGAGATAAACGCCGGTGAATTTGCGCAAATTCTGACACGCGTGCGCGGCAAAGTCGGTCTATAACTTCCCGCGTGCCGGGAAAAATCCTGAAACGAGTGACCAGATTTAATTATTTGGTCACATACTTCGCGCGAATCTCGGACATCGTGCTGGCTACTGCCGGGAACTGGACACCTGCTGTCGCTTTGCGGCACACTCGCCGCGCTGTGTCGAATTGCCCTACAAATCCAAGGAATCCGCAGATGGCAACGCTACTGGTGCTCCACGGCCCCAACCTCAACCTGCTCGGTACCCGCGAGCCAGGCCACTACGGCGCCGTGACCCTGGCCCAGATCAACCAGGACCTGGAGCAACGTGCCCGCGCCGCAGGCCACCATCTGCAGTACCTGCAGAGCAATGCCGAATACGAACTGATCGACCGCATTCACGCCGCACGCAACGAGGGTGTGGACTTCATCCTGATCAATCCGGCTGCTTTCACCCACACAAGCGTCGCATTACGTGACGCATTGCTTGCGGTGAGCATCCCATTCATCGAAGTGCACCTGTCCAACGTGCACAAACGCGAACCGTTCCGTCACCACTCCTACTTTTCCGATGTTGCCGTAGGAGTGATCTGCGGCCTGGGCGCCAGCGGTTATCGCCTGGCCCTGGAATCCGCGCTGGAACAACTGGCTGCCAACGCACAGCCCAAATGATGAAACCCTGGCCTCAGTGGGCCAGGGTTCGATAGAAACGTATCGATACGTTTTTTGTATTTCGCCCCCTGACCGAACCTTTGGGAGTTGATGATTAATGGATATCCGTAAAGTCAAGAAACTGATCGAGCTGCTGGAAGAGTCTGGCATCGACGAACTGGAGATCAAGGAAGGCGAAGAGTCGGTCCGTATCAGCCGTCACAGCAAGACCCCAGCTGCCCAGCAGTTCTACGCACCTGCACCGATGGCTGCCGCACCTGTTGCTGCTCCGGTCGCTGCTGCCGCTGCACCGGCTGCCGAAGCTGCCGCTGCTGCCCCAGCCCTGAAAGGCACCGTGATTCGTTCGCCGATGGTAGGTACCTTCTACCGCAAGCCTTCGCCGACCTCGCCAAACTTCGCTGAAGTTGGCCAGTCCGTGAAGAAAGGCGACACCCTGTGCATCGTCGAAGCCATGAAGATGATGAACCACATCGAAGCCGATGTTGGCGGTGTCATCGACGCCATCCTGGTAGAAGACGGCCAGCCGGTTGAGTTCGACCAGCCGCTGTTCACCGTCGTTTGATTCGCGGAGAGCCAACGATGTCTGGGAAGCTGGAAAAAGTCCTGATCGCCAACCGCGGGGAAATTGCCCTGCGGATCCTGCGTGCCTGCAAAGAGCTGGGCATCAAGACCGTCGCCGTGCACTCCACGGCCGACCGCGAACTGATGCACCTGGGCCTGGCAGACGAGTCGGTCTGCATTGGTCCTGCTTCGTCCAAAGATTCGTACCTGCACATCCCGGCGATCATCGCCGCGGCTGAAGTGACAGGCGCTACCGCCATTCACCCAGGCTACGGCTTCCTCGCGGAAAACGCCGATTTCGCCGAGCAGGTGGAAAAGTCCGGTTTTGCCTTCATCGGCCCGAAAGCCGACACCATTCGCCTGATGGGCGACAAGGTTTCGGCCAAGGACGCGATGATCAAGTCGGGCGTACCGACCGTACCGGGCTCTGATGGCCCACTGCCGGAAGACGAAGAAGTCGCCTTGGCGATTGCCCGTGACGTCGGCTACCCGGTGATCATCAAGGCCGCCGGTGGCGGTGGTGGTCGCGGCATGCGCGTGGTGCACAAGGAAGAGGACCTGATTGCCTCGGCCAAGCTCACCCGTACCGAAGCCGGTGCTGCCTTCGGCAACCCGATGGTGTACCTGGAGAAGTTCCTGACCAACCCACGCCACGTGGAAGTGCAGGTACTGTCCGACGGCCAGGGCAACGCCATCCACCTGGGTGACCGTGACTGCTCGCTGCAGCGCCGTCACCAGAAGGTACTGGAAGAAGCGCCAGCCCCGGGCATCGACGAGAAAGCCCGCCAGGAAGTGTTCAAGCGTTGCGTCGATGCGTGCATCGAGATCGGCTACCGCGGTGCCGGTACCTTCGAGTTCCTGTACGAGAACGGCCGTTTCTACTTCATCGAGATGAACACCCGCGTGCAGGTTGAGCACCCGGTGTCGGAGATGGTAACCGGTATCGACATCGTCAAGGAGATGCTGAGCATCGCCGCTGGCAACAAGCTGTCGTTCCGCCAGGAAGACGTGGTGATTCGTGGCCACTCGCTGGAATGCCGTATCAATGCCGAAGACCCGAAGAAGTTCATCCCGAGCCCAGGCAAGGTGAAGCACTTCCACGCTCCGGGCGGTAACGGCGTACGTGTTGATTCGCACCTGTACAGCGGTTATTCGGTTCCGCCGAACTACGACTCGCTGATCGGCAAGCTGATCACCTACGGCAAGGACCGCGACGAAGCCATGGCGCGCATGCGCAATGCCCTGGACGAGATCGTCGTCGACGGCATCAAGACCAACATCCCGCTGCACCGCGACCTGGTGCGTGATGAAGGTTTCTGCAAAGGCGGCGTCAACATTCACTACCTCGAACACAAGCTGGCCAACGAGCATTGATCGAGTAGTGTGATGTACCAGAACCCCGGCCGTGTGCCGGGGTTTTTTATTGCTTGCCAGGGCCTCATCGCTGGCAAGCCAGGCTCCCACAGGTATTGCATATGGCTTGAAGCCTGTGCGGTCAAGGTGGGAGCTGGCTTGCCGGCGATGGGCTGCAAAGCAGCCCCAATGGCCCTACCCCTTCATCCTCGGCATCTCGATGCGGTGCTCATGCACCCGCCGATACAAGGTCGCCCGCGAAATACCCAACGCCCGCGCCGCATCAGCGGGTTTCCAGCGATGGCGAATAAGCGCATCCAGCAACAGCTGCCGAGCCGGGCAAGACATCCCGCCTTCCGCCGTTACCAACGCTTCACCGCGTACCTCCTGCGGCAAGTCCTGCAACTGCACCTGCCCACCTTCGCTCACCGCACAGGCATAACGCAGCACCTGCCGCAACTGGCGCAGGTTCCCCGGCCAACGGTAAACCAGCAATGCTTGCAGCGCATCATCTGCCAGCATCACCTCGACAGCACACGCATCGGCCTCTTCGGCCAGTAGCTGATGAATCAACCCCAGCCGATCCTCGCGCTCGCGCAGCGGCGGCAACTCGAACCGGGCATTGGCCAGGCGGAAATACAGGTCCTCACGAAAACGCCCTTGCTCAACCATCGATGCCAGGTCGCGATGGGTGGCGCAGATAACCTGGATATCCACCCGCTCGCGCCGCGCCGCACCCAATGGTGCCACTTCACCCTCGGCCAGCACCCGCAACAGGCGCGTTTGCAGGTTCAGCGGCATGTCGCCGATTTCGTCGAGGAACAGCGTGCCGCCATCGGCCTGCTGCAACAGCCCCTGCATGCCTTTGCTGGAAGCCCCGGTGAAGGCCCCGGCCACGTAACCGAACAGCTCGCTCTCGATCAGGCTCTCCGGGATAGCGGCGCAGTTCAGCGTGACAAAAGGGCCGTCACGACGTTGGCTCTGCCGGTGCAGCTGGCGGGCGAACACTTCCTTGCCCGCCCCGGTCTCACCCTGCACCAGCACCGCCAGGTTGCAGTCCTTGACGCGGGTGGCCAACCGCAGGTGCTGCTCGATACGCGCATCCTGAGCCTGGTGCACGGCCTGCGTGCGCTGGCGCTGCTGCGGCGCGCTTACCCGGCCGTACAACCCGCCCAAGCCAGGCAGGCGCTGGGCGGACGCAGCATTCACGCGGCGCAACTGGCCCATGTCGAACAGTTCACCAATGTGCTCGGGCAACCGCCCCAGGCGCTCCACCAACCGTTGCCGCGCGAGGCTGTTGATGGCCTGCAGGCGGCCATCGGCATCCCAGGCCAGCAGGTAGTCAGGCTGGCTTTCCACATAGCCCGGCGTGCCGTGGGCGCGCATCACCCAGTGGCCCTGGGCGCTGTGCATGAAGAAGGCGTTTTCGATTTCACGGGCGGTCTGCTCGACCAGCTGGCGGATCAGGTGCTGGCTGCGGCGGTCATCCGGGGACTGCAACGCCGAAACATCCACCACGCCCAGCAACTCGCCCTGTGGGTCGAATACCGGCGCCGCGGTGCAGGTCAGGCCGATGAAGGCAGCGCGAAAGTGATCGCGCTTGTGCACCGTGACCGGCGCCTTGCTGGTCAGCACCGCCGCCACGCCGCAGGTGCCTTCTTCGCCCTCCGACCAGCAAGTACCCAGGTACAACCCGGCCTTGCGGCAGTCGTTGCGTATGGCCGACTCGACCCGGTAATCGATGGTGCGCCCCTGGGCATCGGTCAGCAGCACGCAATAGTCGGCGCCGCGTACGCGCTCGTGCAAGCGCGCCACGGCATCGCTGGCGATGCGCAGGAACAGTTCGGCGCGTTCGCGGCATTCGTTGAGCAGGCTTTGGGAAAGGATACGCGGCCCCTGCTGGGACCCGGGGTCGAGGCGGTACAGCTCCATGGAACGGCGCCATGAATCGAGGATCAGCGGTGGCACCGGCGCCTGTGGCAGGCGGTCGGCATTCTTCAGCACCCGGCTGACGCAGTCGACATGGGCTCGGGAGTTCGCGGCAAGCATTCAGGCCCTCCGGTTCTCGTTGCTGTTTTTATCGTTGTCCGGCCATTAAGCGCTTCCAGGCATGCCCCGACAAGCGCTGCGTGATTACCGGCTGGCTTGAGACGCTCCGTCTCAGCGTCTCGCCCAGGTTAGCCCAGCGCTGGCACCCCGCGTCTCGCTCGCGCTGCCAATGGCATCTGCCGTGGAACGCAGCAGCTGCTCTGCCAATGGCTTTTCAGCCAGTCACAAGAAAGCTGGCACCGCGCTTGCTCCTGCTCTGGCAAACAAAAAATACGAGGTGCGCCATGCCGCTACCCGCCCCGATTGTCGGGATCATTGCCAACCCTGCCTCTGGCCGCGACCTGCGCCGCCTCACCGCCAATGCCGGGCTCTATTCGAGCACCGACAAGGCCTCGGCAATCCAGCGCCTGCTGGCGGCCTTCGGTGCCACCGGTATCGGCCAGGTGCTGCTACCCAGCGACATGACCGGCATCGCCGCCGCCGTGCTCAAGGCCGGCCAGGGTCCGCTCGCCGCCGACCAGCACTGGCCGGCCATCGAAATCCTCGACCTGCCGCTGACCCAGACTGTTGCCGATACCCGCCTGGCCACCCGCCGCATGGTCGAACGCGGTGTGGCGATGATCGCCGTGCTCGGCGGCGACGGCACCCACAAGGCAGTCGCTGCCGAGGCCGGTGACGTGCCGCTGCTGACCCTGTCCACCGGCACCAACAATGCCTTCCCCGAACTGCGCGAGGCCACCAGCGCGGGCCTGGCGGGTGGCCTGCTTGCAAGCGGCCGAGTACCGGCCAGCATCGGCCTGCGCCGCAACAA
This sequence comes from Pseudomonas sp. NPDC008258, assembly GCF_042956345.1. Classification (NCBI taxonomy): domain Bacteria; kingdom Pseudomonadati; phylum Pseudomonadota; class Gammaproteobacteria; order Pseudomonadales; family Pseudomonadaceae; genus Pseudomonas; species Pseudomonas sp. NPDC008258. Next base: position 52,386 of record NZ_JBIBGE010000014.1, read on the forward strand.
GCGCCTGCTGGTGAAGGTGCCAGAGCAACAGCTTGCCGAATGGGCCTTGGTGGAGGTGGCGGTATCGCCCCAGCGCTTCATCGGTGCCCGTGCACTCAGCCGCAGCGAAGACCTGTGTGAGGTCTTTGCCTGTTTCGCCGAGCCCCATGCCATTGGCCTTTCAGCCCTGTGTGGCCTGTGGCACCCGGTGTCGCGCCAGGACCCGCATGGCGCCTGGGTACGCCTGAACCCCGGTGCCGAGCAGGCGCTGCTGGCGCCACTGGCGCCCGGCCTGCTGCAAGCCTGTGGCATCACCGCCAGCGGCCCACTGACGCCCGGCGTGGCCCACCGCCTGAGCCTGGCCAGCGGCACCCTGGCCCTGGACGGCGAACGCGAGATCGAGTTCGCCGAGCACGACACACCCACCATCACCCTCGACCACCAAGGCCCGCTAAGCGTGGATGTCGAGGCCGTACTGGCGCATGCCGCCCGCCATCACCTGCTGGCCGTACCGCGCGGCCACCGGCTGCACCCTGCATACCCGCGTTGAGACAACCCTGGAGAACAACAAGATGTCCAATCAACTCAGCACCGAACAACTGCTGCATGCCTATGAAGTGATGCGCACCATCCGTGCATTCGAAGAACGCCTGCACGTGGAGTTTGCCACTGGCGAGATCCCCGGCTTCGTCCACCTGTATGCCGGCGAAGAGGCCTCCGCAGCCGGGGTCATGGCCCACCTGCGCGACAGCGACTGCATTGCCTCCACCCACCGCGGCCATGGCCACTGCATCGCCAAGGGCGTGGATGTGTACGGCATGATGGCCGAGATCTACGGCAAGAAGACCGGCGTGTGCGGCGGCAAGGGCGGCTCGATGCACATTGCCGACCTGGAAAAAGGCATGCTCGGCGCCAACGGCATTGTCGGTGCCGGCGCGCCGCTGGTGGCCGGGGCGGCGCTGGCGGCCAGGATCAAGGGCAATGACGATGTGTCAGTGGCCTTCTTCGGCGATGGCGCCTCCAACGAAGGCGCGGTGTTCGAGGCCATGAACATGGCGTCGATCATGAATCTGCCCTGCATCTTCGTGGCCGAGAACAACGGCTACGCCGAGGCCACCGCCTCCAACTGGTCTGTGGCCTGCGACCATATTGCCGACCGCGCAGCCGGCTTCGGCATGCCTGGCGTCACCATCGACGGCTTCGACTTCTTTGCCGTGTACGAGGCCGCTGGCGCTGCCATCGAACGTGCGCGTGCCGGGCAAGGGCCCTCGCTGATCGAGGTCAAGCTCAGCCGCTACTACGGCCACTTCGAAGGTGACGCACAAACCTACCGCGCGCCCGATGAAGTGAAGAACCTGCGCGAAACCCGCGACTGCCTGATGCAGTTCCGCAACAAGACCACCCGTGCCGGCCTGCTCAGTGCCGAGCAACTGGACGCCATCGACGCCCGCATCGAGGACCTGATCGAAGACGCCGTGCGCCGCGCCAAGTCCGATCCCAAGCCACAGCCCGCCGACCTGCTCACCGACGTGTACGTCAGCTACCCCTGAGCCGCGGATTACAAGAACAACAGGAGAACCACCATGGCAAGAAAGATCAGCTACCAGCAGGCCGTCAACGAAGCCCTGGCCCAGGAAATGCGCCGCGACAACACGGTGTTCATCATTGGTGAAGACGTGGCCGGTGGTGCCGGCGCGCCCGGCGAGGACGACGCCTGGGGAGGCGTGCTGGGCGTGACCAAAGGCCTGTACCACCAGTTCCCGGGCCGCGTGCTCGACGCGCCACTCTCGGAGATCGGCTACGTCGGCGCCGCCGTCGGTGCCGCCACCCAGGGCCTGCGCCCGGTGTGCGAACTGATGTTCGTCGACTTCGCCGGCTGCTGCCTGGACCAGATCCTCAACCAGGCCGCCAAATTCCGCTACATGTTCGGCGGCAAGGCGGTCACCCCGCTGGTGATGCGCACCATGTACGGCGCCGGCCTGCGCGCTGCCGCCCAACACTCGCAGATGCTCACCTCGCTGTGGACGCACATCCCCGGCCTGAAGGTGGTCTGCCCTTCCTCGCCCTACGATGCCAAAGGCCTGCTGATCCAGGCGATCCGTGACAACGACCCGGTGATCTTCTGCGAGCACAAGCTGCTGTACAGCATGCAGGGCGAGGTGCCGGAAGAGGTGTACACCGTGCCGTTTGGCGAGGCCAACTTCCTGCGCGATGGCGACGACGTGACGCTGGTTACCTATGGCCGCATGGTGCATGTGGCCCTGGAAGCCGCCAACAACCTTGCCCGCCAGGGCATCGACTGCGAGGTACTGGACCTGCGCACCACCAGCCCGCTGGATGAAGACAGCATTCTGGAAAGCGTGGAAAAAACCGGCCGACTGGTGGTGATCGACGAAGCCAACCCGCGTTGCTCCATGGCCACCGACATCAGCGCGCTGGTGGCGCAGAAGGCCTTCGGCGCGCTCAAGGGCCCCATCGAAATGGTCACTGCCCCGCACACCCCGGTGCCGTTCTCCGACGCCCTGGAGGACCTGTACATCCCGGACGCGGCGAAGATCGAAGCGGCCGTGCGCAAGGTGATCGAAGCCGCAAGGAGCGCCGCATGAGCCAGATCCATACGCTGACCATGCCCAAGTGGGGCCTGTCGATGACCGAGGGCCGGGTAGACACCTGGCTCAAGCAGGAAGGTGACCAGATCAACAAGGGCGACGAGGTGCTGGACGTCGAGACCGACAAGATCAGCAGCAGCGTCGAAGCCCCTTTCAGTGGTGTGCTACGCCGCCAGGTGGCCAGGCCGGATGAAACCCTGCCGGTCGGCGCGTTGCTGGCAGTAGTGGTGGAAGGCGAAGCCGAGGAATCCGAGATTGATGCGGTGGTACAGCGCTTCCAGGCCGAGTTCGTTGCCGAAGGGGGCGCCGATCAGGCACAGGGGCCGGCCCCGCAGAAGGCTGAAGTGGGCGGCCGCCTGCTGCGCTGGTTCGAACTGGGCGAAGGCGGCACGCCCCTGGTGCTGGTGCACGGTTTTGCTGGCGACCTCAACAACTGGCTGTTCAACCACCCTACATTGGCCGCAGAGCGCCGCGTGATCGCCCTCGATTTGCCAGGGCACGGCGAATCGGCCAAGGCCCTGCAACGGGGTGACCTGGATGAGTTGAGCGAAACCGTGCTGGCCCTGCTCGACCATCTGGGCATTGCCAAGGCGCACCTGGCCGGCCACTCCATGGGCGGCGCGGTCAGCCTGAACGTGGCGCGCCTGGCGCCCGAGCGGGTGGTTAGCTTGAGCTTGATCGCCAGTGCCGGCCTGGGGGAGGCGATCAACGGGCAATACCTGCAAGGCTTCGTCGCCGCCGCCAACCGCAATGCCCTCAAACCGCAAATGGTGCAGTTGTTCGCGGACCCCGCACTGGTCACCCGGCAGATGCTGGAGGACATGCTCAAGTTCAAGCGCCTGGAGGGTGTAGATGACGCTTTGCGCCAACTGGCATCCGCCATTGCCGAAGGTGAGCGTCAGCGCCACGACCTGCGCGGGGTGCTGGGGCAGCACCCGGCACTGGTGGTGTGGGGCGGCAAGGACGCGATCATCCCGGCCAGCCATGTCGAAGGGCTGGAGGCTGAAGTGCTGGTGCTACCGGAGGCCGGGCATATGGTGCAGATGGAGGCGGCTGAGGAGGTGAATCGGAAGATGGTGGAGTTTTTGCGGGGGCGTTGAGGGAGATGAGGTGTATGCCTTGGGGTGGCGTTGGGGCATGGAGGTGCATGCCCCCACCCAATCCCTCGACATGCCCCTCACCGCCATCACGCGATCTGTATTGAGGTTGAGCCGACCGGCCTCATCGCCGGCAAGCCACACAGGTACTACACAAGCCCCAAGGGCAGCACAAATCCTGTGGGAGCGGGCATGCCCGCGAAGCAGGCGACTCGGTGTATGGCACCGGCTTCGCCGGTGTTCGCGGGCATGCCCGCTCCCACAAAAAAGCGCTGGCGCATGACCCATTGGCTTATGCCATATCTGTCTCAGCCCCCCATTCTGCGTCATACTCGGCAGACTTATTGCCCGGTCCTCGCCATGCGTCCACTGCTCCCCATCACCCTGGTCCTGCTGCTCGCCGCCTGTGGCGATGGCGAATCGCTACTGCCTCCAGACGCACGCCTGCCTGACGGGGGGCGTTACCGGGGCGAGGTGGTCGATGGCCTGCTGCAGGGCGAGGGCCGTATCGACTACCCCAACGGCAGTTGGTACGCCGGCGGCTTCAAGGATGGCCAGTGGCACGGCCAGGGCGAGTGGCACGGCCAGAACGGCGAGGTGTACCGCGGCCAGTTCGCCGAGGGGCTGTTTCAGGGGCTGGGCGACCTGACCACACCCGGCAGCCACTACGCGGGCACCTTCAGCCATGGCCGTCGCGACGGCGAAGGCACCCTCAAGCAAAGCGACCAGACCTACCGCGGCCAGTTCAAGGACGACCTGTACGAAGGCGCGGGCGAACTGGAACTGGCGGACGGCAGCCGCTACCAGGGCCTGTTCGCCAAAGGCAAACCCAACGGCGCCGGGGTGCGCAGCGATGCCAGCGGCAACCAGTTCAGTGGCCGCTTCGTCAACGGCCAGTTGCAGGGCAGCGGCACCTACGACAGCGTTGACGGCGAGCAATACATCGGCGAGTTCAAGGACAACCGCCTGGAAGGCCGTGGCCGCTATGAAAACGTCGATGGCGATGTGTGGATCGGCGAATTCAAGGACGGCTCATTGATTGGCGAAGGTGAATTGCTGGGCAGCGATGGCAGCCACTACAAGGGCGAGTTCGTCGACTGGCGCCTGTCTGGCCAGGGCAGCCTGCAACTGGCCGACGGCAGCAAGTACGTTGGTGGCTTCCTGAACGATGCCTACCATGGCCAAGGGCGGCTTACCCTGGCCAGTGGCAAGGTTGAAAGCGGCGTGTGGACCAACGGCGTGCGCGTGCGTGACCAGAAAGGCCAGTTGCTGCCCGACCCGCTGGACCTGGCCCTGCTCAACCAGGGCCGCCTGCTGGACGAAGCGCTGGCCCGCGTGCCGCGCTCAACACCGCCCATCCAGTTGTACAGCCTGGTGGTGGCCGGCGATGGCCAGCAAAGCGTGTTCCTGCGTGAAGCCGACTATGTCAGCAACATGCTCAAGGTGCGCTTTGGCGCCCGTGGCCAGGTGACACTGGTCAACCACCGTGACCACATGGCCACCCGCCCCATGGCCACCCGCGAGAACCTGACCCGCGCCGCCCGTACCCTGGCCGAGCGCAGTGCCCCTGAAGACCTGGTATTCATCTACCTCACCAGCCATGGCAGCGAAGACCACCAGCTGGTGCTTGACCAGCCGCGCCTGCAGCTGGCCGACCTTTCCGCCGACGAACTGGCCACTGCCCTGGCGCCGCTGAAAGACCGCGACAAGGTAATCGTCATCTCGGCCTGCTATTCAGGAGGCTACATCGCCCCGCTCAAGGATGACCGGACGCTGATCATGACCGCCGCACGGGCCGACCGCGTGTCTTTCGGTTGCTCGGAAGAAGCCGACTTCACCTACTTTGGCGATGCCCTGTTCGCAGAGGCGTTGAACCAGACCGACGACCTGAAGCAGGCGTTTGAAATGGCACGCACCAGCGTTGCCGAACGGGAACAAAGGGAAGGCTTCGAAGCCTCGGAACCGCAGTTGTGGGCACCGCCCGCTGTGCTTGAGCACTGGCAGCAGCTGCGCCGCCAACAGGCCGAAGAAGCGTTGCGTAACGCCACACAGGCCAACGTGGGGCCACAGGCAAAAACGCCCGGCAGCCACTAGACTTGTGTGTAACAAGGGAGAGACATCATGTATTTGACGCCTCAGCATGTCCTGCTTGCCGGTGCCACCGGCCTGACCGGTGAACACCTGCTAGACCGCCTGCTCAACGAACCCACCATCACCCGCGTGCTGGCGCCTACCCGCCGGCCGCTGGCCGAGCACCCGCACCTGGAAAACCCGGTGGGTGACCCGGCCGTGTTCCTGCCGCAGCTGGCCGGGCGGGTCGATATCGCCTATTGCTGCCTGGGGACCACGCTGAAACAGGCCGGTTCCGAGTCGGCCTTCCGCGCGGTGGACCTGGACATGGTGGTGGCCTTCAGCAAGCGCGCCCGCGAGCTGGGGGCGCGGCATCTGCTGGTGGTCAGTGCGCTGGGCGCCGACTCGAAATCGTCGATTTTCTACAACCGGGTCAAAGGCGAGATGGAAGAGGCGCTCAAGGCGCAGGACTGGCCACAGTTGACCATCGTGCGGCCGTCGTTGCTGCTGGGCGAGCGGATCGAACCGCGGCTCACCGAACAGTTGGTTTCGCCGTTTTCCAGGCTGATACCGGGCAAGTACCGGGGGATCGAGGCTTGTACCCTGGCCCGGGCACTGTGGCGCCTGGCGCTGGAGGAAGAGGACGGGGTGCGGGTTGTGGAGTCGGATGAGTTGCGCAGGTTGGGCAAGAAGTAAACCTCCTGGCCATGCACGACACCTGTGGGAGCGGCCTTGTGTCGCGAAAGGGGCGCGAAGCGGCCCCCGAATATCAGCTGCACCGCAAATAATGCTGGGGCTGCTTTGCAGCCCTATCGCGACACAAGGCCGCTCCCACAGATTTCACAGGCCACCTGTTGCCTGGAAGCCTACACCGGCCGCGGTCAGCAACGACAACGGCAGCAACAGGGTATCGAGCAACATGCTGCCAGGCAGGTCCAGCCCAGGGTAGGCCGGTGCATCAGCCCCGTAGTGGTCCCGCGGGCAACACCCACCATTGATCACGTACAAATCCAGCCGGGTACCGGCATACACCACCGGCGCCCCGGGCTTGGCGGCATCCAGCGTACGCACCGTGGCGCAGCCCACCAGCATCACCAGCGCCAGCAAAGCCACCAGCGCTCGCTTCAATCATCCACCCCGTAATGGTGCTCGCCCCAACGGGGCAACATGTCCTGGGGAATATTCAGCAGGTTGAGAATGCGCGCCACCACAAAGTCGACCAGGTCGTCGATGGTCTGCGGCTGGTGGTAGAAGCCTGGCGCTGCCGGCAGGATAACCGCGCCCATCTGCGACAGCTTGAGCATGTTCTCCAGGTGAATGGTGGAGAACGGTGCCTCGCGTGGTACCAGGATCAGCTGGCGACGCTCCTTGAGGGTAACGTCGGCAGCGCGCTCGATCAGGTTGTTGCAGGCACCCGTGGCAATCGCCGACAGGGTGCCGGTGGAACAAGGCACCACCACCATCGCCGCCGGAGCGCCGGAGCCGGAGGCCACCGGCGACATCCAGTCTTCCTTGCCGTACACACGGATCTGCCCATCGGCGGCACCGGTGTATTCGGTGAGAAAGGCCTGCATCGCCTGGGGCTTGGCCGGCAGCAGCACGTCGGTCTCGGTCGCCATCACCAACTGCGCGGCCTTGGAGATCAGGAAGTGCACCTCGCGGTCCTCGCGCACCAGGCAGTCAAGCAGGCGCAGGCCATACTGGGCGCCCGAGGCGCCCGTCATGGCCAGGGTGATGCGTTCCGGCCCGCTCACTTCAGGGCCTCGGCCAGCTTGCCGTGCAGGCCACCGAAGCCGCCGTTGCTCATGATCACCACGTGAGTGCCTGGGCGAACCTGGCCTTTGACCCGCTCGATGATCGCGTCGAGGCTGTCGGCCACCACGCTCGGTACCTTGCATTGCGCGGCGGTGCCTGCCAGGTCCCAGCCCAGGTTGGCTGGCGCGTACCAGATCACCTGGTCGGCATCGTTGACGCTTTCCGGCAAGCCGTCACGGTGGGCGCCGAGCTTCATCGAGTTGGAGCGTGGCTCGATCACGGCGATCACCGGCGCCTCGCCAACGCGCTTGCGCAGGCCGTCGAGGGTGGTGGCGATGGCCGTCGGGTGGTGGGCGAAGTCATCGTAGATGGTCACACCCTGCACTTCGGCAACCTTCTCCATGCGCCGCTTGACGCTCTTGAAAGCGCTGAGGCCTTCGATACCCATGGCCGGTACCACGCCTACGTGGCGGGCCGCTGCCAGGGTAGCCAGGGCGTTGGCAACGTTGTGCTGCCCCGTCAGCGCCCAGTCCACCACGCCCTGTGCTTCGCCTTCGAACACCACTTCAAAGCGCGAGCCGTCGGGGCTGAGCAGGCGCGCCTGCCACTGGCCACCAACGCCTGTGGTCTGCACAGGGGTCCAGCAACCCATGCCGATCACCCGCTCCAGCGCGTGCTCGGTGGTAGGGTGAATCACCAGGCCTTCGCTCGGGATGGTGCGCACCAGGTGGTGGAACTGCCGCTCGATCGAGGCCAGGTCCGGGAAGATGTCCGCATGATCGAACTCAAGGTTGTTGAGGATCGCGGTGCGTGGGTGGTAGTGGACAAACTTCGAGCGCTTGTCGAAGAAGGCGCTGTCGTACTCGTCGGCTTCGACCACGAAGAACGGCGTATCGCCCAGACGCGCCGATACCGAGAAGTTCTGCGGTACACCGCCAATCAGGAAGCCCGGGCTCATGCCGGCGTGTTCCAGCACCCAGGCCAGCATGCTGCTGGTGGTGGTCTTGCCATGGGTGCCGGCAACCGCCAGAACCCAGCGGCCTTGCAGCACGTGGTCGGCCAGCCATTGCGGGCCGGAAACATAGGGCAGGCCCTTGTTCAGCACGTACTCCACGGCAGGGTTGCCACGCGACATGGCATTGCCGATGACTACCAGATCGGGCGCCGGGTCCAGCTGGGCCGGGTCATAGCCTTGGGTCAGTTCAATGCCCTGGGCTTCGAGCTGGGTGCTCATCGGGGGATAGACGTTGGCGTCCGAGCCGGTGACGCGATGGCCAAGTTCCTTGGCCAGCACCGCCAGCGAGCCCATGAAAGTACCGCAAATACCGAGAATGTGAATATGCATGGTCGACCTCGCAAAACATCGAGGCAGGGTAGCCCAGGGCGAGAAAAATCGCACACGATGTTTCGCTTACTCAGCCCTGGTAATGCCGTGTTTGCGCAGTTTGCGATACAAGGTATTGCGGCTGATGCCCAAGTGCTCGGCGACACGGGTCAGGTGCCAGTGTTTTGCCTCCAGGGTCGCCATCAGCGCCTGCCGTTCCGCGTCCTGCAAAACTTCGGCACCCATTGTCTCACCGTCAATTCCTGACCTAACGCGAAACCTGTGGGAGCGGGCGAGCCCGCGAACGAGGGCAACGCCCTCGCCCTGTGTTTCCTGGTAGGACGCCTTCGCGGGCGCGCCCGCTCCCACAGGGTTGGCGCTGCTGCGGACAATTGCTGGGAGATCCGAAAATGCAATCCGGGGTTCTTCGCAAAGCGCCACCAGGGTACGCAGCACATTGCGCATCTGCCGCACATTTCCCGGCCAGGCGAAGTCGAGCAGCGCCTGCCGTGCCTTGGGTTCAATGTCGATCAGTTGCCCCTGCGCCTCCTGGCGCAGCAGAAAGTCCAGCAACTGTGCCTTGTCACTGCGCTCACGCACCGCCGGCAACGCCACTTCCAGACCATTCAGGCGGTAATACAAGTCCTCGCGGAAACTGCCTTGCTCCACCCGTTCCAGCAGGTCCCGGTGCGTGGCGCTGACAATGCGCACATCCACCGCTTGCGGCTCGCCGCCAATCGGCACCACCTGGCGCTCTTCCAGCACCCGTAGCAGGCGGGTTTGCAGCGCCAGTGGCATGTCGCCGATCTCGTCCAGCAGCAAGGTGCCGCCATCGGCCTGCAATAGCTTGCCGCGCATGCCTTCCTTGCGTGCACCGGTAAAGCTGCCGCCGCGATAACCGAACAGTTCGCTCTCGATAAGGCTCTCCGGGATCGAGGCACAGTTGACGGCGACGAACGGCTTGCCGCGCCGCCCACTGGCCTGGTGCACCGCCTGGGCGAAGGCCTCCTTGCCGCAGCCGGTCTCGCCGCGCAGCAACAATGGCACGTCACGCTCAAACACCCGAACGCTACGGCGGAATTCGCTCTGCAACGCAGGGTCGAGCAGGCAGATGGCCGGCTCCGCTTGGTGCATGGGCAAGGGTTGAGCGACAGGCACCGACCACACTGGCGCACGGGCCTTCCCGCGCAGGCAGGCGAACACCTGGCGGCCATCGCGCGTATGCAACGGCCAGACGGTGCTGCCGGAAGGCGTCGCCCGGCTGAACAGTTCGTCGTGGCTACAGGCGAAAAAGCGCTCCACGGGTTTGCCCAGCACGCCACCACGCACGCTGCCCAGCAGGTTCAACGCGCTCTGGTTGGCGGCACAAATCCGCCCATCGCCGTCGAATGCCAGCAAGCCCTCGCTGAACAAGCCGACCGACTCCGCCTGCAGGTGAAAGCGCAGCAGCCACTGCTGCTCGAAATGGCGCAGGAAATAACAGCTTTCGATCATCTTCGCCGACAGGTTGACCAGCGCCATGGTGTGGAACTGGCTCTGACGGGAAACGTCCGTGCGGGCCGATGACACATCGAGCACTGCCAGCAGTTCACCGTGCGGGTCGAACACCGGGCTGGCCGAGCAGGTCAGGCCGGTGTGGCGGCCACGGAAGTGCTCGTTCTGGTGAATGGTCAGTGCCTGGCGTTCCACCAGGCAGGTGCCGATGCCGTTGGTGCCCTCACGTGCCTCGCTCCAGTCGGCGCCCAGCCACAGCCCGGCACGCTCGAAGCTGCGCCGCTCGGTGGGGGCGCTGACGCAATTGAGGATCACCCCACGGGCGTCGGTCAACAGTACGGCGTGGCCCGCCCCGGAAAGCTGCTGGTGCAGGCTGTTCATTTCATGGTCGGCAATGTGCAGCACCTGGCGCAGGCGCTCGCGGCTCTCCAGCAAACGCCCATGTTCAAGCACCACGGGCGCTTCGATCAGCGAAGGGTCGAGGTGGTAGTCCTCCAGGCAGCGCAGCCAGGAGCGGGCAATGGACGGGTCACTGCCGCCCTCCCCGGCGCCACCATGGGCAACGGTATGGACTTGCTGGGCATGACGACTGAAATGATTGCTCTGCATTTGTTGTAGTTCTCCGCAGATAGAGAGTCCCGCCAGCATCCTCCACCCGGGAAGGCTTTGCAATGCACCCTCCCGTGACGTGTCGCAAATGGCACAAAGTGTCACCCCTGCGCGTACCAGGGCTGGCACACTGAGCGCGTACCAAACCCATCCAGATGACCCAAGTCATTGAATTTACTGGTGTGCGAAACGCTGGCCCAACCTTTGCTCTACGCTTCTCAACTCCTCAACAAACATAACAGCCAGGAGACACACCATGCGTTACGCACATCCCGGTACCGAGAGCGCGAAGGTTTCCTTCAAGAGCCGCTACGGCAACTACATCGGTGGCGAGTTCGTAGCTCCGGTCAAGGGGCAGTACTTCGAAAATACCTCCCCGGTGAATGGCAAGCTGATCGCCGAATTCCCCCGTTCCACTGCCGAAGACATCGATAAAGCGCTCGACGCCGCCCACGCCGCCGCCGACGCCTGGGGCCGCACGTCCGTGCAGGACCGCTCCAATGTGCTGTTGAAGATTGCCGACCGCATCGAGCAGAACCTTGAACTGCTGGCCATCACCGAGACGTGGGACAACGGCAAGCCGATTCGCGAAACCCTGAATGCCGACATTCCGCTGGCGGTCGACCACTTCCGTTACTTCGCCGGCTGCATCCGCGCCCAGGAAGGCGGCGCAGCCGAGATCAACGAAGGCACCGTGGCCTACCACATCCACGAACCGCTGGGCGTGGTCGGGCAGATCATCCCGTGGAACTTCCCGATCCTGATGGCCGCCTGGAAGCTGGCGCCAGCGCTGGCCGCCGGTAACTGCGTGGTACTCAAGCCGGCCGAACAGACCCCGCTGGGCATCACCGTACTGCTGGAAGTGATCGGTGACCTGCTGCCAAAAGGCGTGCTCAACGTGGTGCAGGGCTATGGCCGCGAGGCCGGTGAAGCACTGGCCACCAGCAAGCGCATCGCCAAGATCGCCTTTACCGGCTCGACCCCGGTGGGCTCGCACATCATGAAATGCGCAGCCGAGAACATCATCCCGTCCACCGTGGAGCTGGGTGGCAAGTCGCCGAACGTGTACTTCGAAGACATCATGCAGGCCGAGCCAAGCTTCATCGAGAAGGCCGCCGAAGGCATGGTGCTGGCGTTCTTCAACCAGGGCGAGGTGTGCACCTGCCCGTCGCGGGCACTGGTACAGGAGTCGATTTACCCGCAGTTCATGGAAGTGGTGATGAAGAAGGTGCTGCAGATCAAGCGCGGCGACCCTCTGGACACCGACACCATGGTAGGGGCCCAGGCGTCGCAGCAGCAGTTCGAGAAAATCCTGTCGTACCTCGACATCGCCCAGAAGGAAGGTGCCGAGCTGCTGACCGGCGGCAAGGTCGAAAAACTGGAAGGCTCGCTGGCTACCGGGTACTACATCCAGCCGACCCTGCTCAAGGGCAACAACAAGATGCGCGTGTTCCAGGAAGAAATCTTCGGCCCGGTGGTCAGCGTCACCACCTTCAAGGACGAAGCCGAAGCCCTGGCGATTGCCAACGACACCGAGTTCGGCCTGGGCGCCGGCGTGTGGACCCGCGACATCAACCGTGCCTACCGCATGGGCCGCGGGATCAAGGCTGGCCGCGTGTGGACCAACTGCTACCACCTGTACCCGGCGCATGCGGCGTTCGGTGGTTACAAGAAGTCCGGGGTTGGGCGTGAAACCCACAAGATGATGCTTGATCACTATCAGCAGACCAAGAACCTGCTGGTGAGCTACGACATCAATCCGTTGGGCTTCTTCTAAACCGCGTCGCCTTCTTCGCGGGCTCGCCCGCTCCCACAGGGACCGCGCAAGGCTCCCGACCTGCGCAGTACCTGTGGGAGCGGGCGAGCCCGCGAAGAGGCCAGACCTGCTCTGGCTCGCTTCCTGCAGTACCCATCACCATCGGCCCGGACCCCTTCCCGGCCACCAAGAAAAACAACAGGTGAAACTATGCCAAGCGATCATTCCGCCGGCTCGCCGGCAGGCTCTTCTGTCGACTTCGAAAAAGTCGGCTCAGACTATTTCCAGCAACGTGAACTGAAAAAAGGCGCCGCAGGCTGGGTACTGCTGGTCGGCCTGGGCGTGGCCTATGTCATTTCCGGCGACTATGCCGGCTGGAACTTCGGCCTGGCCCAGGGCGGCTGGGGCGGCATGTTCCTCGCCACCCTGCTGATGGCCACCATGTACCTGTGCATGTGTTTCTCGCTGGCCGAACTGTCGTCGATGATCCCCACCGCAGGCGGCGGCTACGGCTTTGCCCGCAGCGCCTTCGGCCCGTGGGGCGGCTTCCTGACCGGCACGGCAATCCTTATTGAATACGCCATCGCGCCCGCCGCCATCGCCGTGTTCATCGGCGCTTATTGCGAGTCACTGTTCGGCATCGGCGGCTGGGTGATCTACCTGGCGTTCTACATCGTGTTCATCGGTATCCACATCTTCGGCGTGGGGGAAGCCCTAAAGCTGATGTTCATCATCACCGCCATCGCCGCCATCGCCCTGGCGGTGTTCCTGGTGAGCATGGTGCCCCATTTTGATGCAGCCAACCTGTTCGACATCGCCAAAACGGACGCCGTGGGCGCCAGCAGCTTCCTGCCGTTTGGTTACGTGGGCGTGTGGGCAGCCATCCCTTACGCTATCTGGTTCTTCCTGGCTGTCGAAGGCGTGCCGCTGGCGGCTGAAGAAACCAAGAACCCCAAACGTGACCTGCCTCGCGGCCTGATTGGTGCCATGCTGGTATTGCTGGCCTTCGCCCTGCTGATTCTGGTGGTCGGCCCCGGCGGTGCAGGTTCCGAAGCACTGAAAGCCTCCGGTAACCCACTGGTCGAGGCATTGTCCAAGGCCTACGGCGGCAGTACCTGGATGGGCGGTTTCGTCAACCTGGTCGGCCTGGCCGGGCTGATCGCCAGCTTCTTCTCGATCATCTACGCCTATTCCCGGCAGATCTTCGCCCTGTCCCGCGCCGGCTACCTGCCGCGCAAGCTGTCGGAAACCAACAAAAGCAAGGCCCCGGTGCTGGCCCTGATCATTCCCGGCATCATCGGCTTTGCCCTGTCGCTGACCGGCCAGGGTGACCTGCTGATTCTGGTTGCCGTATTCGGCGCTACCCTGTCCTACGTGCTGATGATGGCCGCGCACATCACCCTGCGCATCCGCCGGCCGAAGATGGAGCGCCCGTACCGCACCCCCGGTGGCATCTTCACCTCGGGCATTGCCCTGGTGCTGGCCTGCATCGCCGTGGTAGCCGGTTTCCTGGTCGACCCACGGGTGGTGATTGGCGCCGCAGTGATCTATGCGGTATTAATTGCCTACTTTGCTTTCTACAGCCGCCACCACCTGGTTGCGGGCACACCGGAAGAGGAATTCGCCGCGATCCAGAAGGCCGAAGAGGCCCTGCACTGATCGCCGCCACCCGCCGCGGGGCAACCCGCGGCTCTGGAGATTCTGTATGGCAAGTTTCGTACACACGGTCGGCCACCTGGTCTACCGCTTCGACAGCCTCAAGGACGTAATGGCCAAGGCCAGCCCGGCACGTTCGGGGGACTGCCTGGCAGGCGTCGCCGCCAGCAACGACGGTGAGCGCGTCGCCGCGCAGATGGCGCTGGCCAATATCCCGCTGACGCACTTTCTGAATGAAGCGCTTATCCCTTACGAGGCCGATGAAGTCACCCGCCTGATCATCGACACCCACGATGCCCAGGCCTTTGCCCCGGTCAGCCACCTGACCGTGGGCGGCCTGCGCGACTGGCTGCTGAGCGAAGAGGCCAATGAAGACACCTTGCGTGCCTTGGCGCCTGGGCTGACACCGGAAATGGCCGCAGCCGTTTCGAAGATCATGCGCGTGCAGGACCTGGTGCTGGTGGCGCAGAAAATCCGCGTAGTCACCCAGTTCCGCGGCACCATGGGCCTGCGCGGGCGCTTGTCCACCCGGCTGCAACCCAACCACCCGACCGACGAGCCGGCCGGCATTGCCGCCAGCATTCTCGACGGCCTGCTGTACGGTAACGGCGACGCCATGATCGGCATCAACCCGGCCACCGACAGCATCGCCTCGATCTGCACCCTGCTGGAAATGCTCGACGCCATCATCCAGCGTTACGACATCCCCACCCAGGCCTGCGTGCTGACCCATGTCACCACTTCGATCGAGGCAATCAACCGGGGTGTACCGCTGGACCTGGTATTCCAGTCCATTGCCGGCACCGAGGCGGCCAATGCCGGGTTCGGTATCAACCTCAACGTATTGCAGGAAGGTTACGAAGCGGGCCTGTCGCTGAAGCGCGGCACCCTGGGGCAAAACCTGATGTACTTCGAAACCGGCCAGGGCAGCGCGCTGTCGGCCAATGCCCACCATGGCGTCGACCAGCAAACCTGCGAAACCCGCGCCTACGCAGTGGCCCGTCATTTCAAGCCGTTTCTGGTCAATACCGTGGTCGGTTTCATCGGCCCGGAATACCTGTACAACGGCAAGCAGATCATCCGCGCCGGCCTGGAAGACCACTTCTGCGGCAAGTTGCTGGGCGTGCCGATGGGCTGCGACATCTGCTACACCAACCACGCCGAAGCCGACCAGGACGACATGGACACCCTGCTGACCCTGCTGGGTGTGGCCGGGATCAACTTCATCATGGGCATCCCTGGTTCCGACGACATCATGCTCAACTACCAGACCACCTCGTTCCACGACGCGCTGTACGCGCGCCAGACCCTGGGCCTGAAGCCCGGGCCGGAATTTGAAGCGTGGCTGGCCCGCACCGGCATCTTCACCCAGGCCGATGGCCGGGTACGCTTTGGTGACAACCTGCCGACTGCCTTCCGCCAGGCCTTGGCACAGCTTGCATAGGGATGACCATGGACCATCGCACGCCTACCCCCGACAACCCTTGGCTGGCCCTGCGCACGCTCACCCCGGCGCGTATCGCCCTGGGCCGCGCCGGCACCAGCTTGCCGACCGGGGCGCAGCTGGACTTCCAGTTCGCCCATGCCCAGGCCCGCGATGCCGTGCACCTGGCCTTCGACCATGCCGGCCTGGCTACGCAACTGAGTGACCGAGGGCGCGAAAGCCTGGTGCTGCACAGCGCCGCCAGTGACCGCCACCAGTACCTGCAGCGCCCGGACCTGGGCCGGCGCCTGAGCGAAGCGTCGATTGCCACCTTGCGCCAGCACGCGCAGGCCAACCCCGGCGGCGTCGACCTGGCCATTGTGGTTGCCGATGGCCTGTCGGCCCTGGCCGTGCATCGCCACACCCTGCCATTCCTGGCCCGTTTCGAGGAGCAGGCCGCCGCCGACGGCTGGAGCAGCGCCCCGGTGGTGCTGGTCCAGCAGGGCCGCGTGGCGGTGGCCGATGAGGTCGGTGAACTGCTGGGCGCGCGGATGACGGTGATGCTGATTGGCGAGCGCCCGGGGCTGAGCTCGCCCGACAGCCTTGGCCTGTATTTCACTTACGCACCGAAGGTTGGCCTGACCGATGCCTACCGCAACTGCATTTCCAACATCCGCCTGGAGGGCTTGAGCTATGGCATGGCGGCGCACCGCCTGCTGTACTTGATGCGCGAAGCCTGCAAACGCCAGCTTTCCGGGGTGAATTTGAAGGACGAAGCCGAGGTCCATAGCCTGGAGAGCGAAGACAGCACCCACCAGAAAGGTAACTTCCTGCTCGGCAAAGGGTAAAAAACATGTCACGGAAGGCGGATTGCACTTGTGCAGCGCATTGGGCAGCATGCCCTTGAACGCTGCAGGCATTTCGCTGTTTCCCTAAATGGACTCTGAGGGCCGCACATGCGCATCATCAAGGCAACCCTGGAACACCTCGACCTGCTCACGCCGATGTTCGTCAAATACCGTGAGTTCTACGGCCAACTGCCCTACCCCGACAGCTCGCGCAGCTTTCTGGAAAAGCGCCTGAAACGGGATGAATCGGTGATTTACCTGGCGCTACCGGATGATGACGACAGCAAGCTGATGGGCTTCTGCCAGTTGTACCCAAGCTACTCGTCACTGTCGCTGAAGCGGGTGTGGATACTCAACGATATCTACGTGGCCGAAGATTCGCGGCGCATGCTGGTGGCTGACCACCTGATGCGTGAAGCGAAAAAAATGGCCAAAGAGACCAACGCCGTGCGTATGCGGGTTTCGACCAGCGCAGACAACGATGTAGCGCACAAGACCTACGAATCCATCGGCTTTCGCAAGGATACCGAGTTCGAGAACTACATCCTGCCGATCTCCCTGGATTGACTCTATTGCCTGTACCGGCCTCATCGCCGGCAAGCCAGCTCCCACAGGTTAACCACTACCCTCAGGCCAGTGATTAACCTGTGGGAGCTGGCTTGCCGGCGATGTGGCCGGTACAGGTAATACAACCATCTGTGCCTCCCACCGTAACCCCCCGCTACAAACTCCCCGGGCATGATCCTCACTTAGCCGTATAATGCCCCTCCTGTCATGTGTGAAAATTTACCCATCCCCAGGTAACCCAGCCTACGCCCAAGAACACAGGTGCTGTACATGGATTTCAACCCGCTGGACCTTATCCTGCATCTCGATGCCTATCTCGATCTGCTGGTCACCAATTACGGTCCCTGGATCTAC
The DNA here is from genome assembly GCF_042956345.1 of Pseudomonas sp. NPDC008258. Taxonomy (NCBI): domain Bacteria; kingdom Pseudomonadati; phylum Pseudomonadota; class Gammaproteobacteria; order Pseudomonadales; family Pseudomonadaceae; genus Pseudomonas; species Pseudomonas sp. NPDC008258. Next base: position 69,927 of record NZ_JBIBGE010000014.1, read on the forward strand.
GCCATCCTGTTCACGGTGATCTTCTGTGAAACCGGGCTGGTGGTCATGCCCTTCCTGCCGGGCGATTCGCTGCTGTTCATCGCCGGCGCCGTGGCCGCAGGCGGGGGTATGGACCCGGTGCTGCTGGCTGGCCTGTTGATGGCTGCCGCCATCCTGGGCGACAGCACCAACTACGTGATCGGCCGAACGGCCGGCGAGCGGTTGTTCAACAACCCCAACTCGAAAATCTTCCGCCGCGACTACCTGCAGCGCACGCACGAATTCTATGAGCGCCATGGCGGCAAGACCGTGACCCTGGCGCGCTTCCTGCCCATCCTGCGCACCTTCGCACCGTTCGTCGCCGGCATCGCGCACATGCATTACCCGCGCTTCCTCGGCTTCAGTGTTGCCGGTTCGCTGCTGTGGGTCGGTGGCCTGGTGACCTTGGGCTACTTCTTCGGCAACGTCCCCTTCATCAAACAGCACCTGTCGCTGATGGTGGTGGGCATCATCGTGCTGTCGCTGGTGCCGATGATTCTCGGCCTGCTGCGTGGCCGCCTGGGCCGTGCGGCCAAGGCTCACTGAACACCTGAAAATGTGGTCTTTCAGCGCCTGGCGGCGCAAGCGCACCCTGGCGCGCTACCCCATCGCCCCCCAGCAATGGCAGGCCGTGCGCCAGCGCCTGCCGATGCTGGACGGCATCAGTGACGAAGAAGACCACTGGCTGCGCGAAGCCTGCATCCTGTTCCTGCTCGACAAACACCTCACCTGCCTGCCCGGGGTCGAGCTGGACGACGAGCAGCGCCTGTTGCTGGCCGCCCAGGCCCAGTTGCCGCTGCTGCACCTGGGTGAGTTGAACTGGTACCAGGGCTTTCACGAAATCATCCTGTACCCCGACGACTTCAAGAGCCCCCAACGCCACCGCGACGCCAGCGGCGTAGAGCACGTGTGGGACGGCGAGCACAGTGGCGAGGCCTGGCAACAGGGCCCGATCATTCTGGCCTGGAACGGCGTGCTGGCCAGTGGCGGCTGGGAGGCCTACAACCTGGTCATCCATGAACTGGCGCACAAGCTCGACATGCTCAATGGCGATGCCAACGGCCTGCCGCCATTGCACAGCGGCATGCCAGTGGATGAATGGGCAACGGCCATGCAGCAGGCGTACGACAACCTCAACCGCCAGCTGGACAACGACCCCGACGCCGAAACCGCCATCGACCCGTATGCCGCAGAAAACCCGGCAGAGTTCTTTGCCGTCACCAGCGAATACTTCTTTAGTGCCCCCGACCTGCTCCAGCAGGCTTATCCACAGGTCTACCACCAATTGTCGCTGTTCTACCGCCAGGACCCGCTGGCGCGCCTGCTGCGACTGCAAGCGGATCACCCCGAATACCGCGAAAGCCACGCCTGACGGGGCCGCACATCAGGCCAGGCGTGGCGTGCCCCGGCAGAATATGCCTATAATCGCCGCCACTTTTTTGGTCAAACACGGGGGCACTGCCCAATGAGCTACAGCAAGATTCCGGCGGGCAAAGACCTGCCGAACGACATCTACGTCGCCATCGAGATCCCGGCTAACCACGCGCCGATCAAATACGAAATCGACAAGGACAGCGACACGCTGTTCGTCGACCGTTTCATGGCCACCCCGATGTTCTACCCGGCCAACTACGGCTTCATCCCGAACACCCTGGCCGACGACGGTGACCCGCTGGACGTGCTGGTCGTTACCCCTTACCCGGTAGCACCAGGCTCGGTTATCCGCGCCCGTCCGGTTGGCGTGCTGAACATGACCGACGACGGCGGCGGCGACGCCAAGGTCATCGCTGTTCCTCACGACAAGCTGTCGCAGCTGTACGTTGACGTGAAGGAATACACCGACCTGCCAGCCCTGCTGATCCAGCAGATCGAGCACTTCTTTGCCAACTACAAAGATCTCGAGAAGGGCAAGTGGGTCAAGATCGAAGGCTGGGAAGGCGCCGACGCCGCCCGTGCCGCGATCACCAAATCGGTTGCTGCCTACAAGGGCTGATACCGGTTGAAAAAAGAACCCGCTTCGGCGGGTTTTTTTATGCCCAAAGCGGCGTCGGAATCCGTCATCGGTAAAAAGTCCTACGCAGTCCTACACCAACGCCCTACAAGCAGGCACAGTTCCTACAAATACCATCAACACGCGGTTCATTTCCTTGCGGGTACCCCATCGCTAGACTCGCGGCATGAACACTTCCGGCGACCGCCTCAAAGCCCTTCTCCACGAATGCGGCCTGACCCCTTCCGATTTCGCTGCTCAGCGCAGCGTTACACCGCAGCACGTCAACAACTGGTTCAACCGCGGCGTTCCCCTGGCCCGCCTGGACGAACTGGCCGACCTGTTCTGTGTGCATCGACGCTGGCTGCGCACGGGTGAAGGGCCCAAACACCCAAGCGCTATCCAGCGCAACTGCCCGCCTCGGCCAGCCCCCGCCAACCCGCCCAGCCCACTGTGGGCGCACCGTGCCCGGGAGCTGAAAGTACCCTTTTACGAACTGCGCAACGGCCTGCTTGCGCCGGTGGCAAACAAGCACCTGCGCCTGCCCGAAAAAGCCCTGAGAAGGTTGGGCGTGCATACGGACAACGCGATCTGCATGGCCATGCCCGACAGCAACATGCTGCCGTTGATTGCGCAGCAGGCCACCCTGGCCATCGACCTGAGCATGAAACGGGTGGTGCAAGGTGAAACCTATGCCCTGCTGCACAACGGTGTGCTCAGGGTCAACAACCTCAGCATCGGCCCACAGAACACGCTGTACCTGCACAGCCATGACCGCTACAACTACGCAGTCGAACGCTACACCCCTGCCCAGCGCCATGCGCAGGGCCTGGAGATTCTCGGCTGGATATTCCACTGGTCACATTTCCGCCAGCAGCGGCCCGGCTGAAACAACCTGTGCCATTTTTTGCTGGGCATCCGGCGCGTGCCCTTGTATGCTACGCCGCACATTCAGCCCCGACCGGCGCGAGCCGCAGTCCAGAGGGCTCGGCGATATCCCACACGGGTGTCTGCCATCTCTTTCAGGCCCTTGATGGCCACACAGTTAAGGCGATTGCGGCTTACCATAAATTAGTCGGAAGCGTCCCCGAGAAGCCGGCCACAAGCCGGCTTTTTATTTCCAATCAGCCCAGAAAAAGCTAGTTTTTAGGCCAAAGCCTTAGATCTGACCCACACCTTGACCCACACATGGCTTTGGGTCTTCAATCGATTTTCTGCTAGATCGGATATGCGGCTTTCTGCGACGGTTTAGAATTCATTATCCCATTCCGCTCGCGCTTTCCTCCGCTCCCAAGGGGGCGGAGGGCTAGCCGGTGCCTCATGAAAGTTAGCTGCGGTAGCTGCCCCCCGCCTCCCCGGCTACAACCGAAGCCGATTGACAGATACGAGAGCCGGCCTTGAGCCATCAGGGTAGGTGTAGCCGGCTATGCGCTTGCATCTGCGAATCAGGTCGTGGCTGCTCCCCGGTTGATTCATGCCCTTGGTTACGGACGGCTTACCAGGCAATCCCCTATCCTACTGACTTGATTGTAGGTAAGGCATCGCTTATGATCAGGTCATGCCAGTGACTAGGAGTATCTCCAGTCGGTTTGGAATACTGGCCTCTACAGGTGTCTAGTCTCCGTCTTACGTTTGTGTAGGCTTATGCTGGAAACAGCACAGGCCTACACAGATAGTAAGGAGATCACAACCTCCAGCCTTTACCTCCCCTCTCCTGCTTCATCCGATACCACCTCATCCCCCATCCTGTAACGCCAAGCACCTGCTCCAAACGCCGAAATTTACTTATGCAGTCTGCTGCCAAACGGCAAAGCAACCCTCAAGACTAAAGTACCACTTCCCCCCTAGGTATTCTGCTCTCTTCTCCTTCCTACGAAAATCTGGAGGATGTCGAAAACCTATCCTGAATCGACTATCATGATCGTTTATACAAATTTCAGAAACGAAATAGTTCCTGATTTAATTTGGCAGATTGAGCAGTTTAGCCATGAATAAACGACCTTTAGACCAGTTGTTTTATGCAACATTTCGAGGAAATCTGGATTTTTCAGAGTTCTTGAACCTGGATGTAAGCAAAGCATATTCAAAAATAGACTTTGAAGGCCGAACTGTATTCAGCCCTGGAAAAACCCTCAAGCTCTATTTGAGCTTCCTAAGTCGCATACTGTTTGATCGACTCCCTATCGAGAATGATGTTGTCTACTCTTACCGAAAAGGATTCAATGTAGTCGACGCAGTAGAGAAACATGCATGCAACAAATTTTTCTTCCAGTCCGACATAGAAAATTTCTTTGGAAACATAACCAGTAAAATAATAAAGAAGACCATTCTCTCCTCACTTGAAGCATGCCCTATAGCTGACATTGAGGTTTGGATAGATAGAATACTGGAATTGGTAACAATTGACGAAGCACTCCCTCCTGGATACCCGACCTCGCCAGCAATAAGCAACGCATGTTTATTCAATTTCGACAAAAAGTTATTGGCTTGGTGCAACGAGCATTCGCTTACTTATACTAGGTATGCTGACGACATAATCGTATCCGGCAACAATGAAGTCTGGATGAACACCTTGAGCGCCAAGGTCACTGAGATTTTAAACAAAGAGCTCAGCGAAACCATTAAGCTCAACCCTCATAAAACTAAGCTAACCCGCCCTGGCGAAAAAATAAAAATTCTAGGCATTGCGATTTTGCCCAACGGCAAGGTATCTGTTGATGGAAAATTCAAAAAACGATCCGAAACAGCTATGCATTTACTTCTGAAAGACAAAAGGATGTTTTCATCCTTCCTTAAGGAAAATGATCTAGAAAAAGCATTGAAGAAGTTTTCTGGGCAACTGAATTACATAAATACCGTGGATCCAAGCTTTCTGGATAAGCTCAGGAAGAAATACGGCGCCACAGCGGTTGACAAAATCATACATATTTCGGTGACTTCGTAATGCAACTGTATATCGAAGTTAGCAATGTCCAGCACATAGCCAAACTCCACGTTAACTTAGACCTTAATAGAAATGGGTTAACTTGCATTGTTGGGAAAAATGGCATAGGTAAGACCACGCTTATAAAGTCGATCAGAAATCTAAAAAATTCTGATACTTTTTCTAAAATGGCACAGGCTGGAACCATTAAACCTGGAAGCAAAATAACCTACACGTGCGATGGCGCGATTTATAATTTCGAATACGACAGCGACCTTGAAGACCTAAACAGCAAGGATGTATTCCCTCTAGAATTGAAAAAACAGATTGAGGTTGAACTCCCTATACCATGGGGCCAAAGATTTAATGCCTTCCAAAGCATTAGTTCTGCGGACAACGATATACGAACTGCTGTAATGCTATCGGAATACCATATTCCAGAAGAGTTAATACAGCTACTTGCAGATGTCTACGGCAACGATAAGTTCTCAGAACTCAAAGAAGTACGGGTAGGTAGAACACCGTTTTACATCATGCCCTTGAAAGATGACAGATATGTTAGAGAAGATCATTTAAGCTCAGGCGAATTCTTTCTGATATCTCTTTACAGAAAAATAAAAGGCAGTTCAAAACTTATAGTTATTGATGAAATCGATATATCCCTAGACGCCGCAGCCCAGAGTCGTTTAATTGAATGGCTTAGAAGATTTTGCAGAACAGAAAACGTCAGTATCGTATTTACCACGCATTCGATGGCTATAATGCGAACGATGGACGATGGCGAGCTGCACTACATGAGCTGCGAAGATGGCACGATAACGACACAGCCGGTTTCATATAATTACGTAAAATCAATTCTCTTTGGATTTGATGGCTGGGATCGCTATATCCTCACCGAAGACCCTGCACTAGAGAACTTTTTCAAATTCCTAATAATTACCCATAAAATTCCAAGCTTCTACACCTACCAGATTATCCCTGTTGGTGGTGGAGACAACGTGGCACAGTTGCTGCAGAAAAATATTCGTGAAGGCTTTTTTGGCCCGCAAGAAAACGTCCTTGCTATTCTTGATGGGGATTATGCAGGCACTCGCAACGGTAGAAAGAACAACACATACTGTATTCCATTTTTGAGCATCGAAAAAAAGATATATGAAGACTACCAGAATGGTGACTTTATTCTTCCTGAACCTTTGATAGAGCCGTTGCGCGGAGATAAACCTGAAAAAAAATTTATCAAGGCGATAAAAAGACAATTCAGAATCTCTTACGAAGACCTGTACTCGTATCTAAATGAAAAATATCCCGAGATGACTAAGGAAGTTTGTAGAGTTCTTGAAGACTTTTTGAATATGCCTGCCTCTCAACCTGATGGCGGTTAGTGGGTATACTCGCCTTAAGTGACTCTTACCAAATCGGAAAGCTACTCGTAAAGTCCGCAAACGGAGAACATTCTCCATCAGTTCACCAATCTCAAAAGGGTCAAGGGCACGACCGGAAGCCGCAGCCCGCGCAGTGAAGCGAGCAGGAACGGGTGAGGATCGTGGCGCAGCGAACCCTTGAGGCAGTTTGCTAATCGCATACTATGCAAGGGGGTGGGGAGAGCTTTCCTCCCTACCCCCGAGCATCCAGGGCGATCCCTGGGCTTTTGCCTTTAAGGAGCGAAGCGACGCGCAGTCCAGCGGCACGCTGGCCCACCTTCCGGAACGGAAGCGTAGTGGGTTACACATCCGATTTATATTATTGCAACACCTCATGCTCCATTTGCATAATGTTGATAACAACAATAAGCGACGGGGCCTTCCACCATGAAAGACTTGAGCTCAGATAACCGCGCAATGTGGTTACACGCTGGCAATGAATTCACAGCATTAAGTTTAAAATCAGAAATCCATGAAGTTATCAAATGGGCACCCTGCTTGAGCCGCAGCGGTGAAAATTATTGCGTCCCACGCAAAAGCATACCCGAGAATGTCTGGGAAGCCATGTACGAAATAGAAGAGTGGGGGATGGCCGAAAAGCTAGACACCCCTGATGGCGAGTTCTTTAGAGTAGACGCATCGCTTTTTGATTTAATCATGATGACGATCAAGCTATTACTTAACATCTTACGCCAACCACAAAACCCCAGTTTTATGAAAGAAAACCTAAGACTCACCTACGACAGCCACCCGACGCTGGGGTGATACATGTACTCAATTATTCGCACAAAAAAACTAAAAAACTTTGGCGCAATTGCTCGATCTGCACGCCATACATTTAGAGAGCAACTAACACCTAATGCTGCTCCTGGCATGCTTAATCAGAACAAAGTGATTGGTGCAAAAAATACAGCTCAGCTGGTCAACGCATTCAAGAATCTACTTCCTGAAAAGCGTCGAATTGATGCGGTACTTGGAATCGAATATATGATTACAGCATCCCCTGAAGCTTTTAAGCGCCATGGTGGTCGGCTTGACGATTTGGGGAATGGATATTTTCGAGATGCATTATCTTGGCTCCGCGACCGCCATGGAGCAGCTAACGTACTAAGTGCAGTCGTACACCTGGATGAGTCCACACCACACTTGGTGGCCTATGTGGTACCTCTGACCACGGATGGCCGGCTGAGCGCTAGGGATTATCTGGGAGGGCCAAAACTCATGCGACAACTGCAGGATAGTTTTCACTCGCGCTGTGGTGCCACTCGAGGGCTTTCGCGTGGTGTTAAGGGATCGAAAGCAAAACATGATGAAGTGGCTTCGTTCTATCGACTACTTGCAACCACTGGCGAAGCGCCGAAGCTCACAGCGCTAGACTACGCCGCAAAGGCTCTAGGCCGGGAAACAGAAGGCTGGATACATGCAGAGTCACTCGCAAGCGCTAACGCTCTGGGAGTATCAATGGAACGTCGCAAGCGGAAATCTCGTAGCTCGCGTGAGAAAGCCGTGGATAGACGAGAAGGGGAAATATACCGTGCTGAGCTGAAGCTTAAGCAATGGACTGATGAGGTTAACGAGCGAGAACTCCAGTTGAACAAAAGCCAGCAAGACGTTGCCGCCCTTGGTTCACGACTAGCAGCCGAAAAAGCAAGGGCGGATTCGTTGCAGCGAATTATCGACAAGCATATTGCAGTAAATAATCAAACCCCGCCTGCAAGGCCGATGACGCAACCAGATTTAAGCCCCATCCCTCCCGGGTGGTAGCAAATTCCACCTCTCAACCGCGAAGAGCGCCACTTCGTACAGTGCCGAATCTGCCCAGCCATCTAACTTGCGCAAATTCAGCATCTCTGTGAATAGCTCTCTGTTGGTCGCATCCAGGTGTTCATACCCGTTTAAGTTAACCTCCCAGAAGTCAGTAACCCAATACCAAGAGGCGTAAGCTCGCGCGAACCATTGAGATGCATTGCCTCCTTCGGCAATGAATGCTTTTACCTCAGAAAGCTTTTTTACAAATTCAGTTGACATAACTATTCCTAGAATCTCTACAGGCCATTGTTACCAGGGTTTGGAACATGCAGGATAGATCTGCTTCTACCCCTCTTGAACAATTAACAATAATTGCGTTCTTTCACGAAGAAGCTCGCCCCGAAATTTTCATGGCTACCCCTTCATCAAGGTCCTCGCAAAAACCAGAGATAATCACCCCAGATTCATCATCCTGGTGCTTCAGACCAATGATTCTGTCTACGGTCTCACCGAATGCGTTCAGGCTGGCCTCTTTAATGAACTCAATTTTTCCAGCCTCACTGATAAAAAAGTCCATTCTCGCTTTCAGCTGAATTTCGTTGCGACCTTCCACTCCTTGGTCAACGTGCAGACGGTTAGCCAGCTGAAGGATATTAGGAGGACAACCTGGCAGCCGCCTCACCTTTGCTAGGGCCCGCAACTTTCCATGAGAGCCTCTGATCCCGAATACTTGATATTGCCTTGCACCCATGGCCTTGATGGCGCACTGGTACTTGTAAGCCGTGCTCGATGATGAAGTGCCATCACCACCCCCTGACAGGGCGAAAGAAAGATAGTTGAATATATAAGTCGCGGCGCTTGCCGCGCAGGCATCATCTTTAGGCAATCCGATACGAATTATTTTCTCTTTATTCTTCTGAAAATATGAACCAGGCCTGCCCCTATATAAACGCTCCATAGTCTTCTCGACCACTTCAGCGATCTTAGGTTCATGAAAAACGAGGATGTGCCAGTGCGGGCAACCGTCCTCATGCACTTCTGTAACCCTGAACCCATAATAACTATCAGAGGGCTTGAATCCTTGCTCTTTTAACGCACCTCTGATTGCCTTCCAGTCTTTCCCAATAAAACCATTAGCATCACGAGGACTTAGGCCAGGATTATAGCTATTTTTTCCAATTGCCGGATTCGAGTGATATTGACTTGGAGCAGTAAGAGTAAGAAACATCCAGCACCACCCCCTGCTTTCAGCAATTTTTTCCATGGCCTTAATATCCAAATACAGCTCATTAATCCTATTGGCTTGCTGGGCCCGGGCCACCTCTAATAGTGAAAACACTATAGGATTGTTATGCTCAAGGGTACTGCTGACAGCTTTATAAGCCCGGCTCAAGTACGCATCTGTTTTAGCTTTTCTTGCTTTCATTATCGCCAGAGTGGCGGCGCTACAGCATTGCTCGCTAGCTGCTCGACCCAGCTGACGCCTGGTCTGCGCCAGATGCTCTCTTCTTTGATCTGCAATCCGATTTATCTGTCGGCGCCACCATCTGGCGTCACTGATCCTGCCGATTAGGCCACTGTGGGTTGAGCGCTTCGTGATGCGCAACGAAATATTAAATGCATGAGTTGAACGTAAATGAACAACCTGGTCAGAATGGCTAGCAACTTTGAGGTATTGCTCATGACTAGAGGCGATAACTCGAGCCAATTCTGTCAGGCCAACTTCATCATATGCAGCGATTTGATCGAGAGGCGACTCAAGACTTGGAAGGATCGAGAATAGTATGTCATCGTCCCAACCCTCGAATTGGCCATATTCACATTCGGTATCGAAATAAAAACCAATTTGCGGCCTAGTTGGAAAAAGATCTTCAAAAACATCACTGGGAGTAAGAATTCCGGCCAATGTAGGGGTGGAAAAGTTCCTCACGCTTGGACACCGGCATCGAGACGCGCGTCCACCCAAGTCTGGACGTCCTCAGAACACCAGCCCACTGCACGAACGCCAAGAGACTTTGACTTTGGAAATTTCCCTTCTCGCATCAGTTGGTAGATAGCCGAACGCTTGTAGCCGGTGGCATTGATAACTTCTGGCAAACGCATAACACGACGATTCACAGTCATACTCCAGGCTTCTTGCGACGCAAAGATGAATGACCGTGAACATTAGAGATAAATTGACAACGTAAAAGCCCTGGCCGTATCGAAAATACCCATTACCGTTACGCTTTGGGGGGTTTCCTTGGCCGTCCTCCTGCCGTGGCGTAACCTGGAGCTTCTGATTTTATCCATTCTTTGAGACGTTCATGCGACCCAGGTAAATAATCAGTCAAACCCATCTCCACCAAGTACCTATAAACTAAATCAGCCATGGTGCTACTGCGAAGCAACTGGTGGGTATCATGAGCCCAAAATTTACGAGCTGTTTCTTTCGCAAAATTCATGACGACGTCTTTCTTTTCATTTTGACTGAAAAGTGGGGCCATTCTTTTTAGCTCAGACTCCATTCGATGGCTCGCAACATACATAGCGACGTCCCACATCGAGTTCAATAGAGTTTGGGCACCAATGGCGATCCCCCGCCGGCATTCAGGATTTTCGTCAGCAACCTCCTCAAGTTTAGCTATCCCTTCAATGAACCCTCCCAACGCCGTCACCCTTAATTCCTCATCTTCGACCAGAAGACAGATCGTTTCGGCTATGTCTTTCATCCTTGGAAAACCAAGTGGATCAGCTGACCCGCCAACTTCCATTGCAATTTCGTCGTGAAGATTGAGAATTGCCTTACCAATGGCTTTATAAGTTGGAGTACCCGAGCCTTTCATGTACCACTTCCTATTACAGAGACTTTAGCGACAACCATATTGGTAGCGAAACTCGCCCACTCACTCATCAGAATGCGGCGCTTATCAAAAAAGTCGGTTCGAGAGTAAGCACTCTCTGTTTGATCGCGCTCATCGTGCGCCAAGGCCATCTCGCATACTTCTCGCGAAAAATCTGTGCACTCAGCGGCCCAATCCCTAAAAGTGCTTCGGAAACCATGCCTGGTAATCTCAACATGCCCCAGACCATGTAGTAGATTCCTAATAGCATTTGCGTGCATCGCACCGCTAGCGCCTCGTCCAGGAAAAAGAAAACCTGATGTAGCCCCTGCTCTTAAATCTTTCAAAAAACCTACAACTTCATCTGCAAGAGGAATCTTGAAAGCCACTTTCATTTTCATTCTTTCGGCAGTCAACGACCAAACTTTCGACTCTAAATCAAACTCATCCCAAGTAGCCAAACGTACCATTTGGCTTCTTGCCCCGGTTAGAATAAGTAAGCGAGCTGCATATGCATCACGCGATTTAATCTCGGAAAGTTTACACATCAAAGCGGGCACTTGACTCCAGCTCATCGCAGAGTGATGCTCCCGCTTCCTTGCCTTTTTTTTCTCTTTATTGTCGAGCAGGTTAATGAGATGTCCCCGCCACCTTGCTGGGTTCTCTCCTTGCCGCCAGCCCAGGGCTTTAGCAGCATCGAGCACATTTTCGATCTGGCCACGCACTTCATCTGCTGTACGCGTTTTAGTAGACCAAATAGGAGTAAGAATTTTAAGCACAGTACCGGTATCTACAGCTGCAACTGGTAGATCTCCTACGATGGGAAATGCATATAGTTCAAGCTTCCGCCACCACCCCAGATACCACTTTTCAGACCAAGCCCCACCATGCATTTCTCGATAACGCCGCGCTGCACTCGTGAACGTAACCGCCCGCGCCTGCTCGGCGCTAATGGCTTTTCTGCGAGACTCCTCTTCGTATGCTCGCGCTTCTAGTGGGTCAACTCCCTGGGCAAGATGCCGACGGGGGGCGTCAATTGCCTCCCTGGCTTGAGCTAGGGAAACAGCTGGATACGGGCCGATGCCCATATACCTAGATTTCCCTTCCACCTTGTAGCGGAAAATCCAGCTCACTCCGCCCGTTTTACTAATTTGGAGATAAAGCCCCCTCCCGTCGTTGGTCATTCCGGGCACTGCCAGTTTCGCTAAGCTCTTGACGCCTGCTGCTGTCAATTTTGACATCACATCACACCCACACCCTGACCCACACTAAATCGCTGCATTCACTCGAATCTCAACGACCGTTAATGGACGGATACTACCGTCAAACTCCGGTAAATCAAGGGTATAGCGGATCTTATCGGATTGGAATGGACGCGATAGAAGCCGGCCACAAGCCGGCTTTTTAATGCCTGCAGAAATGTCGGCTGCAGGTTCGACAGGCTGGTGAGCAGATGGTTATCAGTCGCTGATCGGGTTGCCCGTCGTCAGTCTCGGTCGGCGCGCGGGCTGGCAGAGAGCACCAAGCTGCTCTTGAGGAACGCCTCGCGCACTTGATGCATCTGCAAGTGTGTTTTCCCCGTCGCATAATCCAGCCCGGCGAGCCCCATTTCCAACGCCAGCTCGGGATGCCGGGTAACATGTCGAATGCGCTCTGCCAGGCTGGACGGGTTTCCGGTTTCAAACGTCAACGCGTTGTGCTCGCTCGTGATGTCCAGCACCCCGCAGGTGTCGGAACCGATGACGGGAACGCCCTGGCTGAACGCGTCAAAAATGATGCGGGGCTGTTCCTGCTTCAATGTCGGCACCAACAGCCAGTCATGCTGGGCAATGATGCTGAAAAAGTCTTTGCCATAATCAACCGCGTTCAGAAACCTCACCTGGACGCTGCCACGCTTTTCAGCGGCAAAGCGCAGGCAGTGCGCTTTCAAATCACCCTCTCCCATCAGGGTGACACTGATATCAACGCCTTCGACTTCCAGTTGCTCAATGGCTTCAAGCACTACCAGAACACCTTTATCCAGCACGAGACGTGACGGGTAAAGCAAGTGGACTGCACGGCCACGCCTGGCTTCGAATCGTTTTCTGACGGTTTCGGGGGCCACCATGAACTTTTTATCGAGCCAGCTGGCCGGGTTGATCAACGAGCGGCTGTTGGTGCGCCCTAGAAAATAGTCCTTGTAGAAGGACTGGGTAAATATTCTGGCATTCGCCAGCTTCACACAGCGCTTCAACAATACGGTGTGTACATGGTGTTCGATGATTGCCCTGAGGGTTCGCGCCTGCCCCTGAGCCAGCATCCAGAACGAAGACTCAATGACAATCACCCATTGAAAGCGCAAGAACGGCTTGAGCGGCAACACATAGAAGGACAAGGGGAATGCCCAACCGGCCCCGTCCGAATGAACGATCCTGGCGCGCTTGCAGGCGATGAAAACGGTGATGAAATTCGGAATGAAATTCTTCAGGACTGACGCAAGCCCATAGTCTTTGCGCAACCCGTAAATCCGTTTTATATCCAGATGACTGATGCTTTGCAGCCCGTCAATGTTGCCGTCGCGCTCTACAGGGCAGCACATGCTGAAGTGCTTTATGTAGCCCAGATGCAGCGCTATGTCTTTGACCCACAGGGGGTCTGTGAACACATTGCCTTGCTCGTCTACTACAACAGGAATTCGGGTGAACAGGATGTATGGGTCTTCAATCATATTCCCCTCGCAGGGATGCCAGGACACTCTCGATTTCATTGTCTACATGGGGCTTACTCCTCAATACCAGCCGTCCATCTCAACAACGCTCCAGCGTCCTTGCAGACCTCCTGCCTACACAGCAAGCGCTCCGTTGGGCATTAACTCTAGTGCGCGTTTGCCGATTGCACACGCCAAGCGGCAAAAATTTGTCATGACGCCATGCGGTTGATACAAGCCTTTGTTTTCATTATTAAATCTCCTGAAAACACTCAACCGCCTGGAGCCAGGTCTGTTCAGAGGCGGCTGTCAGAAGTCATACCGCGCTCCAACCATCATGCTGCGTGATGGCCCATAAAAGTTGAATGTCGACGTCGACCCCACACGCGACAGGTAGTCCCGGTCGAACAGATTGTTGACGTTGAAGGTGGCCGTCAGCTTCGGGGTAACCGGGTACGACAACATCGCATCCACCGTGGCATAGCCCGGTGCATCGATGCGCACGCCGCCATTCTCGGAATAGAAGTTGCTCATTGCCGATACACCGCCGCCAATGGCCAGGCCGTTCAGCGGGCCTTGGCTGATGGTGTACTTGCTCCACAGCGACGCCTGGTTGCGCGGCATGATGAAGAACGTGGTTTCGGCATCACCCTTGAGGGTTTCGGTTTCCATCCAGGTGTAGCCGGCCAGCAGTTCCCAGTTCGGCGTGAGCTTGCCGCTCACTTCCACTTCGGCACCCTTGACGCGGGTTTTGCCGGAGGCCACCGAGAAGTTGGTGTCTACGCCATCCTCGTCATATTCGGTGGTGGCGCGGTTCTTGTCGGTCAGGCGGAACACCGAGAAGCGGGTGTTGAGATCGCCGCCGAAGTAGCTGCTTTTGAGGCCGAATTCGTACTGCTCGCCCTCACGCGGCTTCAGCACCCGGCCGTTGCTGTCGGTGTCGGACTGCGGCTTGAACACCTGCGAGTAGCTGGCGTACAACGCGTGGTTCTCGGTCAGGTCGTAGACCAGGCCGCCATACGGGGTGAAGTGGCCATCCACACGCTTGCTGTCGTTGGTGGTAGCACCGCTGCTCAGGGTGGTGGTGTAGAAATCACCGCGATACCAGCTGAACCGGCCACCGGCGATCAGCGCCAGGCGCTCGATCGGGCGGAAGGTGACTTTGGAATACAGGCCGTATTCCTCTTCCTGCATGACGGTCTCGGTGCTGTAGTTGGGCGACGGTTTGGCGAACTGCTTCGGCGAGTAGGTGTTGACGTTGATGGCGCCCAGGTTGGTGGTGCCGTTCAGGTACTCGGTGTCGTAGTTCTTGTAGTCGGTGCCGACCACGAATTCGCTGACCTGGCCAAGCGCTTCGAACGGCTGGCTGTAGCTGGCGTCCAGCGAGTAGGTGTCCTGGGTAAAGTCGCGGGCACTGGCGCGCTCGGAGTTGGCACCGGTAGTGGCGTTGGTTGCGGTGAAGGCATACAGGTAATTGGTGTCGCGGTGCGAACCACGGGCGGCGACACGGCCATAACCGCCGTTGTCGAAGCGGTGGGTCAGTTCGGCGACCAGGTCGGTGGTCTTGCCGTCGAAGTAGTTCCAGTCCGCACCCAGGAAACGCGAGTGGCTGAAGTCGGGTACGTCGCCAGACAAGGTTGCCGGGTAGCCGTTGTGCGGGGTGATGTTCTTCACTTCGTGCATCAGGCCGAACGACAGCGTGGTGGCGTCATCCAGGTCGACATCCAGCGCACCGTAGTAGCTGTTGCTGGTGTTGGCGTTGTAATCGACTTCGCCATTGGTGTCGTCACGGGATGCGATGAAACGCCCGCGCACGCGGCCGGCGTCATCCAGCGGCCCGCTCAGGTCGATTTCTTCGTGGTTGGTGTCCCAGGTGCCGTAGCTGCCTTCGACGTGACCCTGGAACTCGGCGGTAGGGCGCTTGCGCACCATGTTGACGATGCCACCCAGTTCACTGGTGCTGCTGAACAGCCCGGCCGGGCCGCGCATGATTTCGACACGGTCGAACGCCGCCAGCGACGGCACGGTGCCGAAAATGCTGGCCATGGGGGCCGGCAGGCCATCGATGTTGAACTCGCTGTACTCGTAGCCACGGGCGTAGATCGACGAACGGCCACTGTCATTGGTCAGGGTGCGCAGGCCGGCAGTGTATTTGGCCAGGTCATCCAGGTGCACGAACTGGCGGTCCTTGACGTAGTCCTGGGTGTAAACGGTGATCGATTGCGGGATGTCCTTCAGCGCCGCAGGCGTCTTGGTGCCCACGGTCGCGGCATCGACACTGTAGCCACCGGTCGCTTCCGAGGGCAGCATGTCGTACAGGCGATTACCTTCGATGGTCAATGCCGGCAGGTCGAGTGAGCTGTCTTCGGCTGCCGCCTGGGTCGCTACCGTTTCGGCCAGTGCCGACAACGAAAACGGCGCCAGCAACCCCAGCACCAGCAAGCCCCGTACCCGTCGCGGGCTCCCCACACGTTTGAAACCGGTCATGACACACCCTTCGCCCAAATGATATTAATTCGCAAACGACATAAGTTGCTTTTTGCGAACGATACCGGAGGAAAAACCGGGGTGCAGCATCATTAACCTTCTTAACACATCAAGGCGTTGCCCTCTGGCCACGCGCAATGGGATGATTCGTAACTGATACAAGTTCTCATTCAAGGCTCGCCGTGCCCACCTCACTCCTCCTTGCCGAAGACGACGCAAGCCTGCGTCAGGACCTGGAACACCATTTCCTCAACCGAGGCTTTCAGGTTCACGCTTGCGCCAGCGGCACACAGGCCCTGAATGCCATACGGCAATCGCAGTTCGAGCTGGTACTGCTGGACATCATGCTGCCAGGCATGGACGGCCTTAGTCTGCTCGACGAGCTGCGCCGGCAACAGGCAGTGCCGGTCATGCTGATGTCGGCGCTGGGGGCCGAACAGGACCGCATCAGCGGCTTTACCCGGGGTGCGGACGACTACCTGCCCAAGCCCTTCAGCCTGGCGGAGCTGGACGCACGGGTCGATGCCTTGCTGCGGCGCGTGGCCTTCGATCGCGGCACGGCACTGCGGGCCGACGTCGGCGAAGTGATGCTGGACCACGACCGCCAGGACGTTATCCACAACGGCAGTGCCGCGGGCCTTACCGCGTCCGAGTTCCGCTTGCTGGTAACGCTGCGGGCGCATCCCGGCGAAGCCTTGAGCAAGCCATTCCTCTACCAGACCGTGCTGCACCGGGCCTATACCCGCCTGGACCGCGGCCTGGATGTGCACGTGTGCAACCTGCGTCGCAAACTGGCCGACATCAACGCCCAGCACCTGCAGATCCAGGCTGTGCGCGGTCAGGGGTACATCCTGGTCGACGCGGAGCAGCCCTGATGCGTCGCCACCCGTTGTTGTGGAAACTGGCCCTGCTGCAGGTCAGCTTCTGCCTGTTGCTGGTCTGGCTGATCTGGACATGGGGCCTGTCGGTGGAGCGCAGCACCTATTTCCTGTCCCAGGCCGACCAGGCCTACCTGGCGCGCTATGCGCAACAAGCTGAAGACGCCTGGGAGCAGGGCGGTGCAGTGGGCGTCGAGACCTGGCGCAGGCAACTGGAACAAGCCGAGGACACCTGGGTGGCCGTTATCGGGCCGCACTTGCAAAGCCTTGGCACCACGCCGCTGAGCGCCGAGCAGGCCAGCCACCTGACCTTCATGCGCAAACTCGATTGGCCAATGAGCCGACGCCTGCAAGATGAACTGCCATATGTCAGCATCGAATTCCCGCAACACCCCGAGCACGGCCGCCTGGTGCTGCAACTGCCCGAACGCCTGCTGCCCACCGGCCTGACACCCTGGACCCATGTGGTCACCCACGGCGTTGCCCCTGCGCTGCTCGCGCTGCTGCTGGGCCTGGCGCTGTACCGGCATTTGGTGGTGCCGCTCAACCGCCTGCGCGACCGCGCCGACGCCCTGCGAGCCGATGATCTGGACAGCCCCGCCCTGCCCTTGCAGGAGCGCCGCGATGAACTGGGTGAACTGGCACAAGCCTTTGAACACATGGCCGGGCGCCTGCGCCAGAGCCTGGAGCAACAGCGCCTGCTGCTGCGTACGCTGTCCCACGAATTGCGCACCCCGCTTGCGCGGCTGCGCATTGCCCATGACAGCGATTTGCCGCCGCCGCAGTTGCGCGAGCGCCTGGACCGCGAAGTGGCCGACATGCAGAAGCTGCTGGAAGACACGCTGGACCTGGCCTGGCTGGACACCGAGCAGCCCAGCTTGCCGACCGAGCCGGTCTTGATGGTTTCCGTCTGGGAAGCCCTGTGCCAGGACGTCTGCTTCGAAAGCGGCTGGGATCCTGCACGCCTGCCATGCTCGCTGGGAACCGACTGCCTGGTACAGGCTCACCTGGACAGCCTGGCCCAAGCCCTGGAAAACCTGCTGCGCAATGCCATTCGCCACTCACCGGCCGAGGGCCGGGTCAGCCTGGATGGCTGGCGTGAAGGCGAGGTATGGCACCTGCGCCTGAGCGACCAGGGGGCCGGGGTACCGCACGCCGATCTCGAACGCATCTTCAAGCCTTACCAGCGCCTGGCCGGCAGCGGCGCTGGCTTCGGCCTTGGCCTGGCCATCGCTCGCCGCGCCATCGAACTGCAAGGTGGCCGGTTGTGGGCCAGCAATGGCCACCCTGGCCTGTGCCTGCATTTGACCCTGACCGCCGCCCGGCACTGTTTAGAAAGTTAATGCGCTTTACGCTCAATCAGGACTGATTATCATCTGGGCGCTACAGCCTTGCGCCCCTCGCAAAGCCCTGACGAGACGCCTGATGAGCAAGATGACCCTGACACTGGCTTTGGCACTGGCCCTCGCTGCGCCTGTTGCCCTGGCGCAGCCCGAGCGAAACCAGAAGATGGACACCTCGCTGCTGCAGCGCCAGGACCTGGCCTACCGCTTCACCCAACTCGACCTGGACTCGGCCGACGGCCAGCGCCATTACCGCTTGTGGGTCGGCCAGCCAAACCGCCCGGCGCCAGCATCGGGGTACCCGGTGCTATGGATGCTTGATGGCAATGCCGCGATCGGCGCGCTGGACAGCCAGCAACTGGACAAGCTCGCCGCCGGCCAGGCGCCCTTGCTGGTGGCCGTGGGGTACCAGACCGAACAACGGATCGAGCGGACCGGGCGTACCTATGACTACACCCCGGCATTACCTGGGCAGGCGGAGCAACGTGACCCACTGACCGGTGAACCGAGCGGTGGCGTGGACGCGTTTCTTGACCTGCTGACCGAACGCATGCGGCCGATGGTGGCCGGGCTGGCCCCCATCGACGTGCAACGGCAGACGCTATGGGGCCATTCCTACGGTGGGTTGGCTGTGCTGCATGCGCTGTTCACCCGGCCCGGGGCATTCAGTGACTATGCGGCGGCAAGCCCTTCGCTGTGGTGGCATGACGGCGCAATCGTGAGCGAAGCGCAGGGGCTTGAGCAGCGCTTGGGAAGCAGCCGACCGCGGTTGTTGCTGATGCGTGGCGGTGAAGAGCCGGCGAACCCGCGCATGCCGGTGCAAGGGGATGTGGAGCGGCCGGCGCGTGAGCTGGTGGCAGACCTGGCCAGGGTGCCAGGGTTGCAGGTGCGGTTCGAGCGGTTTGCCGGCTTGGGGCATGGGCCGATGTTGCCGGCTTCGTTGAAGCGGGTGATTGAAGGGATGTCGCGGTAAGCCTGTGCGGGCCTCTTCGCGGGCATGCCCGCTCCCACGGGTACGGTGCAAGTCTTGAACGCTGTGGTGGTCCTGTGGGAGCGGGCGCGCCCGCGAAGGGGCCGGGACGGGCAGCGCACCTGCTAGCCCATGACACAGCACGATTGCGCCAAAGGTCGTAGGGCCACGGCTTGCCAGTGGGGTAGCCCTGTGCGTTATGCTTGGCCGGTCTTCAGGGCGGGGTGAAAGTCCCCACCGGCGGTAAATCGAAAGATGAGCCCGCGAGCGCCCCGGCCATGCCGGGGGTCAGCAGATCTGGTGCGACTCCAGAGCCGACGGTCATAGTCCGGATGAAAGAAGGCGTCAGGCAGGGGCCATTCGGGCGCCCCTGCGCGCGCATTTTGTTCGCCCCGAGACGTTCATCGATCATTCACGAGGAGCGTTTCATGTCCACCCTTCAACACCCGCAATACCCCAATGTTTCCGCTGCCATTGCCGCCTTCAAGGCCGGGCGCCCTGTGCTGCTGCTCGACGATGACGACCGCGAGGACGAAGCAGACATCATTGCCGCCGCCGAGAACATCACGCTGCAGACCATGGCCATGATGATTCGCGATTGCAGCGGCATCGTCTGCCTGTGCCTGGACGAAGCCACCGTCGACGCGTTGCAGCTGGCGCCCATGGTGCAGAACAACCAGGCCCGCCACGGTACCGGCTTCACCGTCACCATCGAGGCGGCCGAAGGTATCACCACCGGCGTTTGCGCCCAGGACCGCATCACCACCATTGGCGCGGCATTGCGCTCCAGCGCTGACCAGCGCCATATCGTCAGCCCGGGGCATGTGTTCCCGCTGCGCGCCCGCAATGGCGGGGTACTGACCCGCCGTGGGCACACCGAAGGCTCGGTGGACCTCGCCCGCCTGGCAGGCCTGCGACCGGCTGCGGTGCTGTGCGAGCTGATGAACCCCGATGGCAGCATGGCCCGTGGCGAGCAGGTAGCGGTGTATGCGCGGCAGTACAATTTGCCGGTGCTGACCATCGAAGAGCTGGCGCGGTACCGTGAGGCGATGCTGGAGCTGCAAGCAGAGCCTGCCTGATAGATCACCTCTGGGCCATTCGCGGGCTTGCCCGCTCCCACGGGTACATCACCACCTTCAAGACCTATGGTGTACATGTGGGAGCGGGCGAGCCCGCGAAAGGGCCCTTCAAACCCATCTCAATGCCCCTGAAGTTTGCTCCCCCCGCCCCGCTCTGCTAGTGTCGCGCCGTTCTGAATGCCACCGAGACAGTCGCCATGGCCCGCAAAAAAGCCTCCCTCGATTTCGAGCAATCCCTCGCAGACCTGCAAGCACTGGTCGAGCGCCTGGAGAACGGCGAGTTGTCGCTGGAAGAGTCGCTGGCCGCCTTCGAGCAAGGCATCGCCCTGACCCGCGATTGCCAGGGTGCCCTGGCCCAGGCCGAACAGAAGGTGCAAATCCTGCTGGAGCGTGATGGTGAGCTGGCTGCACAGCCCTTCGACGCGGAGCCGGAAGCATGATCGGCACCTACCAGGCCAATTGCCAGGCGCGGGTCGACGCTGCCCTCGAACCGCTGTTCGTCGCCCCGTCCAAAGAGCTGGAACGCCTTTACGCCGCCATGCGCTACAGCGTGATGAACGGCGGCAAGCGTGTACGCCCATTGCTGGCCTATGCGGCCTGCGAAGCCTTGGGTGCCCCAGCCGAACACGCCAACGGCGCGGCCTGCGCGGTCGAATTGATCCACGCGTATTCGCTGGTGCATGACGACCTGCCGGCCATGGACGACGACGACTTGCGTCGCGGCCAGCCGACTACCCACAAAGCGTTCGATGAGGCCTGCGCCATTCTTGCTGGCGACGGCCTGCAAAGCCTGGCGTTCAGCGCCCTGCTCGACCCACGCCTGAGCCCGCAGGCCGACAGCCTTCGCCTGGCCATGGTCCAGGCCTTGGCGACGGCTGCCGGCCCCGCAGGCATGGTCGGCGGCCAGGCCATCGACCTCGGCTCGGTGGGGCTGAAGCTGGACCAGCAGGCACTGGAATTCATGCACCGGCACAAAACCGGCGCGCTGATCGAAGCCAGCGTACGTCTTGGTGCCCTGGCCAGTGCCCGTGCCGAGCAGGCGCAGCTGGATGCCTTGCAGGGGTATGCACAGGCCATCGGCCTGGCATTCCAGGTGCAGGACGACATCCTCGACGTGGAAAGCGACACCGCTACCCTGGGCAAACGCCAGGGTGCTGACATAGCTCGTGACAAACCCACCTACCCGGCACTGCTGGGGCTGGAAGCGGCCAAGGCCTATGCCAGCGAACTGCGCGACCAGGCGCTGGTCGCACTGGAAGGGTTCGGAGAAAAGGCCGAGCCGCTGCGGGCGCTGGCGCGTTACATCGTCGAACGCCGCAACTGATTTGATTGGGGCCGCTGTGCGGCCCTTCGCAGGCATGCCCGCTCCCACAAGGACCTCACCGCTCTCGAGCCCTGTACCTGTGGGAGCGGGCGTGCCCGCGAAGGGCTGCGCCGCAGCCCCAATGCGACACCCGTCTGAATGGGCAGTATTTCCTACAATGGGGTAAACTGCCGCGTCTTCACACACCTATAACGACTCGCCTGATGCCCACGACGTTTCAAGAGATCCCCCGCGAACGCCCGGTCACGCCGTTGCTCGACCGCGCTGACACGCCCGCTGGCCTGCGCCGGCTGGCCGAAGCCGACCTGGAGACCCTGGCCGACGAACTGCGCCAGGAACTGCTCTACACCGTGGGTCAGACCGGTGGGCATTTTGGTGCCGGCCTGGGCGTAATCGAGCTGACCATCGCCCTGCACTACGTGTTCGACACCCCGGACGACCGACTGGTGTGGGACGTGGGCCACCAGGCCTACCCGCACAAGATCCTCACCGGGCGTCGTAACCGTATGCTCAGCCTGCGCCAGAAAGACGGCATCGCCGCCTTCCCGCGCCGCAGCGAGAGCGAGTACGACACCTTTGGCGTCGGCCACTCCAGCACCTCGATCAGTGCCGCGCTGGGCATGGCCATTGCCGCCCGCCTGCAAAACAGCGCTCGCAAGTCGATCGCGGTGATCGGTGATGGCGCGCTGACTGCCGGCATGGCCTTCGAGGCGTTGAACCACGCCCAGGAAGTCAACGCCGACATGCTGGTGATCCTCAACGACAACGACATGTCGATTTCGCGTAATGTCGGCGGCCTGTCCAACTACCTGGCCAAGATCCTCTCCAGCCGCACCTACGCGAGCATGCGCGAAGGCAGCAAGAAAGTGCTGTCGCGCCTGCCGGGCGCCTGGGAAATCGCCCGCCGCACCGAAGAGTACGCCAAGGGCATGCTGGTGCCGGGTACGCTGTTCGAAGAACTGGGTTGGAACTACATCGGCCCGATCGACGGCCACGACCTGCCGACCATGATCGCCACCCTGCGCAACATGCGCGACCTGAAAGGCCCGCAGTTCCTGCACGTGGTGACCAAGAAAGGCAAGGGCTTCGCCCCGGCCGAGGTCGACCCGATCGGCTACCACGCCATCACCAAGCTGGAGCCGGCCGACAAGCCTGCTGCGCCGAAGAAAGTCAGCGGGCCGAAGTATTCCGCGGTGTTCGGCCAGTGGCTATGCGACATGGCCGCCGCCGACAACCGCCTGGTGGGTATTACCCCGGCGATGAAGGAAGGTTCGGACCTGGTCGACTTCAGCGAGCGCTACCCGGAGCGTTACTTCGACGTGGCCATTGCCGAGCAGCATGCCGTGACCCTGGCGGCCGGCATGGCCTGCGAGGGCAGCAAGCCGGTGGTGGCGATCTACTCCACGTTCCTGCAACGCGCCTATGACCAGCTGATCCACGATGTGGCGGTACAGAACCTCGACGTGCTGTTCGCCATCGACCGTGCCGGCCTGGTCGGCGAAGACGGCCCGACCCACGCGGGCAGCTACGATCTGTCGTACCTGCGCTGCATCCCGGGCATGCTGGTCATGACCCCAAGCGACGAGAACGAGCTGCGCAAGATGCTCAGCACCGGTCACCTCTACAACGGCCCGGCAGCCGTGCGCTACCCGCGTGGCACCGGCCCGAATGCGCCGATCAGCGGCGATCTGGAGCCGCTTGAAATCGGCAAGGGCGTGGTTCGCCGCCAAGGCGAGAAAGTGGCCCTGCTCGTGTTTGGCGTGCAACTGGCCGAGGCCATGCAGGTTGCCGAGCAGATCAACGCCACGGTGGTAGACATGCGCTTTGTCAAACCGCTGGACGAGGCACTGGTGCTGGAACTGGCGGGTAGCCACGAGCTGCTGGTGACCATCGAAGAAAACGCCATCATGGGTGGCGCAGGCGCTGCGGTGGGTGAGTACCTTGCCAGCGAGGGCGTGGTCAAACCGTTGCTGCACCTGGGCTTGCCCGACATCTATGTCGAGCATGCCAAGCCTGCGCAGATGCTGGCTGAGTGCGGGCTGGATGCAGCCGGGATCGAGGCCTCGGTGAAGGCCCGCATGGCCAGGCTCGGCCTGTAAATTTTTGGGGCCGCTTTGCGGCCCATCGCGACACAAGGCCGCTCCCACAGAGACCGCGCCGCTCTCCCGGCCTGTGCAATACCTGTGGGAGCGGCCTTGTGTCGCGATCGAGGGCGCAGCCCTCGCAAAATGGTACTACTGATGAAATCCCCAGCCTTTGCCACCCTGCTCTGCCTCCCACTGCCGCTGTTGGCCACTGAGCGTGACGACGCCCTCAAGCTCCCCGACGTACTGATCAGCGCCAGCCGCCAGGTCGAGTCGCGCTCTGCCACCAGCGCCGCCAACACTGTCTTCACCCGCACCGACATCGACCGCCTGCAACCCACCAGCGTCACCGACCTGCTCAGCCGCGTACCTGGCGTGCAAGTGGCGCCTACCGGTGGCCGTGGTAGCCTGCCCGGCATCTTCATCCGTGGCACCAAGGCCGCACAAAGCTTGGTGCTGGTCGATGGTGTACGCATTGCCAACGCCACGTCCGGCGACAGCGGCCTGCAGTTTCTCGACGTGGACCAGATCGAACGGGTCGAAGTACTGCGCGGCTCGCGCTCGGCGGTGTATGGCAGCGACGCCATTGGCGGGGTGATCCAGATCTTCACCCGCCGCAGCAGCGGCCCCGGCCTGCAGCCGCGGCTGCGCCTGGCGGCGGGCAGCAACCAGACGTTCCAGCGCAGCCTTGGGCTTTCAGGAGGTAATGGCGAAACCCGGTTCAACCTTGGCGCCAGCCTGGATGAAACCGCCGGCATCGACTCGACCGGGCCGTCCTTCGCCAGCGATGGCGACCACGATGCCTACCGCAACAAGTCGCTGAACCTGAGCCTGAGCCATACCTTCGGTGAACGCTTCGAGGCAGGGCTGAACCTGCTCGACAGCCGTGGCCGCAGCGAGTACGACAACCCGTTCGGTGGCTTCGACCCGGTCACCTTCGAAAGCTTCGGGCAAAAGCCCTACACCGATTTCAGCGTCAGCAGCCTGGGCAGCTACTTCGATGCCCAGCTCACCGACACCTGGCATTCGCGACTGGAACTGGCCCACAGCGAGAACCGCGACGACAAGCGCGACAAGCTCAGCGCCGAACGCTTCGTGTTCAATACCTACCGTGATCAGGTCACCTGGCAGAACGACCTGGCTTTGGGCGAAAGGCACAGCCTGCTGCTGGGGGGCGACTGGTACGAAGACCGTGTGCACGCCAGCACCGACTTCACCGAAGACAGCCGCTGGAACCGCGCTGTATTCGTCCAGCATCGTTACCAAGGCGAGCAGTTTTCTACCGAAGTGGGCGTGCGCCAGGACCGTAACCAGCAATTCGGCGGCCAGACCACCTGGAGCGGCAGCCTGACCGTACCGTTGAACGCGCAGAACGATGTGCTGCTGTCCTACAGCGAAGGCTTCCGGGCGCCGACCTTCAATGACCTGTATTACCCCCAGTTCAGCAACCCGGACCTGGACCCCGAGCACTCCAGAAGCTACGAGCTGCAATGGCGTAGCCAGCTGACGGCGGACAGCCGCCTGGAAACCTCGTTGTACCGCACCGACCTGCGCGATGCGATCGTGTTTGGCCAGGACTCGATACCTCGCAACGTCGCCTCGGCGCGTATCAACGGCTTCGAAATGGCCTTGGCGCAACAATGGGGCGCATGGCGCAGCCAGCTGGGTCTGGCAATGATCGACCCTCGTGACCGTGACAGCGGCCACACCCTCGCCCGCCGTGCCCGCCGCACATTGAGCCTGGACCTGGACCGTGAACTGGGGCGTTTCACCGTGGGGGCAAGCTGGCAAGCGGTCAGCGGCAGCTATGACGATGAGGCCAACCGCAACCGCATCGGCGGCTATGGCCTGCTCGGATTGCGCGGTAGCTGGGCAGCCACCGATGAAGTGAAACTGGAAGCGAAGCTGGATAACCTGCTGGACCACACTCAGAGCCGCGCCCTTTACAGCTACGAGGGTGACTACCACCCCTACCGAGAGGAAGGCCGCACGCTGTTGTTCAGCGTTACCTGGACGCCGGCGCTTTAGCCGCGAGCAACGCGCACAAGCGGGCGGTGGCCTCGATCATCTGCCCGCTGGGCCGCTCAAGGCCTTTGTCGGGCACCACCAGCAAGCGACCATCGACAACCGCTCGCAGTTGCGGCCAGGCCTTCCAGCTCGCCAACTGCGCTTGATCGCCAGCCAGGATGACCTGCGGGTTGCGAAGCAACACCGACTCCACATTCACTTGCGGCGCCGGTTGGCTGAGGTCGGCGAACACATTGCGCGCCCCGCATACGGCCAAGGCATCGCTCACCACCTGCCGGCCGCCCAGGGTGTACAACGGCTGGTCCCACACCTGATAGAACACCTGCAAGGGCTCGTCACGCCGGTACTGCTCACGCAACTGCCGCAGCCGTGCCCGCAGGCCCTGGGCGTACTGATGGCCTTGTTCGGCACGGCCGATACGCTCGGCGATGGCTTCGATCTGCGCGATCAACTGGTCGATGTCATGGGGTTCTGCACTGAACGTGGCGATGCCCAGGCGCTTGAGCTGGTCGCGCTGGGCAGGTGGCACGCTGCCCGGCCAGAGCAGCAGCAAGTCGGGGCGCAGACTGAGCAGGCGCTCCATGTTCAGTTGCCCCTGATGCCCGACCGAGGGCAGGTCGCGCAGCGCTGCCGGCCGCTCGCCACCGTCGAGCACGCCCACCAGCAGGTCGTCGGCCTGCAGTTCGAGCATGATTTCAGTCATCGAGGGCGCCAGGCTGACCACCCGCAGGGGGTCAGCGGCCAACACGGTGCAGGCGAACAGCGCCAGCAGGCCTGGCAGCAGGCGCATCAGCCGAGCTGGCGCGGAATGCGATAGAGGTACAGCACCACCACGGTAGACAGTGCCAGCAGGATTTGCGGCACCGCCTCAAGGCCGACCAGCACCGACAGTGCAGCGACCCAGGCCGGGAAGCAGGCGTATAGCATGGCCATGCGCCGTACCCGTGCCAGCTCGATCCAGGCGGCGGGCTCTTCAGCGCTGCCCAACACCTTGGAGGTAGCGATCAACGCCCGCTTGTAGGCACCGAAACGCGGCAGGCTGAGGAACATGGTCGCCGCGCCAGCGATGAACAGAGGCATGGCCAGCACCGGGATCAGCGTGTCACCACCCCCAAAAGCCCAGGCCATAACCGGCAACGGTACAAGGCCTACCGCCAGGTATTGCCACCAGGCCAGTGCCAGGCGCCGCTTGACCTCGGCGCGGGTCACGCCTGCGGCGCCTCGCCCTGGTGTTCGTTGCCGAGCATGTGGCCCAGTTTGCCGGCCTTGGTCGCCAGGTAGTAGCGGTTGTGCGGGTTGTGACCGGTATGCAGCGGCACACGTTCGGCAACCACGATGTTCATATCGGTCAGGGCTTTGACCTTGCGCGGGTTGTTGGTCATCAGGCGCAGCGATTTCACACCCAGGTGCTCCAGCATCGGCAGGCACATGGCGTAGTCACGCTGGTCGGCAGCAAAGCCCAGGCGTTCATTGGCTTCGACAGTATCGGCACCACCATCCTGCAGCTCGTAGGCGCGGATTTTGTTCAACAGGCCAATGCCGCGGCCTTCCTGACGCAGGTAAAGCAATACGCCACGGCCTTCACGGGCAATGGCCTGCAATGCGGCTTCCAGCTGCGAACCGCAGTCGCAGCGCTGGCTGAACAGGGCATCGCCGGTCAGGCACTCGGAGTGCAGGCGCCCCAGCACCGGCTGGCCGTCCGCGATGTCACCCAGGCTGAGCACTACGTGCTCACGGCCAGTGGCTTCGTCGAGGAAGCCATGCATGGTGAAGGTCGCAAAGGGAGTCGGGAGTTTAGAGGCGGCAACAAAGACGACGGGCACGTTGTGCTCCTGGAATAAGTTGAAAATTTCTCGTGGGCCGATTGTATCAGCAGGTTGCGCCATGTGGGCTGGCTGAATACCGTGGGTTAAGATCGAAAAGTTCGATGCTTAGCAGAGAGCATTGCTCGCTCTGAGCCCTGCACAGATCCCTGTGGGAGCGGGCGCGCCCGCGAATACCGGCGTAGCCGGTGCCATCCATCGCGGTGGATTCTTCGCGGGCACGCCCGCTCCCACAAAGCCCCCGTCTAGTCA
The DNA here is from genome assembly GCF_042956345.1 of Pseudomonas sp. NPDC008258. Taxonomy (NCBI): domain Bacteria; kingdom Pseudomonadati; phylum Pseudomonadota; class Gammaproteobacteria; order Pseudomonadales; family Pseudomonadaceae; genus Pseudomonas; species Pseudomonas sp. NPDC008258. The sequence goes on from NZ_JBIBGE010000014.1 coordinate 97,804, forward strand.
TGAAACGCATTACTTAATGGGGTTTGCTGTCCGCCGTGAACGGATACGGCTGCTTCCAATGCTCGAAAATCGGCTTCAGCTCGCCACTGCGCACCAGTTCGGCCATGCGTTTGTCGAACAGGTCGCTCAGGGCTTTGGCCTCGGCGTTACGGGTAAAGGCCAGGTACAACGGCAACTCGGCCACATGCGTACGGCGGAAGCGCTCAGGCTGGGTGCTCTGGCCGAGCACGTAGTCGACCTCGGTCAGCGCATCGATATAGAAGTCCACCCGGTCATGCTCAAGCATCGGCAATATGCCCTCGCGCCGCTGGACTTCCCGGAAGTCATGCACATTCGGCAGGTAGCTGCCGTAGTCGTAGCCGCGTACCCAGGCCAGGCGATACTTGCCCACATTCTCCGGGGTGGGCACTGGCTTGCTGGCCAGCCCCAAGGCGTAGATATGGTCCATGTCGAAGTGCCAACGCGGGTACAGGTTGTCTTCGTTCTCGTCCTTGTACGAGCCCACCCAGGCATCCGCCTCGCCCCGTTTTACCAAACCGACTGCCCGGCTGTAGGGCGCACTCTGGGTCACCACCTTGACCCCGGCCGGTTCGAACACCTTGCGCAGTACGTCCCAGGCCACCCCGGTACCGTCGGCGTTGGTATAGTCGAGCCATTCTTCACTGACCAGGTGTATCTGCTTCGGCACACCGTCAGCAGCTGCCACCCATGGCGCAACGCTCAACAGCATTGCCAGCAGCACAGTCCTTATGGCCATTCACGCGCTCCTTGTTCAGGCAACCGCCCACACCAGAACCTGCATGCCCAGCCAGGCAAATACGCCGGCCAGGATATCGTCGAGCATGATGCCGACGCCCCCGTGCACATGGCGGTCGATCCAGCGGATCGGCCACGGTTTGAGGATGTCGAAGAAGCGGAACATCAGGAACCCCGCCAGCAACCACTGCCAGCCTTCCGGCACCAGCCAGAGGGTGATCCACATGCCGACAATCTCGTCCCAGACAATGCCTTCATGATCGTGTACGCGCAAGTCATTGGCGACTTTGCCACACAGCCAGAAGCCAAACAGCATGCTGACGCCGAGCAACAGCCAGTAACCCCAGTCGGGCAGCATCTGCCACAACGGGATGAACGGTATCGCTACCAGCGAGCCCCAGGTACCCGGGGCCTTGGGCAAGGTGCCGGAACCGAAGCCGAACGCGATGAAGTGCCACGGGTTGCGCCAGACCGAAGGCGGAACGAACTCCGCAGGCACCTGATTGGGGTGATCGGTCACGGTGTCTCCCTAAAGTGTTGATAGCCCCGCTGAACGGGGGTGATGTCCTGGCCCTGCGCGTCGCGCAAGGTCACGCCCTGCCCTTCGAGCACACGGCCGATGGTATGCACCTCGATGAAACCAAGGTCAGCCAACGGCGCAAGCGCCTCAGGCGCCAGTGTGAAGGCCAGTACGTAATCGTCGCCGCCAGCAAGGGCGGCCTGCACCGCTGCTTCACGCCCAAGGAACGCCTCTACAGCAGGAGACACTGGCACCTGGGCCAGGTTCACCTCCAGCGCCACGCCGGACGCCTTGGCGATATGCCCGCAATCAGCGAGCAGGCCATCGGAGATATCCAGCGCCGCCGTGGCCCGGCCACGCAGCAGCGCGCCAAGGGTGAGCTGCGGCATTGGCGACCAGTAATGGGCCAGCAGCGGTTCGGCCTGCCCGGCAGGCGCCTCGCGTTCGCCCAAAACCAGCGGCAGCGCGCCGGCCGCCTTGCCAAGTACACCACCGACGCACAACAAGTCGCCCGGCCGAGCACCACTACGGCGCAACGCCTGGCCTGCTGGCACGCGGCCGAACACGGTAATGGTGATACTCAGCGGGCCCCGGGTGGTGTCCCCCCCGATCAGGCTCATGCGGCAACGGTGGGCCATGCGGCTGAGGCCATCGGCATAGGCCGCCAGCCAGTCGGGGCCAACGTCAGGCAGGGTCAGGGCGAGGGTGAAGCCGATCGCGGTCGCGCCCATGGCGGCCAGGTCACTGGCGGCCACGGCCAACGAACGCTGGCCAAGCAGCAGCGGGTCGCAAACAGTGGGAAAATGCACCCCGGCCACCAGGGTGTCGGTCGACACCGCCAGTTGCTCACCGGGAGGCAGCTGCAACAGGGCGCAGTCGTCGCCGATCCCCAGGGCCACGCCCTCGCCGCCCTGCGCACAGGGCGCGGCGGCGAAGTAATGGTTGATCAGCTCGAACTCACCCATGGGCAGCTAGCGCCGGAATCAGCGCTTGTTCGCCTTGACTTCTGCTTCACGCAGGGCCGGGGCGAGCTTGTCCAGCACACCGTTGACGAACTTGTGGCCATCGGTGGCACCGAAGACCTTGGCCAGTTCCACACCTTCGTTGATCACAACGCGGTACGGCACATCGACGCGCTTGATCAGTTCCCAGGTGGACAGGCGCAGCACGGCCAGTTCGACCGGGTCGAGCTCTTCCAGTGCGATGGTCATGCAAGGCACCAGCGCCTTGTCGATTTCGCCCTTGATTGCCGGAACCCCATGCAGGATCTCGCGGAAGTAGGCACCGTCGACATCGGTGAAATCGTTATCGACCCGGAACTGCGCTTCGATCTCGTTCAGCGAATGCTGGGCCATGTGCCACTGGTAGAGGGCCTGGGTCGCGAGCTTGCGGGCTTCGCGGCGCTTGGCGCTCTTCGAGGGCTTGCCGGCATCCGCAGGTTTTTGATCGCGCGGGTTGAAACGATCGCTTTCGTCGCTAATCACTTGGCCTCCAACTGCGCCAGCAGGCTGACCATTTCCAGAGCGGACAGGGCAGCTTCACCGCCTTTGTTGCCAGCCTTGGTGCCGGAACGCTCGATGGCTTGCTCGATGGAATCGACGGTCAGTACGCCGAACGCCACCGGAACACCGAACTCCATGGACACCTGGGCCAGGCCCTTGGTGCATTCGCCTGCCACGTATTCAAAGTGCGGGGTACCACCACGGATCACGGCGCCCAGGGCGATGATCGCGTCGTAGGCGCCTTGCTGGGCGACCTTCTGTGCTACCAGCGGGATTTCGAACGCACCCGGGGCACGGATGATGGTGATGTCGCTTTCGCTGACACCGTGGCGAACCAGGGTATCAACGGCACCGCTTACCAGGCTTTCGACAACGAAGCTGTTGAAGCGGCCAACCACCAAAGCATAGCGACCTTTGGGGGCGATGAAGGTACCTTCGATGGTCTTCAGGGTCATTCCGATAATCTCATCTTCAAGAGCGAGGCCGCATGCAAGCGGCCTCGACAGGGGTCTGGACTCGAGCAGAGGGCGTCAATGCCGCCTCAAGTCACTCGGAGGGCACGTATTCTACAACTTCCAGATCGAATCCGGATATCGCGTTGAACTTCATCGGCGAACTCATCAGGCGCATCTTGCGCACACCGAGGTCACGCAGGATCTGCGAACCGGCACCCACGGTGCTGTAGGTGGTCGGTGCCTTGGCCGGTGCATCGCCCGCGCTTTCACGGATATGCGCCAGCAGCACATCGCCGTCCAGCGGGTGACCCAGCAGCAATACCACGCCGCTGCCGGCCTCGGCTACGGCGGCCATGGCCGCACGCAGGCTCCAGCGGCCGGGTTGCTTGACCAGCAGCAGGTCGCGCAACGGGTCCATGTTGTGCACACGCACCAGGGTCGGCTCTTCGGCGCAGATCTTGCCCAGGGTCAGGGCCATGTGCACGTCGCCTTCCACCGCGTCGCGGTAGGTGACCAGGTTGAATTCACCCAGCTCACTTTCCACCGGCTGCTCGGAAACGCGCTGCACTGTGCGTTCGTGGATCATGCGGTAGTGGATCAGGTCGGCGATGGTGCCGATCTTCAGGCCGTGCTCGGCGGCAAACACTTCCAGCTCGGCGCGGCGCGACATGGTGCCGTCGTCGTTCATCACTTCGCAGATCACGCCACTTGGCTCGAAACCGGCCATGCGCGCCAGGTCGCAGGCAGCTTCGGTGTGGCCGGCGCGGGCCAGGGTACCGCCAGGCTGGGCCATCAGCGGGAAGATATGGCCGGGGCTGACGATGTCATCGGCCTTGGCATCCTTGGCAGCCGCAGCCTGCACGGTGCGGGCGCGGTCAGCGGCGGAAATGCCGGTGGTGACGCCTTCGGCGGCTTCGATCGACACGGTGAACTTGGTGCCGAAGCCCGAGCCGTTGCGCGGCGCCATCAGTGGCAGCTTCAGCGTTTCGCAACGCTCGCGGGTCATCGGCATGCAGATCAGGCCGCGGGCGTGCTTGGCCATGAAGTTGATGTGCTCAGGCAGGCAGCACTCGGCTGCCATGATGATGTCGCCTTCGTTTTCGCGGTCTTCGTCATCCATGAGGATGACCATTTTGCCCTGGCGGATGTCTTCGACCAGTTCTTCGATGCTGTTGAGCGCCACGCGGCACCCCCTTCTCAATCAGGATTTCAAGAAGCCGTTGGCGGCCAGGAAGCTTTCGGTAATGCCACTGCCCTTGCTCGCTTCCGCGGCCTTGTCACCCAGCAGCAAGCGCTCCAGGTAACGGGCCAGCAGGTCGACCTCAAGGTTTACCCGACGCCCTGCGCGGTAGTCGGCCATGATGGTTTCGGACAGGGTGTGCGGGACAATGGTCAGCTCGAATTCGGCGCCATTGACCTCATTGACCGTCAGGCTGGTGCCGTCGACGGTGATCGAACCCTTGTGGGCGATGTACTTGGCCAGTTCCTTGGGTGCACGCACCCGGAACTGGATGGCGCGGGCGTTATCGCTGCGCGAGATGATTTCGCCGACCCCGTCGACATGGCCGCTGACCAGGTGGCCACCCAGGCGGGTGGTAGGGGTGAGGGCCTTTTCAAGGTTGACCTTGCTGCCGCTCTTGAGGTCGATGAACGCGGTGCGCTTGAGGGTTTCGACGCTGACGTCGGCCCAGAAGCCGTCGCCCGGCAGTTCGACGGCGGTCAGGCACACACCGTTGACGGCAATGCTGTCGCCGAGCTTGACGTCACCCAGGTCGAGCTTGCCGGTTTCGACGTAGACGCGCACGTCGCCACCCTTGGGGGTGAGGCTGCGGATAGTGCCGATGGATTCGATGATGCCGGTGAACATGGGGTCTTCCTCAAAAACGGTTTGCGCAAGGCAAGCCCGGCATTATACGCCGGGCGCCGGCAGGGGGATGGCTGTGACCCGCCAGTCATCGCCCACTGCGCGCATTTCGGTAATTTTCAGCCGCGGTGCTTCGCTCATTTTGTCCAGCGGCCAGTCCAGCAACGGGCGGGCGTTGGAGCCGAGGAAGGTGCCGGCGACGAACAGCTGGTACTCGTCCACCAAGCCATGCCGGGCAAAGGCGCCGACCAGGCCGGCACCGGCTTCCAGCAGGATTTCGTTGACGCCGCGGGCTGCCAGGGCTTGCAGCAGCGCTGGCAAGTCGACCTGGCCATTGTCGCCCGGCACGCTGAGCAACTCGTGGCCGGCAGCGGCATAGCCCGGGTCATCTGCGACAGCGGTCACCACCAGTGCCGGGCCGGCCTGGAAGAACGGCGCATCCAGGGGCAGGCGCAAACGGCCATCGACCAGCACACGCAGGGGCGTGCGGCTGAGCGCCAATGTGGTGGTTTCGGCATCCAGGCCCAGTTCGGCGCCACGTACGGTCATGCGTGCATTGTCGGCCAGCACGCTCGCAGCACTGGTGAGCACCACGCTGGAGCGGGCGCGCAGGCGTTGCACCGCCGAACGGGCAGCCGGGCCGGTGATCCACTGGCTTTCGCCACTGGCCATCGCGGTGCGGCCGTCCAGGCTCATGGCCAGTTTGGCGCGCACGAACGGCAGGCCATGCTCCATGCGCTTGAGAAAGCCCGGGTTGAGCGCCCGCGCCTCGGCTTCGAGCACGCCGCTGGCCACTTCGATGCCGGCCTCGGCCAAACGCCGCAGGCCCTGCCCCGCCACTTGCGGGTTGGGGTCCTGCATGGCGGCGACCACCCGCGCCACGCCGGCCTTGACCAGTGCTTCTGCACACGGCGGCGTGCGGCCATGGTGGCTGCACGGTTCAAGGGTGACGTAGGCGCAGGCGCCGCGTGCCCGTTCACCGGCCTGGCGCAAGGCATGCACTTCGGCATGCGGCTCGCCAGCGCGCACGTGCCAGCCTTCGCCGACCACTTCGCCATCGCGCACGATCACGCAGCCTACGCGTGGGTTGGGGTGGGTGGTGTACAGACCCTTGCGCGCCAGCTCCAGCGCGCGGGCCATGTAGTGGGCGTCAAGGATGGCAGCTTGGCTGGGCATGTTCACTCTTTAGCCGGCTCACGGGCCAGGCGGTCGATTTCTTCGCGGAACTCGTCCAGGTCCTGGAAGCGCCGGTACACCGAGGCAAAGCGGATATAGGCCACTTCATCGAGCTTGCGCAGCTCGGCCATGACCATTTCACCCACCACCAGCGATTTGACTTCGCGCTCACCCGTGGCGCGCAGGCGGCTTTTGATGTGCGCCAGCGCCGCTTCCAGGCGCTCGACACTGACCGGGCGCTTTTCCAGGGCCCGTTGCATGCCGGCGCGCAGCTTGTCTTCGTCGAAGGGCTGGCGTGTGCCGTCCTGCTTGATCAGCCGGGGCAGCACCAGCTCGGCGGTTTCGAAGGTGGTGAAGCGCTCGCCACAGGCCACGCATTCGCGGCGGCGGCGCACCTGCTCGCCCTCGGCGACGAGGCGAGAGTCGATGACCTTGGTGTCGTTGGCACCGCAAAAGGGACAGTGCATGGTGGCAGGCAACAAAAAAAGGGAGGGCCATGGTAGCGCATTGCACTGGCAAGACAAGCCAAAGGGGTTAACATCCATGGGAAATCTGCCCGTGAAGGACTCCCCCATGCACTACCGAGCGCTCGTCGTGCTGTGCTGCGCCGCCCTGCTCGCCGCCTGCGGCAGCGACAGGCCGAAAACCGATACTCCCGCGGCGCCCGCGCCAACCCGCTCGGCCAAACCGGCCGAAGTACTGGGCCCGCTGCCGGCCTACCAGCGTGAACTGAGCGGCACCTTGCTGGAAATACCGGCCGGTGCCGACGTGGAACTGGCCTTGCTGGTCATTGACGAACGCGACCGCCCGCAACGCCTGCTGGCCAGCAGCAACCTGACCGGCACCGGCCAGGCCCTGCCCTACCACCTGCGCTTCAACCCCGAGGCCTTCCCGGCCGACGCGCGGGTCGAGCTGCGTGGCCGTGCCAGCAGCTCCGGCCAGCTGATCATGCACTTGCCACCGGTGCGCATCACCCAGGCCCAGACCCAGGCCACCGGCCCACTGCGTTTCGAGAAGGCGCCTTAAGTGGCGCCGCTTGCCCTGCAACAGGCCCTCAGCGGCCTGATCGGCGAAGCGCGGCTGGTGGTCAGCGAGCTTCCAGGCTGCAACCTTAAGCTGTGGCTGATCGATGACCAGAACATGGACCGCGCCTTCAGCAGCGAAGAGACCCGGCGCATTCTTGAAGAGCCGCCGTACTGGAGTTTTTGCTGGGCCAGCGGCCTGGCCATGGCCCGCTACCTGGCCGAGCGCCCGGAATGGGTGGCCGGCAAGCGCGTACTGGACTTTGGCGCCGGCTCCGGTATCGCCGGCATTGCCGCCGCGCGCGCCGGCGCATTGGAGGTGGTGGCCTGCGACCTCGACCCATTGGCCCTTGATGCTTGCCGCGCCAATGCGGCACTGAACGGGGTCGAGCTGAGCTACAGCAGCGATTTCTTCGCCGAAGCCGACCGCTTCGACCTGATCCTGGTTGCCGATGTGCTGTACGACCGCGCCAACCTGCCGCTGCTGGATGCCTTCCTCGGCCGTGGCCGCCAGGCACTGGTCGCCGACTCGCGGGTACGCGACTTCAGCCACCCGCTGTACCGGCAGCTGGGCGTGCTCGAAGCGCTGACTCTGCCTGACTTGGCCGAGCCGCACGAATTCCGCCGGGTCAGCCTGTACCACGCCAGCCGCGACGCCTTATAGTGGTGCCATACATGAGTTTGCGAGAGTCGCGATGACCCAAGACACGCCTTACATTTTCGACGCTACCGACGCCACCTTCCAGCAACTGGTGATCGAGAACTCCTTCCACAAGCCGGTGCTGGTGGACTTCTGGGCCGAGTGGTGCGCGCCGTGCAAGGCACTGATGCCGCTGCTGGCGAAGATTGCCGAGGGTTACCAGGGCGAGCTGTTGCTGGCCAAGATCAACTGCGACGTGGAGCAGCAGGTGGTTGCCCAGTTCGGTATCCGCAGCCTGCCGACCGTGGTGCTGTTCAAGGACGGCCAGCCGGTGGACGGCTTTGCCGGTGCCCAGCCGGAGTCAGCGATCCGCGCTATGCTCGAGCCGCATGTGCAGCTGCCCCCAGCCCCTACAGCATCACCGCTGGACCAGGCCAAGGCGCTGTTTGCCGAAAGCCGCTTTGCCGAGGCCGAAGCGCTGTTGCAGGCATTGCTGGGTGAAGACAACAGCAATGCCGAAGCGCTGATCCTGTATGCCCGCTGCCTGGCCGAGCGTGGCGAACTGGGCGAGGCCCAGGTGGTACTGGATGCGGTCAAGACCGATGAGCACAAGGCCGCGCTGGCCGGTGCCAAGGCCCAGCTGACGTTCCTGCGCCAGGCAGCCAGCCTGCCGGAAGTGGCGGATCTGAAAAGCCGCTTGGCGCAAAACCCGCAAGATGATGAGGCGGCTTACCAGCTGAGCATTCAGCAACTGGCGCGCCAGCAGTATGAAGCGGCGCTGGATGGGCTGCTGAAGCTGTTCCAGCGTAACCGTGGGTATGAGAACGGGCTGCCGCAGAAAGCGTTGCTCCAGGTGTTCGAGTTGCTGGGTGGTGATCACCCGCTGGTTGGGGTTTACCGTCGCAAACTGTCGGCGGCGCTGTTCTGACCTGAAGCCCATTGCGAGGGCTTCGCCCTCGTTCGCGGGCACGCCCGCTCCCACAGGATACCCACCGAATTCGGGACTGGTGCAATACCTGTGGGAGCGGGCGTGCCCGCGAAGGGGCCAGAACAGGCAATACAGGCTTATCCCACCCAGTGATAAACCGGCGCGTCCACGCCACTTTCCACCTTCACATCACTGCTGTGCCGCAAGCGCACCAGCAGCCGCTTACCCGCCGCCGTGCTCCCCGCCAGCCCTTCCAGCCGGTCCAGCAACTCCGGCCCGCTCATCTGCCCCGCCAGGCGCAATACATCACGCGCCGCAGTCCACTGCCCGTCATCCTGGCGCGGTACCGCCACGGTTTGCGTTGCTGCGGTCTGCGCTACCACCGGTACATCAATCTGCCGCCCCAGCTGCGCCCACTCTTCAGGCGCCAGCTCGATGGTCAGGTCGACCGGCCACTCACCAATCTGTCCACGAATCCTCATGATGCATTCCTTGAACCCAGGTCAATGCACCCATGCTACCGCAACATGAAACCTTCGCCACACAGGCTGGCGGCACGCAGAAAAGTTGTTATAACATAACTCAACTTTCAGCCCGTTACCGGAGTCGTCCATGCGTCGTCTGCTGCTCGCCCTGCCCTTCGCCTTGCTGCCACTGGCCATGGCCCATGCTCACGATGACCATGATCACGACCATGCCCATGGCACCCTTGGCGCCCATGAGCATGGCGTGGCCAAGCTCAACGTGGTGCTCGATGGCAACACGCTGGAGCTGGAACTGGACAGCCCGGCGATGAACCTGGTCGGCTTTGAACACGCCGCCAGCAGCGATGCCGACAAAGCCAAGGTCGCCGCCGTGCGCCAGCAGCTCGAACAACCGCTGAAGCTGTTCGGCCTTTCTGCTGCCGCAGGCTGTAAAGAGGACCAGCAGGAACTTGAAAGCCCGCTGTTCGGTGACGCCCCGAAAGCCGACGACGATGGCGACGAACATGAGCACGGCCACCAGCACAGCGACATCGGCGCCCACTACCAGCTGACCTGCGCCAACCCCGACAAATTGGCGCAGGTAGACCTCGCACCGCTGTTCAAGGCCTTCCCGGCCACCCAGAAGATCAACGTGCAGCTGATTGGCCCTAACGGCCAGAAAGGCGTGGAAACCACGCCAGCCAAGGCAGCGGTCGCTTTCTGAATGAGCCAGCCGTTGATCGAACTGCATGACCTGGTGTTCGCCTGGCCAGGCCAGCCGCCGCTGCTGGATATTCCGGCCTTCCACCTGGACGCTGGTGAAGCGTTGTTCCTGAAGGGCCCCAGCGGTAGTGGCAAAACCACCTTGCTAGGCCTGCTGGGTGGCGTGAACGTGCCGGCCCAGGGTCGCATCCAGTTGCTCGGCCATAACCTCGGCAGCCTGGGCCAGGGTGCCCGTGACCGCTTCCGGGTCGATCACACGGGTTACATCTTCCAGCAGTTCAACCTGCTGCCGTTCCTGTCGGTACGTGAAAACGTCGAGTTGCCCTGTCGCTTCTCGCACAGCCGCAAGGCTCGCGCCGAGCAGCGTCATGGCAGCGTCGACCAGGCAGCCAGCCTGCTGCTGGCCCACCTGGGGCTGGACGACCCCGCCCTGCTCGCCCGCCGCGCCGATAGCCTGTCGATCGGCCAGCAGCAGCGGGTGGCCGCCGCCCGCGCGCTGATCGGCCAGCCCGAGCTGGTCATTGCCGACGAACCCACCTCGGCACTGGACGCCGATACCCGTGAAGCATTCATTCGCCTGCTGTTCGATGAATGCCGGGCCGCCGGTGCCAGCCTGCTGTTCGTCAGCCATGACCAGAGCCTGGCGCCACTGTTCGACCGCCACCTTTCCCTGGCCGAACTCAACCGCGCCGCCAAGCCCCGGGAGGCCTGATGTACCTGCTCCGCCTTGCCCTGGCCAGCCTGGCCAACCGCCGTTTCACCGCCTTCCTCACCGCGTTTGCCATCGCCCTGTCGGTGTGCCTGCTGCTGGCCGTGGAGCGCGTTCGCACCGAAGCCCGCGCCAGCTTCGCCAGCACCATCAGCGGTACCGACCTGATCGTCGGCGCCCGCTCCGGCTCGGTGAACCTGCTGCTGTATTCGGTGTTTCGCATTGGCAACGCGACCAACAACATCCGCTGGGACAGCTTCCAGCACTATGCACAGGACCCACGGGTGAAATGGGCGATCCCCATTTCGCTGGGTGACTCGCACCGTGGCTATCGGGTGATGGGGACCACCACCGATTACTTCAGCCATTACCAGTACGGCCGCAAGCAACATCTGCAGCTGAGCCAGGGCCGTGAATTCGCCAGCGACCCGTTCGAGGTGGTACTGGGCGCAGAAGTGGCCGATGCGCTGCACTACAAGCTGGGTGACAAGCTGGTGCTGGCCCATGGTGTGGCGGCGATCAGCCTGGTGAAGCACGACGACAAGCCGTTCACCGTGGTGGGTGTGCTCAAGCGCACCGGCACACCGGTGGACCGCACCCTGCATATCAGCCTGGGCGGCATGGAGGCCATCCATATCGACTGGCACAACGGTGTGCCGGCCCGTGGCGCCGGGCGCATCAGTGCGGAGCAGGCACGTACGATGGACCTGCAACCTGCCGCCATCACTGCCTTCATGCTGGGCCTGAACAACAAGATCGCGACGTTCAGCCTGCAGCGGGAGATCAACGAGTACCGCAGCGAGCCGTTACTGGCGATTCTGCCTGGGGTGGCACTGCAAGAACTGTGGAGCCTGATGGGCACAGCGGAACAGGCGTTGTTCGTGGTGTCTTTGTTCGTGGTGCTGACCGGCTTGATCGGCATGCTCACGGCGATTCTCACCAGCCTCAACGAGCGCCGGCGGGAGATGGCGATCTTGCGGTCGGTCGGCGCCAGGCCGTGGCATATTGCGGGGCTACTGGTGCTGGAAGCGCTGTCGCTGGCGGCGGTGGGGATCGTGGCCGGGCTGGGGTTGCTGTATGCCGGTATCGCCTTGGCACAGGGGTATGTGCAGGCCAACTATGGTTTGTACCTGCCACTGGCTCTGCCGAGCGCTCATGAATGGACTTTGCTGGCTATCATCCTGGGGGCTGCGTTGCTGATGGGTAGCGTGCCGGCTTGGCGGGCCTACAGGCAGTCGCTGGCCGATGGCCTGTCCATACATCTCTGAGTGCCCCTGATGATCCAGTACCTCACTGCCTTCTTCGCGGGCACGCCCGCTCCCACAGGGATTCCCACAGGCTTTGAACCTTGCGCAGGACCTGTGGGAGCGGGCATGCCCGCGAACAGGCCGGCAATGCAGATGCTATTGACCCTGCTGTTGCTGATAGCAATGCCTCTGTGGGCCGCCGAACCCAAGGAGCTGGACTGGCCCGCCCTGATCCCCGAGGGCGCCCCGGTCATCCCCCCGCAACTGGCGCCACTGCACGACATGTCACAGCTCAGCAATGCCTTGTCTGCCGAGTCCGCCCCACCCGCACGCCAGCAAGCGCCCGACGCACCGGTGGTCAAAAGCCTCGACGGCCAGCAAATCAAGTTACCCGGCTACATCGTGCCACTGGAGGTGAGCGAAGAAGGCCGCACCACCGAATTCCTGCTGGTCCCTTACTACGGCGCGTGCATCCACGTACCGCCACCACCGTCAAACCAGATCGTGCATATTTTCAGCGAAATGGGCGTGCGCGTCGAAGACCTCTACCAGCCCTACTGGATCGAGGGAAAGATGCAGGTTAGAGCCTCCAGCAGCGAACTGGCCGATGCCGGCTACCAGATGGAAGCCGAGAAAATATACGCTTATGAGCTGAAATGAGAACCGCTTCGAATTTGTAACGCCGCTTCTTTGAGCTGGGTCAAACAATCCGTTTAGACAGCTCCGTACCATTGGACTACTCGATTAATAACGTCCTTTGGGAGCTTCCATGAACAAGTCTTTGCTCGGCGCCTCGCTTGTGGCCCTTGCGCTCGCCGCCCCTGCCGCCCAGGCCTACCAGGCGGGGGACATGATCTTGCGCGCAGGCGCCATCACCACCGCCCCGAACGAGAGCAGCGGCGACCTCAAGTTCGACGGCAACAAGGTGTCGGGCACCAAGGCGACCCTGGACAGCGACACCCAGCTGGGCCTGACCTTTGCCTACATGCTCACCGACCACATCGGCCTGGAGCTGCTGGCAGCCACTCCGTTCAAGCATACCGTCGGCGTTAAAGGCCTGGGCGGCGGGCTGGACGGCAAGCTGGCAGACATCAAGCAACTGCCACCGACCCTGTCGCTGCAGTACTACCCGATGGAGCCGAACTCGCGCTTCCAGCCGTATGCCGGCGTGGGTATCAACTACACCCTGTTCTTTGACGAAGACCTGAGCAGCGCGCGCAAGCAACAAGGCTTCAGCAACCTCAAGCTGCAAGATTCGGTGGGTATTGCCGGCCAGTTGGGCATGGACTACATGCTGACTGAAAACCTGCTGGTCAACGCCTCGGTCTGGTATGTCGACATCGACACCAAGGCCAGCGTCAATGGCCCGACCGCGCTGGGCTACAGCAAGACCAAGGTCGACGTCGACGTTGACCCATGGGTGTACATGGTCGGCCTTGGCTACAAGTTCTGACCGGAACACCGAAGGGCGGCCCCAGCCGCCCTTTCTCGTCGCAGCCACAGCCAATAGCCCAGCGCGACCGCACTGATGGCCATGCCAAGCCCGCACACCGCCGCCCAACCCCACCGGGCATACACCCAGCTCGCCAGCACTGCACCCACGCCGCTACCAACCGAGTAGCAGCACATGTAGGCACCTATCAAGCGGCTGGCCATCGCGCCACGCCCGGCCAGCAACAGGCTCTGGTTGGTGACATGCACCGCCTGCACGGCAAAGTCCAGCATCAGCACACCCATCACGAAGGCCAGCAGCGAATGCTCGACGAACGCCGCGGGCAGCCACGACAGCGTTAGCAGCGCCAGCGCCAACCCGGTTGTGCGCTCACCACGCCCCATGTCAGCCAAACGCCCGGCACGCGAAGCCGCCAACGTACCCGCAACACCTGCCAGGCCGAACAGGCCGATCTCGGTATGGCTCAAGGCCAATGGCGCGGCGCTGAGCGGCATGACCATGGCACTCCACAACACGCTGAACGCGGCGAAGATCAATACGCCGAACAATCCACGCTCGCGCAGCAGCCTGTCGTGCCGGTACAAGTGGAGCTGGGAAACGATCAGCTCTCGGTAGCCAGGCCGCTGCGCCAACGGCTGCCCGCCTGGCAAACAGCGCCACAGCACCAGGGCCAGCGCCAGCAACAGCCCGGCGGCAATCAGGTAGACACTGCGCCAGCCGGCCAGGTCAGCCAGCGCACCCGCCACCAGGCGCGCCAACAGAATGCCCAGCACAATGCCGCTGGTAACGGTGCCTACGGCTTGCCCTTGCTCACCGGGTGAGGCCAGGCTGGCAGCATGCGCCACCATCACTTGCACCATGACGGCCATCAACCCGGTGATGGCCAATGCCAGCAGCAACAGCCCCCAACTCGGCGCTAGGCCCACGCCGACCAGTGCCAGCGTGGAGAACAGCAACTGGCCCAGCAGCAAGCGTTTTCGGTCGATCAGGTCTCCCAGCGGGACAATCAGCAGTAGCCCCAGGGCATATCCAGCCTGGGTCGCGCCGACTACCCAGCCAATCTGCTGCTGTGCCACCCCCAGCTCGTAGGCAATCGACTCGAGCAAAGGCTGGGCGAAGTACACGGTCGCCACTGCCATGGCACTGGTAACGGCAAGTAGCAGGGTTATCCAGCGTGTCATCGGATCGGCCTCGCCAATGTGGTTTCGAATTAAAACCACTTATGGCTATTTAGCAAATGTGGTTTTAATCTGCAACCAGGCAATCAGAACAGGCTCACCTCATGCTCGACGAAAACAATGCGCAATGCCCCGTGGCCCGAGCCCTGGAGGTATTGGGAGACCGCTGGGCGCTGATGATCCTGCGCGATGCCTTCGATGGCCTGCGGCGCTTCAGTGAGTTTCAGAAGAACCTGGGGCTGGCGAAAAACATCCTCGCCTCACGGCTGAAGCTGTTGGTGGAGAGTGGCTTGCTGGAGATGCAGCCGGCCTCGGATGGCAGTGCCTACAAGGAATATGTGCTGACCGAGAAAGGGCGGTCGGTTTTTCCGGTGGTGATTGGCTTGAGGCAGTGGGGGGAGCGCTTTCTGTTTGGGGCGGGTGAGGCGCGGTCGGAGTTGGTGGAAGGTGCTACCGGACAAGCCCTTGAGACGTTACAGGTGCGGACCCAGGATGGGCGGGCCTTGGCAGCAGAGGATTGCCTGCGCAGAGTTGTGCGGCATGGGTGATTTTGGGGCTGCTTTGCAGCCCATCGCCGGCAAGCCAGCTCCCACAGGTACAGCGCTGCCCTCAAGAGCGACCCTGTACCTGTGGGAGCTGGCTTGCCGGCGATGGGCCGCAAAGCGGCCCCAGCGTTATCAGCTTTTACCGAGAAGCTTGGCCAGACCCTCGACCATCGGCGTCGCCTTCGGAAACTCGAACCGCGCCAGCAAACGTTGGTTATCCGCCCGCGAATGGCGAATATCACCCGAACGCGCCGCTACATGGGTGACCGGCGGCAATTTGCCCACCACCTTCTTCAGCGCCACCAGCAACTGGTTCAACGAGGTAGCCTGGTTGAGGCCGATGTTCACCGCGCCCTCCCCGACCTGCTGCTGTTCCAGCGCCTGCACCATCACCTGCACCAGGTCACCCACGTAAAGGAAGTCGCGGGTCTGTTCGCCATCACCAAAGATGGTAATCGGCAAACCCTGCACAGCGCGCTCGCAGAAGATGCTGATGACCCCGGAATACGGCGAGGACGGGTCCTGGCGCGGCCCGAAGATATTGAAGAAGCGGAACACCACCGGTTCCAGCCCATGCTGGCGTCGGTAAAAGTCCAGGTACTGCTCACTGGCCAGCTTGTCCACCGCGTACGGGGTCAACGGCGCCTTGGGCGTGTCTTCGGCAATCGACTCGCCCTCGCCATTGTTGCCATACACCGCTGCACTGGAAGCGAACAACACCCGCCGTACACCCTGCACACGCATGGCTTCACATACGTTCAGGGTGCCGATGAAGTTGCTCTGGTGAGTGCGCACCGGGTCTTCAACCGAGGCCTGCACCGAGGCCACCGCCGCCAGATGCACCACGGCGCTGCAACCTGCCGCAGCTTGGGCGACCAGCGCAGCATCGGCGACATCGCCTTCGATCACTTCCAGCCGTGGGTGACCGACCTGCAGGTTGCTGCGCCGCCCTGTGGAGAAATCGTCGAGAATGCGTACGGCGTAGCCTTTGTCCAACAACGCATCGCACAGGTGGGAGCCAATGAAGCCGGCACCGCCGGTGATCAGGATGAGGGCGTCAGCCATGGCGGTAGAACCGGTCCAGTAGAGGCGGCAAGCCCGCGCGCCAGGCACGCGGCTTGATGCCGAAGGTATGAAGGATTTTCTTGCAGGCCAACACCGCGTGCTGTGGCTCTTCGCTTGCGTCCGGGCGGGCGGCATGGGCCTGCGGCGTCGGTGCCTGCACGGCCAGCTGCCGGTATTGACCTGCTTCGGTCAGGATCGCCTGGCCCAGCGCCAGCGGCGTGGTCGCCTCGTTGCCGGCGTAATGGTAGGTGCCCCACAGCGGCGCACTGCAATCGAGCTGCTTGAGCACCGACAGGATCACCCGCGCGGCATCGTCGACCGGCGTCGGGTTGCCACGCCGGTCATCGGCCAGCAGCAGCTCTTGCGGCTGCTCGGCACGGGTCAGGAAGCGGCCCAGCGACCCGTCGATGCTTTCATCCAGCAACCAGCCAAAGCGCAGTAGCACATGCTGCGGGCAAGCCGCGCGCACACTTTGCTCGATGCGCCACAGCGCCTGGCCACGCAGGCCCAACGGCACCGGCTCGTCTTTTTCGCTGTAGGCCGTGGCCCGCGAACCATCGAACACACGGTAGCTGGAAGGCTGTACCAACGTGATCTGGTGGTGCTGGCACAGTTCAGCCAGCCGCTCCACCGCCCGCTCCTGTTGAGCCAGGCGTTGCTCGCTGACCGACTCCGCCTGGAACCAGTCGAAGTAATAGGCCAGGTTGACCAGGGCGTCAGGGCGGTGATCGTCGAGCAGCTGGGTGAGGTTGGCAGGCGTCCAGCCGTTCTCGGGCGGGCGCGGCGCCAGGAATGCGATGTCCTCCTCGGCCCCAAGACGAATCAGCGCTTGCCCGAGGGCATTGCCACCACCCAACAGCATTAGGCGCATACGCATAGAGTCAGCAGATCCGGAGAGGTTGATGAAGGAAAGGGGTCATTTTGCGGTTTCCGGGCGGGGAAGTCCAACCCTCAGCCTGACGGCACTACCCCCTAAGACAATTCCTACCGCATCCATGGACATTCCCCACAGCTTGCAGGGGCTCGACCTTACATCATCGGTAAAAAATCTCTGGCTAAATAGTTGCCGTTCCAACAAGAGGTTTCACCTTCCCTTACATACAAGGAGAATAACAATGGAAGGGGTAAACGCTATGGCCGCACCCGAGATCCTCCATCTCAAATTCAGCAAACTGCAAGCCCGGATACTTGATCACGGCTCACGACAAACCGCCGATATAGGCGGCCCCGATGCTGCAGGTGCTGCTGCACTGTCCGCCTGTCAGGCAAAAATCTTGAAAAGCTCGCTGACTGATGCACAAATCGAACTGCTAGAAATCTTTGCCTCAGGAAAAATAGCAGCACTTGAATTCAGTGGAATGGAGATCCCCTCCACTGACCCCATACCAAAGTATCTGGCAGATATCCACGTTCTGAATGCAGAACCTGTAACCGTCTACATGGCATCAAGAAACCAAATTCTTTTGAGCCTTGCCGGGTACCGATCATTCGCATTCGATATCGATAATGGGGGCATGCAAGTACGACTTGTTGGAAATTTCAAAGGTGGTGGAGAACGATTGCTGCCGAATGAATTTGACCATCATCAAGCCGAGTTGAGTTCCCATGCAGGCGTTCAGCTAGGCCCTCATACCGAACCTCCTTACAACTGCTCAGTTCAGAGCGAGGGGGAGCGCTCCCCAGCCCCGAGCGCATTAATCCTGAGTGCAAGATGGAACCCACTACGGGAGCCGACAAAACTGATACCCGTACGCAATGCAATTTCAAAGCTTAACGGCCTTGAGGCACTGGCACTATCTTCCAAGTCATTTTGCTTTACCCGCAGCGACTGCTTCGTGAAAGATGAGAGTCAGGTGATGATCGCAAACTCAATCCTTCAGTTCGACCCTAAAGGTGATTTCACCCTCCGCTATAGCAGCTACAGACACTCACTACACAATGAAGCCAGCCATTCGACAGGACGGGCTTATGAAACATTGAAAGGCTTATTAGACAACGAGCAACCCTGCAACTTTCTGCCAAGACCTGACGCCGCGATATTAATCAACAACAACCAGGCACTTCACGCTCGCGACATCGTCAAGGACAACCGGAGACTGCTGGTTAGATTATTTGGTTACTCACCTGACGCCCAGCCTGTGATATTACAAGAAGATCCGCTGATCGTGCGCGGCTAAAGCCGGGGAGAAACAGATGGAGATTGAAGTTTCAATACTCTTGACGCTGGCTTCTGTCGCTTTGCTTGCCGGCTTTTTCGATGCAATAGCAGGAGGCGGAGGATTACTCACATTACCGGCCTTTTTCATTGCAGGTGTCGATCCATTGGCAGCGATGGCTACCAACAAATTTCAGGCCTCTTCAGCCAGTGTTTCAGCAGTGTGGGCGTTCGCCCGTAAGCGGATGATCCATTGGCGTACTGGCTTGCCAATGGCCGCATTGTCGTTCGCGGGTGGTGTCACAGGGGCATTGTCGATCAGCATGATCGACAATGCCCTCCTGGAGTCAATCGTCCCTGTCTTGCTAATTACAGTGGCCCTCTACTTTGCGTTCAGCCCCAAGATTGGTAACCAAGATCGCAGGCAGAGGATGCCGTATTTGGGCTTCACACTGGCAGTTGCTCCAGTCATTGGCTTTTACGACGGCATCTTCGGACCAGGTACGGGTTCATTTTTCATGGTCGCCCTCACCCTACTCCTGGGGCAGCATCTCATGCAGGCGATTTGCAGTAGCAAATTGCTCAATGCTTCCTGCAACCTCGGCGCCCTTTCGGTCTTTGCCTTCAGCGGCGCAATCATCTGGCCTTTAGCTCTGGCAATGGCATTCTGCGCCATTGTTGGAGCCCAACTCGGCGCACGTTGCGCGCTCTACTTCGGGCCACGTCTGATCAAGCCACTGATCATCACTGTTTGCTGCCTGATGTCCTTGAAACTTTTACTCAATGAGGGGCATCCGGTTGGGGAGTGGTTGCGGCAACTTTGAGTCTTCGTTGAGCTCTGAGTCGGGAACACCGCCCCTTCCCAACAGGTGCGGCCCCGGCAAGGCTGGCCCCTCAGCTGGCAATCAACCTATGAAATGGTTCGGCAATAAAGACCCATTCAAGCGCTGGGTCTATTCGATCTCGAACAGGCTGTTACGCAACGGCCCCACACTCAACCGCTCACGCACGTCATCATCTATACGCGGATCATCCGGCCGGTACAGTTTCACTTGCCTGAAGGCATTGATGCGATTGATCTCCTCTCCCAGGTATTCCCACACCACACGGGTACAAGCCGGGTTGCGCCGGTCGCCGCTTGAAACGCCGGCCTTCAGGCCATTCAGGCGGGTAATGCGGCTTTTGAAGCTGGGGATGAGGATGGTCTGGCTCATTTCGTTGTACGTGAGCGACTCGTAATCGATCAGGAACACCCGGTCCTGGAGCTGGAACGCAGCACCGAGGTAACGGCAGCGTACCTCGGCATGCTGGTCGTTGGCGCTGGAGCGCTCCTGGCGCTCCTGGCGCTCGAACAGGAAGCGGCCGCGCTCCTCCCACAGGTGCACCAGCGACACCAGGATCGTGCCCGGCACCGACATGCAGTTGGAATACTCGAAGTAGTAACCGCAATAGCGCGACAGGTTGCCGGCGTGCTCGTGCAGCGGGCGGAACAGTTCGCTGATCGGATCGCTGGGCTGCTCGGCCAGCGTCGACACGCGTGCGCCAATCAGCCGGGCGAACTGCTCGGCAGGCAAGTTCAGTTCGTAATCCTCGACCCCGAAGAAATCGCCGATGCGCTTGAGGTTGAACGGCGTCGGACGGCTCTGCCCGCTCAGGTACTTGTTGAACTGCGCGCGGTTGATCGAAAGCTGGCGGCAAACTTCGGAGATAGAGCGGTAGTGGCTGCAAGCCAGCTTGAGGTTGGTAGCGAAATGATCGCTCATGTGCGGGACCCAGGTGACGCGAATGACGCCATTGTAGCATCAAGTCGCGCCAACTAAGAGCAACCCGCGAAATTGTAACCACTCTTGTCATGGCCAACCATGCGCCCCAACGAATAGCGGTGCGCCTGCCGTCCGCTCGTCTTTCCACACGAAGAATAAGAATCGAGGTCATTCTCCAATGCTCGAAGTAATCAACGATTTCCTTTCGGGGAAACTCCTCATCGTGCTGATCGTAGGGCTGGGTAGCTACTTCACCATCCGCTCCCGGTTCGTCCAGTTCCGCCACTTCGCCCATATGTTTGCCGTGTTCAAGGAATCGCTGCGTGGCCAGGCAGGCCAGCTGAGCTCCTTCCAGGCCCTGATGCTGAGCCTTGCCGGCCGCGTGGGCGCCGGTAACATCGCGGGTGTGGGTATTGCCGTGACCCTGGGTGGCCCGGGTGCCGTGTTCTGGATGTGGGTCACTGCCCTGGTAGGCATGTCCAGCAGCTTCTTCGAATGCACCCTGGCTCAGGTGTACAAGCGCGCCGATGGCGACGGCCTGTACCGTGGCGGCCCTGCCTACTACATCCAGCATGGTCTGAAGCGCAAAGGCATGGCCATCGTGTTCTCGCTCCTGCTGCTGGTCACCTACGGCTTCGCCTTCATCGGCCTGCAATCGTACACCGTGACTCACTCGCTGCAGAACGCCTTTGACTTTGCCCCAAGCCAGACCGGTATTGTCCTGGCCGTGTTGCTGGCCATCACCTTCATCGGCGGCATCAAGCGTATCGCTGCAGTGTCGGACCTGCTGGTACCGATCAAGACCCTGGCCTACATCGGCGTGACCCTGTATGTGATCGGCACCCAGATCGAACACGTGCCGGCCATGCTGGAAACGATCTTCAAGAGCGCCTTCGGCCTCGACCCGGCCTTTGGTGGCCTGCTCGGCAGCGCCATTGTCATGGGCGTGAAGCGTGGCGTGTTCGCCAACGAAGCGGGCCTGGGCAGCGCGCCGAACGTCGCCGCCGTGGCTGCCGTGAAACACCCGGGTGCCCAGGGCGTGGTCCAGGCCTTCAGCGTGTTCCTTGATACCTTCGTGATCTGCACCTGCACCGCGCTGCTGATCCTGCTGTCGGGCTTCTACACCCCAGGCTTCGAGGGTGACGGCATTGTCCTGACCCAGAACTCGCTGGCCGCCGTGGTCGGTGACTGGGGCCGTGTGTTCGTCAGCGTGGCACTGTCGCTGTTCGTGTTCACCTGCATCCTCTACAACTACTACCTGGGCGAGAACAGCCTGCAGTTCCTCACCCGTAACCGCGTGGTCCTGATGGTGTTCCGTGGCCTGGTGCTGGCACTGGTGGTGTGGGGCTCGATGCAAGACCTGTCGACCGTGTTCGCCTTCGCCGACATCACCATGACCTGCCTGGCCTTCGTCAACCTGGTGGCCCTGGCCCTGCTGTTCAAGGTCGGCCTGCGCGTGATGCGTGACTACGACGAGCAGCGCAAGGCGGGTATCCAGCAGCCTGTGTTCGATTCGACCAAGTTCGCCGACCTGGACCTGGACCGCAATGCCTGGCCTGCCAATCCGCAGGTGGAAACAGCCACTGACAAAACAGTCGGCCAAGCTCAGCCTCAGCGCTGATACGCTGCCCTGCCCAGCCGCCCCTTCTGCGGGCGGCTTTTCTTTCTCCGCTCACCGCTACGGATGTTTTCCATGCGCGCAGTAAAGAATCTTCTCGTTCTCTATACCGGTGGCACCATCGGCATGCTCGAAACCCCGGAAGGCCTGGCGCCGGCGGGTGGTTTTGATGCACGGATGCGCGAGCACTTCGCCCACATGGCCGATGCGCCCCAGCTGCAATGGACCCTGCAGGAGCTGAACCCGCTGCTCGACAGCGCCAACATGCAGCAGCACAACTGGCTGGCGATGCGTGATGCCATCGTCGAAGCAGTGGATGTGGCGGGCCATGACGGCGTGCTGGTGCTACACGGGACCGACAGCCTGGCGTACAGCGCTGCGGCGCTGTCCTTCCTCCTGCTGGGCATGCCGGTACCGGTACTGCTGACTGGCTCGATGCTGCCAGCTGGCGCGCCGGACAGCGACGCCTGGGCAAACCTGTGCGGTGCGTTGCGCCAGTTCGAAAACGGCCTGGATGATGGCGTGCAGCTGTACTTCCACGGCCAACTGCTGCATGGCTGCCGGGCGTCGAAGCTGCGCAGCGAGGCGTTTGATGCCTTTGCTGCGCTGCCGCGCCATCGTGACGGCGAGCATGCTGCTACGGTCCCTGCCGAGCTTGGCTACAAACACCCGCGCCAACCGGTCAACCTGGCAATAGTGCCGGTGTTCCCGGGGTTGCAGGCCGGGCACTTGCAGGCGCTGATCGACAGCGGTGTACAAGGGTTGCTGCTGGAGTGTTACGGCAGCGGTACCGGGCCATCGGATGACCAGGCATTGCTGGAGGTGCTGAGCGCGGCGCGCCAGCGTGGTGTGTTGCTGGCGGCTATCAGCCAGTGCCCGGAAGGTTCGGTGGTGTTCGACACCTATGCGGCGGGTAATCGACTGCGCGGGGTCGGGCTGGTCAGTGGTGGTGGCATGACCCGTGAGGCAGCGCTGGGCAAGATGTTCGCGCTGCTGGGGGCTGGGTTGGATGTAGATGCAGCAGAAAAGTGGTTTGCCTTGGATCTGTGTGGCGAACGAGCCTGATTGTAACCTGGACTGGCCTCATCGCCGGCAAGCCAGCTCCCACAGGGATAACACAAGGCCCGAGGCCTGCGGAGTACCTGTGGGAGCTGGCTTGCCGGCGATAGGGCCATGACAGGCAAAAGTAATGGCGGAAGGCAGCGGGAGTCGAACCTGCCCGGGAACGGCTGCCGTCCCCAACCGGGTTTGAAGCCCGGCCGCGCCACCGGGCGCGATTGCCTTCCTTGAACTCAGTGCCTGGCCTGTTGCTGGGCCAGGGCGCTATCGGCACGGATGTAACGCTGGTCGGCCACCCTCCGGGTCAAGCCGATGCGGTCGAAGTATTCCAGAATCTGCACACTGCGCTTGCGACCAATACCCAACATATCGCGAAACGCGGCAACCTGCACTCTCGGCGTTTCGCTGGCCTGCCCCAGCAACAGCTCTGCCATGCGCTGTAGCGTCGCCTCAGGGTAGAACAAGTCACGCACCACCTGGTGCACCAGGCCCAGCCGGGCCAGCTTGCGCAACAACAGGCGCACATCGGCTTCGGCGCACTGCTCCTCACTCGCCAGGGTCCTGACCCAAGGCGGATCGTATTGCCCTGCCAGCAATTTCGGCTGCAAGCGCGCCCACAACGCACTGTCGGCTTCGCTCAATTGCACCTTGTGATCGGGCAAGTGCAGCCAGGGCCCGCTGCTGCTGATGGCGCGGTCATCGAGCAGTTCATCCAGCAAGCTGACGAATGCCGGTCGCTCCAGGGGCAAGGCCGCAAAGCGGCGCAAGCGGTCGCGGTCCGGGCCGAGTTGGTCGGGCTCCTTCTCGTGGAACCGCGCCAAGTGCTCCAGCACTTGTTGCTTCAGCACTAGCCACTGGTCGCTGGCAAACAGCAGTTGGCCCTGTCGCGTTGCCACCACCAGAACATCTTCTGGCAAATGCCAGGTTGCGCGCAGGCGATTGAACTGGCGCTCAAGGCGCTGGGGGTCGATGCCACCGGGAGCGCTGCCGAGCAGTGCCGGCAGGGCCTGCTCCAGGTCCTCGGCATCTCGCAGCACCTGCAACTGACGCAGGCGCTCACCACTGCGGCGCTGCCGGGTAGGCGCGAACGGGTCGAGTACCTTGCCACCCCCCAAGGTGCGCTGGGCACGCTGGTCGCGCAGCACCAGGCGATCACCGTGCACCGCCTGCAACGGCGCATTGAGCAGCAACTGGGCGAACATGCGCTGGCCTGCCGCCAGGTTTTCACCTTCCAGCAAGGCAACCCGGGCCGTTACATCCTGGGTGCCAAGGTGCACATGCACAGCGCTGAAATGTTCAAACGCGCGGGTTTCACCCGGCAGCAGGTTCAGGTCGATATCCACCCGCACGCTGGGCGCATGCAGCCACTCGGGCACCAGCCAGTCACCCCGGTGTACCTGCTCCATCGCCAGGCGCTCGGCAGCAATATTCAGCGCCACCCGCTGGCCCGCCTCGGCCACCAGCGCGGCCTGGTTCTGCGCATGCAGGCCGCGCACCCGCACCGGTTTACCGGCCTTGCCCAGCAGCAAGGTATCGCCGGCACTCACCCGCCCGGCCAGCGCCGTACCTGTGACCACCACGCCCGCACCGGTCACGGCAAAAGCACGATCAACCGCCAGGCGAAAGCCGCCACGCACACTGCGCTGTCGAACATGTGCTTCGGCATCCAGCAAGGCTTGGCGCAACGCGTCTACACCTTCACCGGTGATACTCGACAACGGGAACTGTGGCGCCTGGGCATAGGGCCCTGGCGCCAGCAAAGCAGTAACCTGTGCCTGCACCTCGGCCAGGCGCGCCGCCTCGACCCGGTCGGC
The DNA here is from genome assembly GCF_042956345.1 of Pseudomonas sp. NPDC008258. Taxonomy (NCBI): domain Bacteria; kingdom Pseudomonadati; phylum Pseudomonadota; class Gammaproteobacteria; order Pseudomonadales; family Pseudomonadaceae; genus Pseudomonas; species Pseudomonas sp. NPDC008258. Next base: position 122,460 of record NZ_JBIBGE010000014.1, read on the forward strand.
CTTGCTGATTGCAACCAGCGCCTGGGGGATGCCAAGCAATTCGATGATCGCCAGGTGCTCGCGGGTCTGGGGCATGACCCCGTCGTCGGCAGCCACCACCAGCAGCACCACGTCGATGCCGTGGGCACCGGCCAACATATTGTGGATAAAGCGCTCGTGGCCCGGCACATCGATGAAGCCAGTCAGCGGCGCGCCTTCGCTCAGTGCCGCATAGCGGTAGCCAAGGTCGATGGTCATGCCGCGGGCGCGTTCCTCCTGACGCTGGTCACCGGCCTGGCCAGTGAGGGCCTGGAGCAGTGCGGTCTTGCCGTGGTCGATGTGGCCGGCGGTGCCGACGATCACTGCACTGGCCCCAGTTGCAAGGCCGGTAGCTGCGCCAGCCACTGGGCCTCATCGTCGAGCTGGCGCAGGTCGAGCCACAACGCGTCGTCATCGATGCGGCCGAGCACCGGCACCGGCAGGCCGCGCAGCGCCCGCTCCAGCACATGCAAGCCGCGCCCGCGCAACTTTTTGGAGACCTGCGGGCGCAGGCACAGCGCCGCGCTGGGCAGGCGCGCCACGGGCTGGCTGCCACTGCCGATCATGCCCAATGCAGGCTCCACGCTGACGGCCCATTGCTCGCCGAGACAAGCTTTGAGCTCAGGTGCCAGGCGCTCGGCCTGCGCCTGGATTTCGTCCTGGCGGCGGGTCAGCAAACGCAAACTGGGCAGGCGCTCGGCCAGGCGGTCGGGGTTGCGGTACAGCGCCAGCACTGCTTCAAGTGCTGCAAGCGTGATCTTGTCGACGCGCAGCGCGCGCTTGAGCGGGTTTTTCTTGATTTTGGCGATCAAGTCCTTGCGGCCAACGATGATCCCCGCTTGCGGCCCGCCCAGCAGTTTGTCGCCGCTGAAGGTGACGATATCGGCACCGTCGGCCAGGGCCTGGCGCACCGTCGGTTCGGCGGGCAGGCCCCAGCGGGTAAGGTCGAGCAGGCTGCCGCTGCCAAGGTCTTCCAGTAGCGGCAGTTCATGTTGACGGGCGATCCGCGCCAGCTCGGCAGTGGGCACCTGGGTAGTGAAGCCCTGAATGCTGTAGTTGCTGCAATGCACGCGCATCAGCAGGCCGGTACGCGGGCCGATGGCTGCTTCGTAGTCCCGGGCGTGGGTGCGGTTTGTGGTGCCGATTTCGTGCAGCTTCACGCCCGCACGGGCCATGATGTCGGGGATGCGGAATGCACCGCCAATCTCGATCAGCTCACCACGGGAGATGATGCCGTCTTTGCGCGCACCAAGGCTGTTGAGCGCCAGCAATACCGCGGCCGCATTGTTATTGACCACGGTGACGGCCTCGGCGCCGGTCAGCTCGCGGATCAGGCCTTCGATCAGGTCATCGCGGTCACCGCGCTTGCCGGTGGCCAGGTCGAACTCAAGGTTGAGCGGGTAGCGGGCAGCGGTTTGCATGGCCTCGATGGCTTCTTCGGGCAGCAGGGCACGGCCGAGGTTGGTGTGCAGCACGGTGCCGGTGAGGTTGAATACTCGGCGGACCTGGCTGCGTTGTTGGGCGGCCAGGCGTTCACCGGTGCGGCCCAGCAGCACTTCGGCGGCCAGCTCGGCGGCGTTGAGCTCACCGTTGCGGGCAGGGTCACGCAGGTCGTCCAGCAGTTGGCGCAGGTTGGCCAGGACCGCGTCGCGGCCGTGGCGGTCGATCAGCGGGAGGCAGGCCGGGTGGCGCAGGAGGGTATCGATGGAGGGCAGGCGTGGGGTGTCGCTGGCGAGGCTGTTGGACATGCGGTACTACCTTGGACTGGTCCGTTGTCTGTACTGGCCTCTTCGCGGGCATGCCCGCTCCCACAGGTACTGCACCGGCTTTTAAGTGGGTGCTGTACCTGTGGGAGCGGGCGTGCCCGCGAAAAGGGCGACTCGGTTTTTCAGTGTAGACACTCACCCACTACCGGGCGCGAGCATCAGGTTGGGCGCCAGGCGATGAAAGCCCTCCTCGTCCAGGCGCATATCCAGCGCCAGGCTGGCCAGGTCGTCGGCCAGCGCCTCGGCCGCTGCGTCGTTCTCCAGGTAGTTCTGCTTCAGGTAGCTTTCACACCCCGGGCAGCACTCGGCCCGTAATGGCGCCTTGCCGGGTGCATGGCGGTCATCCTCAAGGCTGGTATAGCGCAAGTCCTTGCTCGACTCGCAGTACACGCACTTGACCCGCACCACATGCCACTCACAGGCACACAACGAACAAACCAGATAACGCAGGCCGTTATGCTTGCCACGGTTGCGCACCACCCCGGCCATCGCCGGCGAACCACAGGCCGGGCACTGGGCCAGGCTGCCAGCAGGTTTCAGCTCCGGCGTTGGCAACGCCAGCAGCCAGCTGGACCAGGCCGCCTGCAGTGCAGCCCCGAGGAACGGCACCAGTGCTGCTGGCACCGCGTCGTACTGACCGGCAAGCAAAGCAATGCCCCAGCCTTTGCGCTGGCCGTCATCACTGCCACGCAGCACCTGCAACGCCTCACCCAGCGGGCCACGGGTTTCGTCGCTTAATTGCTGTAGCAACGCCTGCAACCACACCAGCCAGGGCCCCTCACGCACCAGGCTGTCAGCCGCCAGCGGCGGCAAACCATGACTTATGCACAGGCGCTGACGCTCCTCGGCCACCGGCATGCCGCCGGGTGGGTTATCCACAAGCTGCTGCTGAATGCGGCACAACCGTGCGACCAGTTTCAGGTAGTCGCCAAGTGCGTTGCCCTCGGCCAGTTGCTCAAGGCGCGCGGCGCGCATCTCGAACAGATTGGCGGGCGGCAGGTGCAGGAACGGCGGCATCACCGCCGATGCTTCGATCTGCCCGGGTTCGAGTATCGTGCTCAAGCGTTCATCCTTCTTTTCGTCCGTGATTGCCCGGCGTTTTGTCGCCGGTCACTTCGCGGTACCACAACTCATGGTGCTTGCGTGCCCAGGCGCGACTGACCCAGCCATGCAGCATGGCGCCGATCGAGCCCTTGATCCAGATACCGGCATAGATGTGCACGATGATGCTGAGGATGAGCACGAAGCCGGCCAATGCGTGGGCAAGCGATGCCAGGCGAATGGACCCTATGTCGAAGAAATGGCTGAAATAGGCACGCCAGATCACCACGCCGCTAAGCAGCAACACCAGCATGCACAGCAGCAGCGTCCAGAACAGCAGCTTCTGCCCGGCGTTGTACTTGCCAATGGGTGGCACGCCATCCTCACGATTGACCATCACCCGATCAATGCGACGCAACCACAGGCGGTCGTTCGCGGTGATGAAGTTGGCGCGCCAGAAGCGGATCACCAGGCCGAGGAAAAAAACGAACATCGCCACACCCATGAACGGGTGCAATATGCGTGTCCACGGCCCGCCACCAAACAAGTGGCTGAGCCAGAACAGCGCCGGGTGAAAAAGCGCCAGCCCGGAAAGCCCGGCCATGAAGAACAGGATGGCGACGACCCAGTGGTTGGTCCGCTCGTTGGCGTTGTAGCGCAGGATGGGTTTGTTGTCGTTCATGGCCGCTGCTCCCCTTGCCCACCGGGCTTCGTCGGATCATAGACATGGACCGCAGGATCAACCTGGTGCACGCTGTCATCCGGTGGCGCGGGGTGCTCGTCCTCCTCGACCCGCTGTGGCCCAACCCGCACGTAATGGAAAAACCCGGCCAACACCGCCGCGCCCATGGCCAGCAGCGCCAGCGGCTTGGTGAAGCCCTTCCACAGCCCCACCAGCGGGCTGATCACCGGCTGGTCCGGCAAGCCGGCGTACAACTTCGGCGTGTCGGCATGGTGCAGCACATACATCACGTGGGTGCCGCCGACGCCATCCGGGTCGTACAAACCGGCCTTGTCGTAGCCCCGCGACTTCAGGTCGACGATGCGCTCGGCGGCGTGCACTTTCATCTCGTCCTTGCTGCCAAACACGATTGCCCCGGTCGGGCAGGTTTTCACGCAGGCCGGCTCCAGCCCCACGGTCACGCGGTCGGAACACAGGGTACATTTGTACGCCTTGTGGTCCTTCTGCGAGATGCGCGGGATGTTGAACGGGCAGCCGGTGATGCAGTAACCGCAGCCGATGCAGTGGTCCTGGTTGAAGTCGACGATGCCGTTGGCGTGCTTGATGATCGCCCCCGGGCTTGGGCACGCCTTCAGGCACCCTGGGTCTGCGCAGTGCATGCAGCCATCCTTGCGGATCAGCCACTCCAGGTTGCCGTCGTCGCGCTCGTGCTCGGTGAAGCGCATCAGGGTCCAGGTTTCGGCCGTGAGGTCCTGGGGGTTGTCGTAGGTGCCGTGGTTGTGGCCGACCTCGTCACGCAGTTCGTTCCATTCCGAGCACGCCACCTGGCAGGCCTTGCAGCCGATGCACTTGGTGGTGTCGATCAGCTTGGCGACTTCCTGCTGCTGGCGTACCGAAGGCGGTACGGTGGTGGTGGCCGAGCGGGCGATGATGTCTTGGCTGGCCATCAGAGTTTCTCCACTTTGACGAGGAACGACTTGGACTCTGGCGTCTGGGTGTTGCCGTCACCCAGGAATGGCACCAGGGTGTTGGTCAGGTAGCCATGCCGGGTTGCGCCGGTGAAGCCCCAGTGCAGCGGGATGCCGATCTGGTGCACGGTCTGGTTGTTGACCTGCAGCGGGCGAATGCGCTTGGTCACCACTGCCACCGCATCGATATGCCCGCGCTTGCTCGACACACGCACCCGGTCGCCGGCCTTGATGCCTTTCTCATTGGCCAGCACCTCGCCGATCTCGACGAACTGTTCGGGCTGGGCAATGGCGTTGAGCCGGCAGTGCTTGCTCCAGAAATGGAAGTGCTCGGTCAGCCGGTACGTGGTCGCGGCATAGGGGAACTCGTCGTGGGTGCCGAGGGTGTCCCACACCGAGTCGAAGATGCGCCCGGCCGGGTTGCTGACCACTTTCTTGTTCTGCGGGTGCAGCGGGTTGATGCCAATCGGCGTTTCGAACGGTTCGTAATGCTCGGGGAACGGGCCTTCGGCCATCTTGTCGATGGCGAAGAAACGCGCCACACCTTCAGGGTTCATGATGAACGGGTTCATCCCCGCCTCGGGTGGCGAGTCGACCTTGAAGTCCGGCACGTCGGTACCGGTCCAGGCCTTGCCGTTCCACCACACCAAGCGCTTTTTCTCCGGGTCCCACGGCTTGCCTTGCGGGTCGCTGGAGGCACGGTTGTAGAGGATGCGGCGGTTGGCCGGCCAGGCCCAGGCCCAGTTCTGCACCTGGTGCATGCCAAACGGGTCGCTGTTGTCGCGGCGCGCCATCTGGTTGCCCTGCTCGGTCCAGCTGCCGGCAAAGATCCAGCAACCGGATGCCGTGCTGCCGTCATCTTTCATCTGGGCGAAGCCCGACAGTTGCTGGCCCGCCTTGAGCGTGGCGCCGGTGGCATCGGTAAGGTCGGTGACCGCCCAGCCGTTCATCTCCTTGGCCAGCTCCTCCGGGGATGGCTCATCAGGAATCTTGTACGGCCAGCTGATGTTCATCATCGCATCGGGGTAAGCGCCGCCCTCCGCCTGGTAGCGTTGACGCAAGCGCAAGAACAGCTCGCTCATGATCTGCACGTCGGTGCGGGTCTCACCCGGGCCATCGGCGCCCTTCCAGTGCCACTGCAACCAGCGGCTGCTGTTGACCAGCGAGCCGTCTTCCTCGGCGAAGCAGGTGGTGGGCAGGCGGATCACTTCGGTCTGGATATTGGCCGTGTCGACATCGTTGAACGGCCCGGCGTTGCGCCAGAACTCCGAGGTCTCGGTGGCCAGCGGGTCCATGATCACCAGCCACTTGAGCTTGCCCAGTGCTGCGGTAACGCGATTCTTGTCCGGCAGTGCAGCGATCGGGTTGAAGCCCTGGCACAGGTAGCCGTTGACCTTGCCCTGGCCCATCATCTCGAACATGCGCAATACGTCGTAGGCCGGCACATCGAGCTTGGGCAGCCAGTCATAGCCCCAGTTGTTTTCTGCGGTGGCGTTTGCGCCATACCAGGCTTTCATCAGGCTGACGTGGAACTTGCCGTAGTTCTGCCAGTAAGAAAGCTGGCCCGGACGCAAGGGTTTGGATGCGCGCTTGTCGATGTAGGCGGCATAGTCCTGCTCGGCATCACCCGCCAGGGTCAGGTAGCCCGGCAGCGAGTTGGACAGCAGGCCGAGGTCGGTCAGGCCCTGGATGTTGGAGTGCCCGCGCAGGGCATTGACCCCGCCACCGGGCATGCCGACGTTGCCGAGCAACAGCTGGACCATGGCCGCACTGCGGATGATCTGTGCGCCAATCGAGTGCTGCGTCCAGCCGAGCGCATAGAGAATCGTCATGGTCTTGCCCGGTGCCGAGCAGGTGGCGATCTCTTCCCAGACCTTCATCATGGCGTCCTGCTGCATGCCGCAGGTCATGCTGGCGATTTCCGGGGTATAGCGGCTGTAGTGTTGCTTCATCAGCTGGAACACACAGCGCGGGTGCTGCAGTGTCGGGTCAACCTTGGCAAAGCCGTCCTCGCCCAGCTCGTAACCCCAGCCAGACTTGTCGGCATACACGCGCTTGGCCTCGTCGTAGCCGCTGAACAGCCCGTCCTCGAAGCCATAGTTCTCTTTGACGATGAACGACACGTCGGTGTAATTGCGCACGTATTCGTGCTGGATCTTGTCGGTGCTCAGCAGGTAATTGATCAGCCCGCCCATGAAGGCGATGTCGGTACCGGTACGGATCGGCGCGTAGTAATCCGCCACCGAGGCGGTACGGGTAAACCGCGGGTCGACCACGATCAGGCGCGCTTTATTGTGCGCTTTCGCCTCGGTCACCCACTTGAAGCCGCACGGGTGCGCTTCTGCTGCGTTGCCACCCATCACCAGGACCAGATTCGCGTTGGCGATATCGGACCAGTGGTTGGTCATGGCGCCACGGCCGTACGTCGGGGCAAGACTTGCCACCGTCGGGCCATGTCAGACACGTGCCTGGTTATCGAACCCCAGCATGCCTGTTGCGCGGACGACCTTGTGGGTCAGGTAGCCGGCCTCGCTGGAGGCGGCGGATGCAGCGAGAAAACCGGTGGTGAGCCAGCGGTTGACGGTTTGCCCTTGGGCGTTTTTCTCGATGAAGTTGGCGTCGCGGTCCTGCTTCATCAGCCCGGCAACGCGGTCGAGCGCCTCATCCCAACTGACCCGCACCCACTCCTTGCTGCCCGGCTTGCGTACTTCGGGATACTGCAGGCGGCTCGGGCTGTGGATAAAGTCCAGCAGGCCGGCACCTTTCGGGCAGAGGGTGCCGCGGTTGACCGGATGGTCGGCGTCACCTTCGATATGGATGATGTTCTGTTTGACGTTTTTACCCGCGTCACCCTGGCTGTACAGGATCAGGCCGCAGCCGACCGAGCAGTAGGGGCAGGTGTTGCGGGCTTCTTTGGTATGCGCCAGCTTGAAGTGACGCACCTGCTCGGCGAAGGCCGGCGTCGGGGCCATGCCCAACGCCGCCAGGCTCGAGCCTCCAAGGCCGACGGCGGCGACCTTGAAGAACTGCCGACGGTTGAGATCCATCGTGCACTCCTGATCAGGTGGTGGACGCACGGAACATGGCCGGCGCCTCTTGGTAGTCACGGTGGCGGGTTTTGATGGCCGCCAATACATAAGACTAGTCAAGAATCGGGAAGGTGCGATGACGTGGGTCAGTGGTAGAGAAAGCCAGATGAATTGTGTCAGGGCATGTGCACAGCACTGGATGTTCGTAACCAAGACCTAATCAGACATCAGTTTCGGAAAAGGACTACATCCTCAATTACAAACGGCCTGCTAGTTTCGCGAAAAAGCCAAAGGATGGTGCTTCCATGAACAACAAGATCAGCCGTGTCGCAAGCTTCCTCTGCCTGTTTCTGCTGGCAGCCTGGTCAATGGCCGAGCCCCTGCCAACGCCCGCCGCTCCGGCTATTACCGCTGAAGCGGCGCGAACCATGACCGCCGCCGCCGAGCGCGCAGCCCGAGCCCAGGGCTATGCCATCGTTATCAGCATTGTCGACAACCACGGCAACCTCAAACACTTCCACCGCATGGACGGCACCAGCAGCGGCAGCGTCCAGGTTGCGCAGCTCAAGGCCATGACCTCAGCCCGCTTTCCACTCGCCTCCCGATCGCTCGCAGACCGCAGCGCCGAGCTTCCCGCCAACCCTTACGCGTCACTGCCGGGCTTTACCCTGCTAGGCGGTGGCCTGCCGATCGTGGACGCCAACGGCCAGCATATTGGCGGTATCGGTGTGAGCGGCGCGACGCCAGAACTGGACGTGCAGTTTGCCCAGGCAGCGGTGGATGGCGACGCCTGATCTGTGGCTTGCCAAAACAGTAGCGGCAGGACCATGCGTCATTTGGGAGGAAATTTCGCTCTGCGCCTCTGCGGGGCTGCCGAATGTAAATTTTCAGCTTCACCTGAATAAATTGGTAGAGCAGAAAGACCATGAATCAAGAACAGTCATCACCTGCAGATTCCGCTATTGGGCCAATCGCTTTGATCGACTCAGGCCCAATTTCAGGGACCCGCGAGGGAGATATTGTCTCCTTCAAAGGAATCCCTTACGCGGCCCCGCCTGTCGGTGCACTGCGCTGGCGCGCGCCCCAGCCAGTAGAGCCATGGACGCAAGTACGAATCACCGCCGATTTTGCCGCTGACAGCATGCAAACGCCTTATGCACAGCGTCCTGCAGCAAGCGAAGACTCTCTCTACCTGAACGTCTGGGCGCCCGCAGGTGGCACCGGCAATAAACCGGTGCTTGTATGGATCCACGGAGGTGGTTTCGTCAATGGCAGCCCCTCGCGCCCCTATTACAGCGGTGCTGAACTGGCCAGCCGTGATGTGGTGGTAGTCAGTTTCAACTATCGACTGGGCCGCTTTGGCTTCTTCGCCCACCCGCAATTGACCCGAGAGCAGGAACAATGCGAGGCACTGGGCAGCTATGCCGTCATGGACCAGATTGCCGCCCTGCAATGGGTCCAACGCAACATTGCGGTATTCGGCGGAGACCCAGGCAACGTAACAGTCATGGGAGAATCAGCTGGTGGGACATCAGTTCATATGCTGCTGACCTCGCCACATGCGCGTACGCTGATGCACAAGGCCGTGATTCTGTCGGGAGGCGATGGCCGGGAACAGAGCGATTTAAACCAAGCTGAACGTGCTGGCGTAGCATTCGCCCAAACCCATGGCATCTTCGAAGAGAACCCACAGGCGGTCGAGCAGCTACGCCAATTAGGGGCACAAGACATCGTGGGGGACCTTAGCCTGGCCAGCCGCCTAGATACCTCTTCCCTCCCCCAAACTTACGCCCTTCCGCTCAAGGACGGCTCGGTGGCCGTCGACATTCTCGACGCCTACCGCAAGGGTCGGTACTCGAGAGTGCCGGTCATTATTGGCGCAACCAGTGATGACCTGTTCGGGCCAAACGGCAGTATGGTCGTCGGCGCCAAGACGATTGCCGATCATCTGGCCAAATGGGGCGAAGAAACCTTCCACTTCCGTTTCACCTATGTCGCCCAGAGCATTGAGGCCGCACATCCAAGGGGTGCGACCCACTCTTCGGAGATACCTTATTTCATGGGCACGCTCAAACACCGTTACGCAGACCAGGTCACTGTACGCGACCTGCAAGCCAGCCAGATCGCCAGCGGGTACCTTGTGAACTTTCTAAGCACTGGCAATCCGAACGGGGAAGGCCTCCCAACCTGGCCCACTTACCTGACCGAGAGTCCTCAGCTGGTCGACTTCGACGCCAATGGCGGTATTGAGGTATTCGAGGACTGAGCCAACACATACCAGCATGGCTGTAAGGTTCTCCCTGGCGCTCTTCGAGGCACACACCCTGTAGAGACGGGAGTGTCCGTCAATGACTTAAGCTGCACGGCACCTGGCGCTAGAAACAAAAACCCCCGCAATGCGGGGGTTCCAGACCTTAACTTTACAGAAAAGTCTCTGGGGTTCCTCAGAAAGGAATATCGTCATCGAAGCTGTCGAAGTCAGCCGCTGGCTGCGGTGCAGGCTGCTGCGGCGCCGGGCGCTGTTGCTGCTGCGGGCGCTGGGCCTGCTGACGAGGCGGTGCCTGGTTGTACTGTTGCTGCTGGCCACCTTGGTTATAGTTGCCGCCACCCTGGTTGTACGGGTCGCCGCCTTGCTGCTGGCCCTGAGGACGGCCGCCGAGCAACTGCATGGTGCCGTTGATGTCGACGATGATCTCGGTGGTGTAACGCTTGATGCCGTCTTTTTCCCACTCGCGGGTCTGCAGCTTGCCTTCGATGTAGCACTGCGAACCTTTGCGCAGGTACTCGCCGGCGATCTCGGCAACCTTGCCGAACAGCGACACACGGTGCCACTCGGTACGCTCGACCTTCTGGCCCGACTGCTTGTCGGTCCACTGCTCGCTGGTGGCCAGGCTCAGGTTGGTCACGGCGTTACCGTTGGGCAGGTAGCGGACTTCGGGATCCTGGCCACAAGTGCCGACCAGAATGACTTTGTTAACCCCACGGGCCATAACGTTCTCCTAGGCTTCGCACGCCGAAGAGGCTGGATTCACCAGTCGCTCGAGGGTCGCACGGTCCAAAATTTTCGTATCCAGTTTGATATAGATGGCGGCTTCTTCAGCCACCACAACGGCGTCGGTCACACCCGGCACAGCCATCAGGCGTTCAGTCAGGCCGGCTTCCCGGACTGCCTCTGGCGTAAGCGGCATGCGCAGGCTGGTCACATACGGCGGCTCGTTCATGCGCAAGGCGACGACCAGCCAGATGGCACACAGCACCGCGCAACCCAGGAACACCATGTTCAGCCCGCCGTGCTGGAACAACCAGCCACCAAGGATTCCTCCCAGGGCAGCGCCGAGGAACTGGCTGGTGGAGTAAACCCCCATTGCCGTCCCCTTGCCACCTGCAGGCGACACCTTGCTCACCAGCGAAGGCAGCGATGCCTCCAGCAGGTTGAATGCGGTAAAGAATACCACGGTGCCAATCACCAGTCCGCGCAAACCGTCAGCCCACTCCCAGAAGTATATCTCTGTGAGCAACAGGACACTGACAGCACCGGCCAACACGCGTTTCATCTTGCGCTTTTTTTCGCCGTAGATAATGAACGGGACCATTGCAAAAAATGAGATGAACAGCGCGGTCAGGTACACCCACCAGTGCTGCTCCTTGGGCAGGCCACCACGCTCGACGAAAGCCAGCGGCAACGCGACGAAGCTGGCCATGAGGATGGCGTGCAGGATGAAGATGCCCACATCCAGGCGCAGAAGGTCCGGATGGCGCAGGGTCGGGCCGATTGCCTTGCGTGCCACACCGGACTCGCGGTGTTGCAGGATGCTGTGGGTGTTGGGCACCACAAAGGCGATCAGCAGGATGCCGACCAGGGCAAGCCCTGCTGTGGCCAGGAACAATCCTGACAAACCATAGGCACTTGTCAGCAAGGGGCCGACGACCATGGCGACTGCGAACGACAGGCCGATGCTCATGCCGATCATGGCCATGGCCTTGGTGCGGTGTTGCTCGCGGGTGAGGTCGGACAGCAGCGCCATGACCGCGGCAGAAATCGCCCCGCCCCCCTGCAAGATGCGCCCGGCAATCACCCCCCAGATGGAGTCGGCCTGGGCCGCCAACACACTGCCCAGGGCAAAGATCACCAGCCCGAGGTAAATCACCGGCCGGCGGCCGATGCGGTCGGAAATCATCCCGAACGGGATCTGCAATACCGCCTGGGTCAGGCCATAGGCGCCAATGGCCAGGCCGATCAGCGCAGGCGTGGCACCGGCCAGGTCCATGCCGTAGGTGGCCAGTACCGGCAAGACCATGAACATGCCCAGCATACGAAAGGCAAAGACCAGGGCAAGGCCGCCAGCGGCGCGGGTTTCGCCGCCACTCATGCGCTCGTTGTGGGTGTCGTGCATGGATTAACCTCGTGTGAACCGGCGGCGATTCTATCAGTCCGACAGCTTGACGGCATCTACGCGACGCTTTGCCGCGCCACACTGGCGCGCCGTATACTTCCTTGTTTATGCCCGCCAAGCGAGGCCGCAGTGGACAAGATCCTGATTCGTGGGGCACGTACCCACAACCTGAAGAACATCGACCTGACCCTGCCCCGGGACAAACTGATCGTGATCACCGGCCTGTCCGGTTCCGGCAAGTCGTCCCTGGCGTTCGACACCCTGTACGCTGAAGGCCAGCGCCGCTACGTGGAATCGCTGTCGGCCTACGCCCGGCAGTTCCTGTCGATGATGGAAAAGCCCGACGTCGACACCATCGAAGGCCTGTCGCCGGCCATTTCCATCGAGCAGAAGTCGACCTCGCACAACCCACGCTCCACCGTCGGCACCATCACCGAAATCTACGACTACCTGCGCCTGCTTTATGCCCGCGTGGGTACGCCACGCTGCCCGGACCACGACATCCCGCTGGAGGCGCAAACGATCAGCCAGATGGTCGACCTGGTGCTGGAGCGCCCGGAAGGCAGCAAGCTGATGCTGCTGGCGCCGGTGGTGCGCGAGCGCAAAGGTGAACACCTGGCGGTTTTCGACGAACTGCGCGCGCAGGGCTTCGTCCGCGCCCGGGTCAACGGCAAGCTCTACGAGCTGGACGAGTTGCCCAAGCTCGACAAGCAGAAAAAGCACAGCATCGATGTAGTGGTGGACCGCTTCAAGGTTCGCGCCGACCTGCAACAGCGCCTGGCCGAATCGTTCGAGACCGCGCTCAAGCTGGCCGACGGTATCGCCCTGGTGGCGCCGATGGACGACGAACCAGGCGAAGAGATGATCTTCTCCGCGCGCTTCGCCTGCCCGGTCTGTGGCCATGCCATCAGTGAGCTGGAGCCGAAGCTTTTCTCCTTCAACAACCCTGCCGGTGCATGCCCGACATGCGATGGCCTGGGCGTGAAGCAGTTCTTCGACACCAAACGCCTGGTCAATGCCGAACTCACCTTGGCCGAGGGCGCGATCCGCGGCTGGGACCGGCGCAATGTGTACTACTTCCAGATGCTCGGTTCGCTGGCCGCGCATTACGGCTTCAGCCTGGAGGAGCCATTCGGTGAGCTGTCGGCCGAACACCAGAAGGTGATCTTGCAAGGCAGTGGCAAGCAGAGTGTCGACTTCAAGTACCTCAACGACCGTGGCGATATCGTCAAGCGCTCGCACCCGTTCGAAGGCATCGTGCCGAACCTGGAACGCCGTTACCGCGAGACCGAGTCGGCCACCGTACGTGAAGAGCTGGCCAAGTTCCTCGGCACCCAGCCCTGCCCGGATTGCCGTGGTACCCGCCTACGCCGCGAAGCACGCCATGTGTGGGTGGGCGAAAAGACCCTGCCGGCGGTTACCAACCTGCCTATCGGTGAAGCCAGCAACTACTTCGGCGAGCTGACCCTTACCGGCCGCCGTGGCGAAATTGCTGCAAAGATCCTCAAGGAAATCTGCGAGCGCTTGCAGTTCCTGGTCAACGTCGGCCTCGATTACCTGACCCTGGACCGCAGCGCCGATACGCTGTCTGGCGGCGAGGCGCAACGTATCCGCCTGGCCAGCCAGATCGGCGCCGGCCTGGTGGGGGTCATGTACATCCTCGACGAGCCGTCCATCGGCCTTCATCAACGCGACAACGATCGCCTGCTGGCCACCCTCAACCACCTGCGCGACCTGGGTAACACGGTCATCGTGGTAGAGCACGACGAAGACGCCATTCGCCTGGCGGACTACGTGGTCGATATCGGCCCGGGGGCTGGTGTGCATGGTGGGCAGATCGTGGCCGAGGGCTCACCGCAGGAGGTGATGGACCACCCTGATTCGTTGACCGGCAAGTACCTGTCCGGGCGCAAGAAGATTGTCGTGCCGGCCAAGCGCACACCACGCAACAAGAAGTTGCAGCTCAAGCTCAAGGGCGCACGTGGCAACAACTTGCAAAACGTCGACCTGGAAGTCCCGATCGGCCTGCTGACGTGCGTGACCGGGGTGTCCGGCTCGGGCAAGTCGACGTTGATCAACAACACCTTGTTCCCGTTGGCAGCCACCGCCCTGAATGGTGCAAGCACCCTGGAAGCGGCGCCGCACAGCAGCATGGACGGCTTGCAGCACCTGGACAAGGTGGTGGATATCGACCAGAGCCCGATCGGCCGCACCCCGCGCTCCAACCCGGCGACCTATACCGGTATCTTCACGCCAATCCGCGAGCTGTTCTCCGGCGTGCCAGAGTCACGCTCACGCGGCTACGGTCCGGGGCGCTTCTCGTTCAACGTCAAGGGTGGCCGTTGCGAGGCCTGCCAGGGTGACGGCCTGATCAAGGTCGAGATGCACTTCCTGCCAGACATCTATGTGCCGTGCGACGTATGCAAGAGCAAGCGCTACAACCGCGAAACCCTGGAGATCAAGTACAAGAGCAAGAACATCCACGAAGTGCTGGAAATGACCATCGAGGATGCCCGCGAGTTCTTCGACGCGGTACCCGCGCTGGCGCGCAAGCTGCAAACGCTGATGGATGTGGGCCTGTCGTACATCAAGCTGGGGCAATCAGCGACCACGCTGTCCGGTGGTGAGGCGCAGCGGGTGAAGCTGTCGCGCGAACTGTCCAAACGTGACACCGGCAAGACCCTGTACATCCTCGACGAGCCGACCACGGGCCTGCACTTTGCCGATATCCAGCAACTGCTGGATGTGCTGCATCGCCTGCGTGACCACGGCAACACCGTCGTGGTGATCGAGCACAACCTGGACGTGATCAAGACGGCCGACTGGCTGGTGGACCTGGGGCCTGAGGGTGGCTCCAAGGGTGGGCAGATCATTGCCTGCGGTACGCCGGAAGAACTGAGCGAGATGAAACAGTCGTATACCGGGCATTACCTGAAACCGCTGCTGGAGCGCGACCGGGCCTGAGTGTTGCCGATGGAATGAAAAAGCCCCTGGCACCATTGGTGTCAGGGGCTTTTTCTTGAGGCTGTGGATAACTTACATCTGCGATTGCAGGTAGTTTTCCAGGCCGATGGCCTTGATCAGGCCCTGCTGCTTCTCCAGCCAGTAGGTGTGATCTTCTTCGGTATCCGCCAATTGAGCACGGAGAATGTCACGGCTGATGTAGTCCTTGTGCAGTTCGCACAGCTCGATGCCTTTGCACAGGGCACCACGCACCTTGTACTCGAGCTTGAGGTCAGCCTCGATCATTTCCGGCACGGTGCTGCCGACCTCAAGGTCGTCCGCACGCATGTCAGGGGTGCCTTCGAGCATCAGGATACGCCGCATCAGAGCATCGGCGTGCTGGGTCTCTTCTTCCATCTCGTGGTTGATGCGCTCGTAGAGCTTGGACAGGCCCCAGTCTTCGTACATGCGCGAATGAATGAAGTATTGGTCGCGTGCCGCCAGTTCGCCCTTCAGCAGCGTGACGAGGTAGTTGATTACGTCCGGGTGGCCTTGCATCGCCCTGATTCTCCATATGAAAACGTCTATGCCATATAGTGTGAACCAGCTTTTGCCTACGGTCACTGAAAAACACGCAATTAGATGCAAAAAAACGGTTAAACAGTAGTGATATTCATTGAAAAACCGCCCAAATGAGGGCGGTTCTGCTTATCACTTAGAGTTAGGCCAAATTGACGCCCAAGGCCTTGGCAATCCCTTCGCCATAGGCCGGGTCGGCCTTGAAGAAGTACTGCAACTGGCGCTGGATCACGTCTTCGCTGACACCTGCCATGGTTCCGGCAATGTTGCTGATCAACAGGGCCTTCTGCTCATCGCTCATCAGGCGGAACAGCGCGCCGGCGTGGCTGAAGTAGTCAGTGTCTTCGCGGTGATCGTAACGGTCCGCCGAACCATTCAGGGCCAGCGCTGGTTCAGCGTGGCGTGGCGACTGCTTCGGCGCATCGGCGTAGCTGTTGGGCTCGTAGTTCGGTGCGCTGCCGTAGCTGCCCGTGGCCATCGAACCGTCGCGCTGGTAGCTGTTTACCGGGCTGCGTGGCGCGTTCACTGGCAACTGCTGGTGGTTGGTGCCTACACGGTAGCGGTGCGCGTCAGCGTAAGCGAACACACGGCCCTGGAGCATGCGGTCTGGCGACAGGCCGACACCCGGAACCATATTGCTCGGGCCGAACGCCGCCTGTTCCACTTCAGCGAAGTAGTTGAGCGGATTGCGGTTGAGCTCGAGCACACCGACTTCGATCAGCGGGTAATCCTTCTGCGACCAGGTCTTGGTCACGTCGAACGGGTTCTCGTCGCGGTTGGCCGCCTCGGCCTCGCTCATCACCTGAATGCACACGGTCCAGCGCGGGTAGTCGCCACGCTCGATGGCCTCGAACAGGTCGCGCTGGGCGTAGTCCGGGTCGGTACCGGCCAGGCGTGCTGCGTCGGCCGGGGCCAGGTTCTTGATGCCTTGCTGGGTCTTGAAGTGCCATTTGACCCAGGTGCGCTCGCCCTGTGCATTGATCAGGCTGTAGGTGTGGCTGCCAAAGCCGTGCATGTGACGATAGCCGTCGGGAATGCCTCGGTCCGAGAACAGAATGGTCACTTGGTGCAACGCTTCGGGCGAGTGCGACCAGAAGTCCCACATCATCTGGGCATTCTTCAGGTTGGATTGCGGGTGACGTTTCTGGGTGTGGATAAAGTCAGGGAACTTGAGCGGGTCGCGAATGAAGAAAACCGGCGTGTTATTACCCACGATGTCCCAGTTGCCTTCCTCGGTGTAGAACTTGACGGCGAAGCCGCGTGGATCGCGCTCGGTGTCCGCTGAACCACGTTCACCGCCGACAGTGGAAAAGCGCAGGAAGGTTTCTGTCTGTTTGCCAACTTGCTCGAACAGCTTGGCGCTGGTGTAACCGCTGATATCACGGGTTACGGTAAAAGTGCCATAGGCGCCCGAGCCCTTGGCGTGCACACGGCGCTCAGGAATGTTCTCGCGGTTGAAATGGGCAAGCTTCTCGATCAGGTGGAAGTCATCGAGCAGCAGCGGGCCGCGTGGGCCGGCAGAGCGGGAATTCTGGTTGTCGGCTACAGGTGCACCGCTGGCGGTGGTGAGAATCTTGCTCATGGGCTCTCCTTATCGGTCTTGAAACGCCGGCTAATCGGCTATGGAGAGAGTATTGACGAGCAAGGTTACAGGGACAAATTCATTACATGACTTGTATCAATAGAAATTAACAATACATACGAAAACAAAAAACCGGGCACTAGGCCCGGTTCTTTGTAGCAGACAGAACGTCTTACTCAGCAGCTTCTACAGCACCGCCGACCGGACGATCAACCAGCTCGACGTACGCCATAGGCGCGTTGTCGCCAGCGCGGAAACCGCACTTCAGGATGCGCAGGTAGCCGCCCTGACGGGTGGCGTAACGCTTGCCCAGGTCGTTGAACAGTTTGCCAACAGCGGACTTCGAACGGGTACGGTCGAAGGCCAGACGGCGGTTAGCAACGCTGTCTTCCTTGGCCAGGGTGATCAGCGGCTCGGCAACGCGGCGCAGTTCCTTGGCTTTCGGCAGGGTGGTTTTGATCAGCTCGTGCTCGATCAACGACACTGCCATGTTCTGGAACATAGCCTTGCGGTGAGAGCTGGTACGGCTCAGGTGACGTCCACTTTTACGATGACGCATGATTCATTCCTTACCAAACACTACGTTCGGTGATTACGACGATCAGGCGGTCGCCTTGTCGTCTTTCTTAAGACTTGCAGGCGGCCAGTTGTCGAGGCGCATGCCGAGAGACAGACCACGAGAGGCCAGGACGTCCTTGATTTCAGTCAGGGACTTCTTGCCCAGGTTAGGAGTCTTCAACAGCTCTACTTCGGTACGCTGAATCAGGTCGCCGATGTAGTAGATGTTCTCCGCCTTGAGGCAGTTGGCCGAACGTACAGTCAGTTCCAGGTCGTCAACCGGACGCAGCAGGATCGGATCGATCTCGTCTTCCTGCTCGACTACGACAGGCTCACTGTCACCTTTGAGGTCGACGAACGCGGCCAGCTGCTGTTGCAGGATGGTCGCAGCGCGGCGGATAGCCTCTTCAGGATCCAGGGTGCCGTTGGTTTCCAGATCAATGACCAGTTTGTCCAGGTTGGTACGCTGTTCAACACGGGCGTTCTCGACCACATAGGCGATACGACGCACCGGGCTGAACGAAGCGTCCAACTGCAGACGGCCAATGCTACGGCTTTCGTCTTCGTCGGTTTGACGGGAGTCGGCCGGCTCGTAACCACGACCACGAGCTACAGTGAGCTTCATGTTCAGGGCGCCGTTCGACGCCAGGTTCGCGATTACGTGATCGGGGTTGACGATCTCGACATCGTGATCCAGCTGAATATCGGCAGCGGTAACCACCCCCGAACCCTTTTTCGACAAGGTCAGCGTAACTTCGTCACGACCGTGCAGTTTGATAGCCAGGCCTTTCAGGTTCAACAGGATTTCAATTACGTCTTCCTGAACACCTTCGATCGCGGAGTACTCATGGAGTACGCCATCGATCTCGGCCTCGACTACTGCACAGCCAGGCATGGAGGACAACAGGATGCGGCGCAGCGCGTTGCCCAGGGTATGGCCGAAACCACGCTCGAGAGGCTCGAGCGTAATCTTGGCGCGGGTCGGACTGACTACCTGCACATCAATGTGGCGGGGAGTCAGGAACTCATTTACCGAAATCTGCATGGATGCACCTATTTTCTAGCCCTTACTTGGAGTAGAGCTCGACAATCAGGTTTTCGTTGATGTCGGCAGACAGGTCGCTGCGAGCAGGAACGTTCTTGAAAACGCCCGACTTTTTAGCAGCATCCACGTCAACCCACTCAACGCGGCCACGCTGGGCGCACAGTTCAAGGGCTTGAACAATGCGCAGCTGGGCCAGCGATTTCTCGCGGACCGCGACCACGTCACCCGGACGAACTTGGTAGGATGGAATGTTTACAGTCTTACCGTTGACGCTGATCGCTTTGTGCGAAACCAGCTGACGGGACTCGGAACGAGTCGAGCCGAAGCCCATACGGTAGACGACGTTATCCAGACGGCACTCGAGCAGTTGCAGCAGGTTCTCACCGGTTGCGCCTTTTTTCGAGGCTGCAGCCTGGTAGTAACCGCGGAACTGACGCTCCAGTACGCCGTAGATACGACGAACTTTTTGTTTCTCACGCAGCTGGGTGCCGTAGTCGGACTGACGGCCACGGCGCTGGCCGTGGATACCTGGGGCTGCTTCGATGTTGCACTTCGATTCCAGAGCGCGAACGCCGCTCTTCAGGAACAGATCGGTGCCTTCACGACGAGACAGTTTGCATTTTGGACCAATGTAACGTGCCATTCTTCTGTCTCCTGATTACACGCGACGCTTCTTCGGCGGACGGCACCCGTTATGCGGGATTGGCGTCACGTCGGTGATGCTGGCGATCTTGTAGCCGCAGCTGTTCAATGCACGAACGGCGGATTCACGACCCGGACCTGGACCCTTGACGTTAACGTCGAGGTTCTTCAGACCGTATTCCAGCGCAGCTTGACCAGCACGCTCAGCAGCAATCTGGGCTGCGAACGGGGTGGATTTGCGCGAACCACGGAAACCCGAACCACCGGAGGTCGCCCAGGACAAAGCATTGCCCTGACGGTCGGTGATGGTCACGATGGTGTTGTTGAAAGATGCATGGATGTGGGCGATGCCATCAACCACTGTCTTTTTGATTTTCTTACGAGGACGAGCAGCAGGTTTTGCCATGTCTATATTCCTGGGCGATTACTTGCGGATCGGCTTACGCGGGCCCTTACGGGTGCGTGCGTTGGTCTTGGTGCGCTGACCGCGAACCGGCAGACCTTTACGATGACGCAGGCCGCGGTAGCAACCCAGGTCCATCAAGCGTTTGATCTTCATGTTGATGTCACGACGCAGGTCACCTTCGGTGGTGAACTTCGCAACTTCGCCACGCAGGGTTTCGATTTGCTCGTCGCTCAGATCCTTGATCTTAGCGGCTGGGTTTACACCAGCGTCTGCACAGATCTTCTGTGCAGTTGTGCGACCGACACCATAGATGTAGGTCAGCGAGATAACAGTATGCTTGTTATCTGGAATGTTGACGCCTGCAATACGGGCCATTCAGTGGGACTCCAATTGACAGCTACCTACGCCCCGGAAGCCAAGAAATAGGGCGCGAGATAATATCGCTGTAGAAACGAATAATCAACCCAGCAGCACACTAGCTGCTGGGTTTGAAACGCAGATCACACTCAGCCTTGGCGCTGTTTGTGACGCGGTTCCGCGCTGCAGATCACTCGAACGACGCCTTCGCGACGGATGATCTTGCAGTTACGGCACAGCTTTTTCACCGATGCACGAACTTTCATTACCGACTCCTCGAACCTTAGGGGCGTATCAGCGCAGCAAACCGCTGCCACCGTAGCCTTTCAGGTTGGCTTTCTTCATCAGGGATTCGTACTGGTGCGAAACGAGGTGCGATTGTACTTGGGACATGAAGTCCATCACAACCACTACCACAATCAGCAACGAGGTCCCGCCAAGGTAGAACGGCACATTTGCTGCCACCACCAGGAACTGGGGCAGAAGGCAGACGGCCATCATGTAAAGAGCACCGAACATGGTCAGACGAGTCAGAACGCCATCAATGTAGCGTGCCGACTGCTCACCAGGACGGATACCCGGAATAAAGGCACCGGACTTCTTCAGGTTTTCCGCTACGTCTTTCGGGTTGAACATCAGCGCTGTGTAGAAGAAGCAGAAGAAAATGATCCCTGCACTAAACAGCAGAATGTTCAACGGCTGACCAGGAGCGATCGACTGCGAGATGTCCTGCAGCCAGCCCATACCTTCGGACTGACCGAACCAGGCACCCAGCGAAGCCGGGAACAGCAGAATGCTGCTCGCGAAAATGGCCGGGATAACCCCCGCCATGTTCACTTTCAACGGCAAGTGGCTGGTCTGCGCAGCGAAGACCTTGCGGCCCTGCTGACGCTTGGCGTAGTGAACGGCGATACGACGCTGACCACGCTCAATGAACACCACGAAACCGATAATCGCTACTGCCAGCAAACCGATAGCGACCAGGGCGAAAATGTTGATATCGCCTGTGCGCGCAGACTCGAAAGACTGCCCGATTGCTCTCGGAAGACCGGCAACGATACCTGCGAAGATCAACATCGAGATACCGTTGCCCACACCGCGCTCGGTGATCTGCTCGCCCAGCCACATCATGAACATCGCGCCCGCCACGAAGGTGGAGACGGCAACGACATGGAAGCCAAGGCCTACAGAAAACGCCACGCCCTGGTTGGCCAGGCCAATGGACATGCCAATGGCTTGAACCAGTGCCAGGATAACGGTGCCGTAGCGGGTGTACTGGCTGATCTTGCGACGGCCAGCTTCACCTTCCTTCTTCAACTGCTCCAGTTGCGGGCTGACCGCCGTCATCAGCTGCATGATGATCGATGCCGAGATGTACGGCATGATCCCCAGTGCAAAGATGCTCATGCGCTCAAGCGCGCCACCGGAAAACATGTTGAACAAGCTAAGAATGGTCCCCTCATTCTGCCGAAACAGATCCGCCAGACGGTCCGGATTGATGCCGGGAACCGGGATATGCGCACCTATCCGATAGACGATGATCGCCATGAACAGAAAGCGCAGACGAGCCCAGAGTTCCGACATCCCGCCCTTACCGAGCGAAGAGAGAGCACCTTGCTTAGCCATTTATTCCTCGAATTTGCCGCCAGCTGCTTCGATAGCCGCACGCGCACCCTTGGTGGCTGCGATGCCCTTGATGGTGACTGCGCGAGTAACTTCGCCAGACAGCATGATTTTCACACGCTGAATGTGCTGGTTGATCACGTTGGCATCCTTCAGGGATTGCACGGAGATCACGTCGCCTTCCACCTTGGCCAGCTCGGACAGACGCACTTCGGCGCGGTCCATGGCTTTCAGGGAAACGAAGCCGAACTTCGGCAGACGACGGTGCAGCGGTTGTTGACCGCCTTCGAAGCCAGGAGCGATCGAACCACCCGAACGGGAAGTCTGACCTTTGTGGCCACGGCCGCCGGTCTTACCCAGACCGCTACCGATACCACGACCTGGACGATGCTTCTCGCGACGGGAACCCGGCGCTGGACTCAGATCATTGAGTTTCATCGATTAGCCCTCGACCTTCAGCATGTAGTAAGCCTTGTTGATCATCCCGCGGTTCTCGGGAGTATCCTGGACTTCTACAGTGTGACCGATGCGACGCAGACCCAGGCCTTTAACACACAGTTTGTGGTTAGGCAGACGGCCCGAGACGCTCTTGATCAGCGTTACTTTTACGGTTGCCATGATCAGAAGATCTCCTCGACGCTCTTGCCGCGCTTGGCAGCAATGGATTCAGGAGATTGCATGGCTTTCAGACCCTTGAAGGTGGCGTAAACCACGTTCACTGGGTTGGTCGAACCGTAGCACTTGGCCAGAACGTTCTGAACACCAGCAACTTCCAGGACAGCACGCATTGCGCCGCCGGCGATGATACCAGTACCTTCCGAAGCAGGCTGCATGTAAACCTTCGAGGCGCCATGGGCAGCCTTGGTGGCGTACTGCAGGGTGGTGCCCTTCAGGTCAACCTGGATCATGTTGCGACGAGCAGCTTCCATGGCTTTCTGGATCGCGGCTGGTACTTCGCGCGATTTGCCACGGCCGAAGCCGACACGACCTTTACCATCACCAACCACGGTCAACGCGGTGAAGGTGAAGATACGGCCGCCTTTTACGGTTTTGGCAACGCGGTTAACTTGAACCAGCTTCTCGATGTAGCCTTCGTCGCGCTTTTGATCGTTATTTGCCATAACTTAGAACTCCAGCCCGCCTTCACGAGCAGCATCAGCCAGCGCTTTGACGCGGCCATGGTACTTGAAGCCGGAACGGTCAAAGGCAACTTGAGATACACCGGCGGCTTTCGCGCGCTCAGCTACCAGCTTGCCAACCTTAGTGGCCGCGTCGATGTTGCCAGTGGCGCCATCACGCAGGTCTTTGTCCAAGGTCGAGGCGCTTGCCAGAACCTTGCTGCCGTCGGCCGAAATGACCTGGGCGTAGATGTGCTGCGAGGAGCGGAACACGCACAGGCGCACGACTTCGAGTTCGTGCATCTTCAGACGTGCTTTGCGAGCGCGACGCAGTCGAATAACTTTTTTGTCGGTCATTTACTAGGCCCTACTTCTTCTTGGCTTCTTTACGACGGACTACTTCGTCCGCGTAACGCACACCTTTGCCTTTGTACGGCTCTGGCGGACGGAAGTCGCGGATTTCAGCGGCCACCTGACCTACCAGCTGCTTGTCGATACCCTTGATCAGGATGTCGGTCTGGCTAGGGGTTTCAGCGGTGATACCGGCTGGCAGTTCGTAGTCCACTGGGTGAGAGAAGCCCAGGGCCAGGTTCAGGACGGTGCCTTTAGCCTGTGCCTTGTAACCAACACCGACCAGCTGGAGCTTACGCTCGAAGCCTTGGCTTACGCCTTGGACCATGTTGTTGACCAGAGCACGGGTGGTACCGGCCATGGCACGAGCTTGCTGGTCACCATTGCGAGCAACAAAACGCAGCTCACCAGACTCTTCGGTAACTTCAACAGACGAGTGAACGTTCAGTTCGAGAGTGCCTTTGGCACCCTTCACCGAAAGCTGCTGGCCTGCGAATTTTACTTCGACGCCGGATGGCAGCTTAACGGGGTTCTTAGCGACGCGAGACATGTCTATCCCCCCTTAGAACACTGTGCACAGAACTTCGCCGCCGACACCGGCAGCGCGCGCAGCGCGATCAGTCATCACACCTTTGTTGGTGGAGACAATAGACACGCCCAGACCGCCACGAACTTTCGGCAGGTCGGTAACGGCCTTGTACTGGCGCAGGCCTGGACGGCTGGTGCGCTTCAGTTCTTCGATGACCGGACGGCCTTCGAAGTACTTCAGTTCGATCGACAGGGACGGCTTGGCTTCACCAGTAACCTGGTAGCCAGCAATGTAACCTTCGTCCTTCAGAACTTTGGCAACCGCGACCTTCAGGGTAGAAGAAGGCATGCTTACGACGGACTTTTCAGCCATCTGGGCATTACGGATGCGAGTTAGCATGTCCGCTAACGGGTCCTGCATACTCATGGGCTAGATGCTCCTGATACAAGAATTATTAGCCTTGCGGCTATGACAACCACCTGAGCGGAACGGGTGAAAAACCCAGGCTCAGGTGAGCCGGTCATTCTAGACACAAGGCAGAAACGAAACAAGCCCCATGTAGGGGCTTGTTTCTTGGCGAGGTCACCGACGGTCGGAAGATTGCTCCCCTTCCGTCGGGATCACACCTGCAGCGATTACCAGGAGGCCTTGACCAGACCTGGTACGTCACCGCGCATTGCAGCTTGACGCAGCATGTTACGGCCCAGGCCGAACTTACGGTATACACCGTGAGGACGACCGGTCAGGCGGCAACGGTTGCGCAGACGCGAAGCGCTAGCGTCACGTGGCTGCTTCTGCAGAGCGACAACGGCAGCGAAACGCTCTTCTGGAGAGGCGTTAACGTTGACGATGGTCGCTTTCAGCTCAGCACGCTTCTTAGCGAACTTGGCTACCGTCAGCTGACGCTTCAGCTCACGGTTCTTCATGCTCTTCTTGGCCATTTTCCTACTCCAATCAGTTGCGGAACGGGAACTTGAAAGCACGCAGCAGGGCGCGGCCTTCGTCGTCCGAACGAGCAGTGGTGGTCAGGGTGATGTCCAAACCGCGCAGAGCATCGATCTTGTCGTAATCGATTTCCGGGAAGATGATCTGCTCTTTCACGCCCATGCTGTAGTTGCCACGGCCATCGAAGGACTTGGCATTCAGGCCGCGGAAGTCGCGAACCCGAGGCAGGGAGATCGCCAGCAGGCGGTCCAGGAATTCGTACATCTTGTCGCTACGCAGGGTCACCTTGACGCCGATCGGCCAGCCTTCGCGGACTTTGAAGCCAGCGATGGATTTGCGAGCGAAAGTCACGACCGGCTTTTGACCGGTGATCTTTTCCAGGTCGGCAACTGCGTGCTCGATGACTTTCTTGTCGCCGATCGCTTCGCCCAGACCCATGTTCAGGGTGATTTTGGTAACGCGCGGAACTTCCATCACGTTCGACAGCTTAAGTTCTTCCTTAAGCTTAGGAGCGATTTCGTTCCGGTAAATCTCTTTCAGTCGTGCCATGGTCTTCTACCTAGCAGTGTTCAAGCATCAACCGCTTTTTGGGTCGACTTGAAGACACGAATTTTCTTACCGTCTTCTACTTTGAAACCAACGCGGTCAGCCTTGTTGGTTTCGCCGTTGAAGATGGCAACGTTGGAAGCGTGCAGAGGCGCTTCTTTCTCGACGATACCGCCCTGAACGCCCGCCATCGGGTTAGGCTTGGTATGACGCTTGACCAGGTTCACGCCACCGATAACCAGACGGTCATCAGCCAGAACCTTCAGCACCTTACCGCGCTTACCTTTGTCTTTGCCGGCGATCACGATGATCTCGTCGTCACGACGAATCTTTTGCATGTCGGATCTCCTTACAGCACTTCAGGGGCGAGCGAGACGATCTTCATGAACTTCTCAGTACGAAGTTCACGGGTCACTGGCCCGAAGATGCGAGTGCCGATCGGCTCTTGCTTGTTGTTCAGCAGAACAGCAGCGTTGCCGTCGAAACGAATGATGGAACCGTCAGCGCGACGTACACCGTGACGGGTACGGACGACAACAGCGGTCATCACCTGGCCTTTTTTGACCTTACCGCGCGGAATTGCTTCCTTGACGGTTACTTTGATGATGTCACCGATGCCGGCGTAACGGCGGTGCGAGCCGCCGAGCACCTTGATGCACATGACGCGACGAGCGCCGCTGTTATCGGCCACATCGAGCATGGATTGAGTCTGAATCATAAAATTTCTCCGACCCCTAGCCCTTAGACTTCAACAGCGCGTTCGAGGACTTCAACCAGTGCCCAGGACTTGGTCTTGGCCAGCGGACGGGTTTCACGGATGGAAACCTTGTCGCCGATTTTGCACTGGTTGGATTCGTCGTGCGCGTGCAGCTTAGTCGAACGCTTAACGTATTTACCGTAGATCGGGTGCTTTACGCGACGCTCGATCAGAACGGTGATGGTCTTGTCCATTTTGTCGCTGACGACACGGCCAGTCAGCGTACGGACGGTTTTTTCAGCTTCAGCCATGATCACTTACCTGCCTGCTGGTTAAGCACAGTTTTCACGCGAGCGATGTCACGCTTAACTTGCGAGAGCAGGTGCGACTGCCCCAACTGGCCAGTTGCTTTCTGCATACGCAGATTGAACTGGTCGCGCAGCAAGCCGAGCAGTTGCTCATTCAGTTGCTGTGCAGATTTTTCACGAAGTTCATTCGCTTTCATCACATCACCGTCCGCTTAACAAAGGAGGTGGCGAGAGGCAGCTTTGCAGCAGCCAGGGCGAAAGCTTCGCGCGCCAGCTCTTCAGAAACACCCTCGATCTCGTACAGGACTTTGCCTGGCTGGATCTGGGCAACCCAGTATTCCACGGAGCCCTTACCTTTACCCATACGAACCTCGAGAGGTTTCTTGGAGATCGGCTTGTCCGGGAACACACGGATCCAGATCTTGCCGCCACGCTTAACGTGACGGGTCAGCGCACGACGTGCGGACTCGATCTGGCGAGCGGTGAGGCGACCGCGAGCAACAGCTTTCAGGGCGAATTCGCCGAAGCTGACTTTGCTACCGCGCAGTGCCAGACCACGGTTGTGGCCAGTCATCTGCTTGCGGAATTTTGTACGCTTTGGTTGCAACATTTGGCGTACCCCTTACTTAGCAGCTTTTTTACGAGGCGCTGGTGCTTGTGGTTTCAGTTCTTCTTGGCGACCACCAATAACTTCGCCTTTGAAGATCCAAACCTTCACACCGATCACACCGTAAGTGGTGTGAGCTTCGTAGGTGTTGTAGTCGATATCGGCACGCAGGGTGTGCAGAGGCACACGACCTTCGCGATACCACTCGGTACGAGCAATCTCAGCACCGCCGAGACGACCGCTCACCTGGATCTTGATGCCCTTGGCACCAATACGCATGGCGTTCTGTACGGCGCGCTTCATGGCGCGACGGAACATTACGCGGCGTTCCAGCTGCTGAGCTACGCTCTGCGCAACCAGCATAGCGTCGAGTTCCGGCTTGCGGATCTCTTCGATGTTGATGTGCACAGGCACACCCATCTGCTTGGTCAGGTCCTGACGCAGCTTCTCGACATCTTCACCTTTCTTCCCGATAACGATACCTGGACGAGCGGTGTGGATGGTGATGCGTGCAGTTTGAGCCGGACGATGAATATCGATACGGCTTACGGACGCGCTTTTTAGTTTGTCTTGGAGGTACTCACGCGTTTTCAGATCCTTCAACAGGTAATCTGCGTAAGTAGCACCGTCTGCGTACCAGACGGAGGTGTGCTCCTTGACGATTCCCAGGCGAATGCCAGTGGGATGTACTTTCTGACCCATCTGATCGACTCCGTTACTTGTCCGCAACCTTGACAGTGATATGGCAAGACCGCTTGACGATGCGATCAGCACGGCCTTTGGCACGTGGCATGATGCGCTTCAGCGAACGCCCTTCGTTGACGAAGACGGTGGAGACCTTCAGGTCATCAACGTCTGCGCCTTCGTTGTGTTCGGCGTTGGCTACGGCCGACTCGAGGACTTTCTTCATGATTTCAGCGGCTTTTTTGCTGCTGAAGGCCAACAGGTTGAGCGCTTCGCCCACCTTCTTCCCGCGGATCTGGTCGGCGACCAAGCGGGCTTTCTGGGCGGAGATGCGAGCGCCCGACAACTTAGCGGCTACTTCCATTTCCTTACCCCTTAACGCTTGGCTTTCTTGTCAGCCACGTGCCCGCGATAGGTGCGGGTACCGGCGAACTCGCCCAGTTTGTGGCCGACCATGTCTTCGTTCACGAGAACTGGAACATGCTGGCGACCGTTGTGAACCGCGATGGTCAGACCGACCATTTGTGGCAGGATCATCGAGCGACGCGACCAGGTTTTAACTGGCTTGCGATCGTTCTTCTCCACCGCCACTTCGACCTTCTTCAACAGGTGAAGATCGATAAAAGGACCTTTTTTCAGAGAACGTGGCACTGTCGTATCCCTCTAGTTACTTGCGACGACGGACGATCATGTTGTCGGTACGCTTATTACCACGGGTTTTAGCACCCTTGGTTGGGAAGCCCCATGGCGATACCGGATGACGACCACCGGAGGTACGACCTTCACCACCACCATGCGGGTGGTCAACCGGGTTCATGGCAACACCACGAACGGTTGGGCGAACGCCGCGCCAGCGTTTGGCACCAGCATTACCCAGCGATCGCAGGCTGTGCTCGGAGTTCGAGACTTCGCCCAGGGTCGCACGGCACTCAGCCAGTACTTTACGCATCTCACCGGAACGCAGACGCAGAGTCACGTATACGCCGTCACGAGCGATCAGCTGAGCCGAAGCACCAGCGGAACGAGCGATCTGAGCACCTTTACCCGGCTTCAGTTCGACGCCGTGAATGGTGCTACCTACTGGGATGTTGCGCAGCTGCAGGGAGTTACCGGCCTTGATTGGGGCCAGGGCACCTGCGATCAGCTGGTCGCCAGCGCTCACGCCTTTAGGGGCGATGATGTAGCGACGCTCACCGTCTGCGTAGCACAGCAGGGCGATGTGAGCAGTACGGTTTGGATCGTATTCGATACGCTCGACAGTGGCTGGAATGCCATCTTTGTCGTTGCGACGGAAGTCGACCAGACGGTAATGCTGCTTATGACCACCACCAACGTGACGAGTGGTAATGCGGCCATTGTTGTTACGACCACCAGACTTCGATTTCTTCTCGAGCAGCGGTGCGTGAGGAGCGCCTTTGTGCAGCTCCTTGTTGACCACCTTGACCACGAAACGGCGGCCAGGGGAAGTCGGTTTGCATTTAACGATTGCCATGATGCACCCCTTCCTTACTCAGCACTGCTGCTGAAATCGAGATCTTGGCCTGGCTGAAGGGAGACGATCGCCTTCTTCCAGTCATTACGCTTGCCCAGACCACGTGCGGTACGCTTGGTTTTACCCAGAACGTTAACAGTCGACACGTTTTCAACTTTTACGTTGAACAGGCCTTCGACAGCTTTCTTGATTTCCAGCTTGGTTGCATCGGTAGCAACCTTGAATACGAACTGGCCTTTTTTCTCAGCCAGAACGGTAGCCTTCTCGGAAACGTGCGGGCCAAGGAGGACTTTAAATACGCGTTCCTGGTTCATCCCAGCAGCTCCTCGAATTTCTTCACGGCCGAGACAGTGATCAACACTTTCTCGTATGCGATCAGACTGACCGGGTCGGAACCCTGTACGTCACGTACATCGACGTGCGGCAGGTTGCGAGCAGCCAGGTACAGGTTCTGATCAACAGCGTCGGAAACGATCAGTACATCGCTCAGACCCATGCCGTTCAGCTTGTTCAACAGATCTTTGGTTTTCGGCGCTTCAACAGCGAAGTCCTGAACCACGACCAGACGGTCGCTACGCACCAGCTCGGCGAGGATGGAGCGCAGGGCTGCGCGATACATCTTCTTGTTGAGCTTCTGCGAGTGATCTTGAGGGCGAGCTGCGAAGGTTACACCACCGCCACGCCAGATCGGGCCACGAGTGGTACCAGCACGAGCACGGCCAGTACCCTTCTGACGCCATGGGCGCTTACCGCCACCAGCCACGTCGGAACGGGTCTTTTGCTGCTTGGTGCCCTGACGGCCGCCGGCCATGTAGGCCACGACTGCTTGGTGAACCAGCGTCTCGTTGAATTCGCCACCGAAAGTCAGTTCGGAAACTTCGATCGCCTGAGCGTCATTTACATTGAGTTGCATGTCAGTTTCCCCTTAACCGCGAGCCTTGACAGCTGGACGTACAACCACGTCGCCGCCAGTAGCGCCAGGAACGGCACCCTTGACCAGCAGCAGGTTGCGCTCAGCGTCTACGCGAACTACTTCCAGGGACTGAACAGTCACGCGCTCGGCGCCCATGTGACCGGACATTTTCTTGCCCTTGAACACACGACCAGGAGTCTGGCACTGGCCGATGGAACCAGGAACACGGTGCGACACGGAGTTACCGTGGGTGTTGTCCTGACCACGGAAGTTCCAGCGCTTGATGGTACCGGCGAAGCCTTTACCTTTGGACTGACCAGTAACGTCTACCAGCTGGCCTGCAGTGAAGAGTTCAGCTTTGATCAGATCGCCAGCCTGGAAATCGCCTTCTTCAAGACGGAACTCCCAAACACCGCGACCAGCGGCAACGTTAGCCTTGGCGAAGTGGCCTGCCTGAGCGGCAGTCACACGCGAAGCACGACGCTCGCCGACAGTGACTTGCACTGCACGGTAGCCATCGGTTTCTTCAGTTTTGAACTGGGTGACACGATTCGGCTCGATCTCAATGACCGTGACCGGAATGGAGACACCTTCTTCGGTGAAAATGCGGGTCATACCGCACTTGCGACCGATTACACCAATAGTCATGTTGTAAACCTCATGAGTGTACGGGGCTTTCACCCGCTATGGCCGCCCATTTCAGAGCGTTACACGACTAGACCGAAGTCTTAGCCGAGGCTGATCTGTACTTCCACACCTGCCGCCAGATCAAGCTTCATCAGCGCGTCAACGGTTTTATCCGTTGGCTGGACGATGTCCAGAACACGCTTATGAGTGCGAATCTCGTACTGGTCACGCGCGTCTTTGTTGACGTGCGGGGAGACCAGAACGGTGAAACGCTCTTTGCGGGTAGGCAGTGGAATTGGACCACGCACTTGTGCACCAGTACGTTTCGCGGTTTCCACGATTTCCTGGGTGGATTGGTCGATCAGGCGATGGTCGAAAGCCTTCAACCTGATACGGATTTGCTGATTTTGCATTGGATTTCAGACTCCAGGCTGTTCCCAACGGACGCACTACGCCCGCTAAAAGGAGGCGTGATTCTATAGACGCCCCAATTTAGTGTCAACCCAATAAAAAAAGCCCCCGCTGAGCGGAGGCTTTTTTCAATCGGTCGAGTGATTACTCGATGATTTTGGCTACAACGCCGGCGCCGACGGTACGACCGCCTTCACGGATAGCGAAGCGCAGACCGTCTTCCATTGCGATGGTCTTGATCAGGGTAACAGTCATCTGAATGTTGTCACCTGGCATTACCATTTCAACGCCTTCCGGCAGTTCGCAGTTACCGGTCACGTCAGTGGTACGGAAGTAGAACTGAGGACGGTAGCCTTTGAAGAACGGAGTGTGACGACCGCCTTCTTCCTTCGACAGAACGTAGACTTCTGCGGTGAACTTGGTGTGCGGCTTGACCGAACCTGGCTTGACCAGAACCTGGCCACGCTCAACGTCGTCACGCTTGGTACCACGCAGCAGAACGCCGCAGTTCTCGCCAGCACGGCCTTCGTCCAGCAGCTTGCGGAACATCTCAACACCGGTGCAGGTGGTGGTGGTGGTGTCACGCAGACCAACGATTTCCAGCGGATCCTGAACGCGGACGATACCACGCTCGATACGGCCGGTAACAACGGTACCACGACCCGAGATCGAGAATACGTCTTCGATCGGCATCAGGAACGGCTTGTCGATAGCGCGCTCTGGCTCTGGGATGTAGCTGTCCAGGGTTTCAACCAGACGCTTGACAGCGGTGGTGCCCATTTCGTTGTCGTCTTTGCCTTCCAGCGCCATACGAGCCGAACCGATGATGATCGGAGTGTCGTCGCCTGGGAAGTCGTAGGTGGACAGCAGGTCGCGAACTTCCATCTCGACCAGTTCCAGCAGCTCAGCGTCGTCTACCAGGTCAGCCTTGTTCAGGAAGACCACGATGTACGGAACGCCAACCTGACGGGACAGCAGGATGTGCTCACGGGTTTGTGGCATCGGACCATCGGCGGCCGAGCAAACCAGGATCGCGCCGTCCATCTGGGCAGCACCGGTGATCATGTTCTTCACGTAGTCAGCGTGACCTGGGCAGTCAACGTGAGCGTAGTGACGAATGTTCGAGTTGTACTCGAC
>NZ_JBIBGE010000015.1:0-152673 GCF_042956345.1 Pseudomonas sp. NPDC008258
CAAGCGGATGGCTTACGGCTACCGGGACAGCGAGTTCTTTTTCATGAAGATCAAGAATGACTTTCCCGGCAATCCGTGAAGAACCTTTTTTTTGCATGAAATTCTTACTGAGCAAGGCGAACTGAGCACCTGTGGGAGCGGGCGCGCCCGCGAAGAGGCGCATAAAACCTCCAAAACCCTATGGCTGGACCCACGCTTTCGCGGGCATGCCCGCTCCCACCTTGTCCGCGCCAGCCTGCTGCTACAAAAACTTTTTCACCCAGCAGCGAAATCTGCTTTCAGGAGCCCTGTGGAAAACCCCGCTTCAGCTCCGTTGATAAGCAG
Source organism: Pseudomonas sp. NPDC008258 (assembly GCF_042956345.1). NCBI lineage: Bacteria > Pseudomonadati > Pseudomonadota > Gammaproteobacteria > Pseudomonadales > Pseudomonadaceae > Pseudomonas > Pseudomonas sp. NPDC008258. The sequence continues at coordinate 325 of NZ_JBIBGE010000015.1, forward strand.
GCTTTTTTTCTGAGGGCAAACCCGCCTGTGGGTAAACAGGCATTTAATCCACAGGCTAAATCGTGTTATCCATAACCCTCATGGCACTCCAACCACAGGGTTTAATTTCTCTGTACATGCCGTAATTCATGGCCTTCAAAGGTTTATCCACAGATCAGGCTGTGCATAAGAATAAACATAAAAACAAAGCTTTTATAAATTTCTTCTTGTTGATTTCTGTTGTCTGCCACTCATCCACAGACTGGTCAAAATTTGCTCAGATGGTTTCTTTAAAGGGGGTGAAGTCCCTATACTTGTCCGCTTACCTTCTCTATTCGCAAAAACAGGCACGAGGTGCGTGGTGGATTTCCCTTCCCGTTTTGAAGTGATCGTCATCGGCGGCGGCCATGCCGGTACCGAGGCTGCGCTTGCGTCTGCACGCATGGGTGTGAAAACCCTGCTGTTGACCCATAACGTGGAAACCCTCGGTCACATGAGCTGCAACCCCGCCATCGGCGGTATTGGCAAAAGCCATCTGGTCAAAGAGATCGATGCCCTCGGCGGCGCCATGGCGCTGGCCACCGACAAGAGCGGCATCCAGTTCCGCGTTTTGAACAACCGCAAGGGCCCGGCCGTACGCGCCACCCGTGCACAGGCCGACCGCGCCATCTACAAGGCAGTGGTGCGTGAAATCCTGGAAAACCAGCCGAACCTGTGGATATTCCAGCAGTCCTGCGACGACCTGATCGTCGAACAGGACCAGGTCAAAGGCGTGGTCACGCAGATGGGTCTGCGTTTCTTCGCCGAATCGGTGGTGTTGACCACCGGTACCTTCCTTGGCGGCCTTATCCACATTGGTTTGCAAAACCATTCCGGCGGTCGCGCCGGTGATCCGCCTTCGATTGCCCTGGCCCACCGCATGCGTGAACTGCCGCTGCGCGTCGGTCGCCTGAAAACCGGTACACCGCCACGTATTGATGGCCGTTCGGTGGACTTCTCGGTCATGACCGAGCAGCCAGGCGATACGCCGATCCCGGTGATGTCGTTCATGGGCAATGCCGAGATGCACCCACGTCAAGTGAGCTGCTGGATTACCCACACCAACGCGCGCACCCACGAGATAATTGCCTCCAACCTTGACCGCTCGCCGATGTATTCGGGCGTGATCGAGGGCGTCGGCCCGCGCTACTGCCCTTCGATCGAAGACAAGATCCACCGCTTCGCCGACAAGGAAAGCCACCAGGTGTTCATCGAGCCGGAAGGCCTGACCACCCACGAGCTTTACCCCAACGGCATTTCCACTTCGTTGCCGTTCGACGTGCAGCTTGAGTTGGTGCGTTCGATCCGCGGTATGGAAAACGCCCACATCGTGCGCCCGGGCTACGCCATCGAGTACGACTACTTCGACCCGCGAGACCTCAAGTACAGCCTCGAGACCAAAGTGATCGGTGGCCTGTTCTTCGCCGGGCAAATCAACGGCACAACCGGTTACGAAGAAGCCGGCGCACAAGGCTTGCTGGCGGGTACCAACGCTGCACTGCGCGCGCAAGGCCGCGAAAGCTGGTGCCCGCGTCGCGATGAAGCGTACATCGGGGTACTGGTCGACGACCTGATCACCCTGGGTACCCAGGAGCCGTACCGCATGTTCACTTCGCGTGCCGAGTACCGCCTGATCCTGCGTGAAGACAACGCCGACCTGCGCCTGACCGAAAAAGGCCGTGAACTGGGCCTGATCGATGACCAGCGCTGGGCCGCCTTCTGCGCCAAGCGCGACGGCATCGAGCGTGAGGAACAGCGCCTGAAGTCGACCTGGGTGCGCCCGAACACCGAGCAAGGCCAAGCCATTGTGGATAAGTTCGGCACCCCGCTGAGTCACGAGTACAGCCTGCTCAACCTGCTGGCGCGCCCGGAAATCGACTATGCCGGCCTGATCGAGGCAACCGGTGGTGAGACGATTGATCCACAGGTCGCCGAGCAGGTCGAAATCCGCACCAAGTACGCCGGCTACATCGACCGCCAGCAGGATGAAATCGCCCGCCTGCGTGCCAGTGAAGATACGGTCCTGCCTGTGGATATCGACTACTCGACAATTTCCGGCCTGTCCAAGGAGATCCAGGGCAAGCTTGGCCAGACCCGTCCGCAAACCCTGGGCCAGGCCTCGCGCATTCCTGGCGTGACACCGGCGGCGATCTCCCTGTTGCTGATTTACTTGAAAAAACGCGGCGCTGGCCGCGAATTGGAGCAAAGCGCTTGAGTTCCCTGGTCACCCCGCAACACGCCGAAGAGTTGTCCACAGGTGCGCGCCAGCTCGGTGTCGAGTTGAGCCCCGAGCATCACGAAAAACTGCTCGGCTACCTGGCCCTGCTGATCAAATGGAACAAAGCCTACAATCTCACCGCCGTGCGCGACCCGGACGAAATGGTGTCGCGCCATCTGCTCGACAGCCTCAGCGTCATGTCGTTTATCCACAGCGAGCGTGAAAACTGGCTGGACGTCGGTAGCGGTGGTGGCATGCCCGGCATCCCGTTGGCTATCCTGCATCCGCACAAACGTGTGACGGTGCTGGACGCCAATGGCAAGAAGACCCGCTTCCTGACCCAGGTGAAAATGGAGCTGAAACTGGACAACCTCACGGTTATCCACAGCCGGGTCGAAGCCTTCCAGCCGGCACAACCGTTCGACGGAATCATCTCCCGCGCCTTCAGCAGCATGGAGAACTTCACCAACTGGACCCGCCATCTGGGCGACACCGGGACGCAATGGCTTGCAATGAAGGGGCTGCATCCTGCCGATGAACTGGTAGCATTGCCCGCAGACTTCACAGTGGAAAGCGAACAGGCCCTGACCGTTCCGGGTTGCCAGGGCCAGCGCCATCTGCTGATACTGCGCCGCAAGGCATGACTGGGAACACGCGCATCAATGGCTAAGGTATTCGCAATCGCGAACCAGAAAGGTGGTGTAGGCAAGACCACCACCTGTATCAATCTCGCCGCCTCGCTGGCTGCGACAAAGCGTCGTGTGCTGCTGATCGACCTCGATCCGCAGGGCAACGCCACCATGGGCAGCGGTGTGGACAAGCACGAGCTCGAGCACTCGGTCTACGACCTGTTGATCGGGGAATGCGACCTGGCCCAGGCCATGCATTACTCCGAGCACGGTGGCTTCCAGTTGCTGCCGGCCAACCGGGACCTGACCGCCGCCGAAGTGGTGCTGCTGGAAATGCAGGTCAAGGAAAGCCGTCTGCGCAACGCCCTGGCACCCATCCGCGAGAACTACGACTACATCCTCATCGACTGCCCGCCGTCGTTGTCGATGCTTACGCTCAACGCCCTGGTCGCTTCCGATGGCGTGATTATCCCCATGCAGTGCGAGTACTACGCACTGGAAGGTCTCAGCGATCTTGTGGATAACATCAAGCGCATCGCTGCCCGGTTGAACCCGGAGCTGAAGATCGAGGGCTTGCTGCGGACCATGTACGATCCGCGCCTGAGCCTGAACAACGATGTTTCGGCGCAGCTGAAGGAGCACTTTGGTCCGCAGCTGTACGACACGGTGATTCCGCGCAATATCCGCCTGGCCGAAGCCCCGAGTTTCGGCATGCCGGCCCTGGCTTACGACAAGCAATCGCGCGGCGCGCTGGCTTATCTGGCCCTGGCTGGGGAACTGGTTCGCCGTCAACGCCGTCAATCACGCACTGCACAAACAACTTAAGGAATCCGTATGGCCGTCAAGAAACGGGGTCTCGGACGTGGGTTGGATGCACTGCTCAGTGGTCCTTCCGTCAGCGCGCTCGAAGAGCAGGCTGTAAAGATCGACCAGAAAGAACTGCAACACCTGCCGGTCGAGCTGATCCAGCGCGGCAAATACCAGCCGCGCCGGGACATGGACCCGCAGGCGCTGGAAGAACTCGCGCACTCCATCCGCACCCATGGCGTCATGCAACCGATCGTGGTGCGCCCGATTGGCGACAACCGCTACGAAATCATTGCCGGTGAGCGCCGCTGGCGGGCAACCCAGCAGGCCGGCCTGGACACGATCCCGGCCATGGTCCGTGAAGTGGCCGATGAAGCCGCCATTGCCATGGCGTTGATCGAGAACATCCAGCGCGAAGACCTCAACCCGCTGGAAGAAGCCCTGGCGCTGCAGCGCCTGCAGCAGGAATTCGAGCTCACCCAGCAACAGGTGGCTGACGCCGTGGGCAAGTCGCGGGTAACCGTGGCCAACCTGCTGCGGCTGATCACCCTGCCCGAGGCGATCAAGACCATGCTCGCCCACGGCGACCTGGAGATGGGTCACGCCCGTGCATTGCTCGGTCTGGAGGAAACCCGCCAGGAGGAGGGGGCGCGTCATGTTGTCGCACGTGGCCTCACCGTGCGCCAAACTGAGGCACTGGTGCGTCAGTGGCTCAGCGACAAGCCTGATCCGGTCGAACCGAGCAAACCTGATCCGGATATCGCACGCCTTGAACAGCGGCTCGCAGAGCGCCTGGGCTCGGCTGTTCAGATCCGTCATGGCAACAAGGGCAAAGGCCAGTTGGTTATTCGTTACAACTCGCTTGACGAGTTGCAAGGCGTGCTTGCTCACATCCGCTGAAACAATTCCTGTTGTAGCGCGCAGTCGGAAATCACTACCGAAGAGTTGAATAGGGGTTAAACCACCCCTATACTCTGCGCGCATTTTGTCGGCACAAATTATGCCAAGTCATTACTGACTTGTTGGTCGACTTCCGAGGAGCAGTTGTGATGGAAATCCGCACGCCAAACCGCCTGCCTTTCCATCGCTGGGCGGTTTTTCCGGTACTGCTGGCTCAATTTGTCGTACTGCTGCTGGCAACCCTGATGTTGTGGCAGTGGAAAGGGGTAGTCAGTGGATATTCAGGCCTTTGCGGAGGTTTGATTGCTTGGCTGCCCAATGTGTATTTCGCCTGGAAGGCTTTTCGCTTCAGCGGAGCTCGGGCGGCACAAGCCATCGTCAAGTCGTTTTACGCGGGCGAGGCAGGCAAGATGATTTTGACGGCAGTGCTTTTTGCACTGACCTTCGCAGGAGTGAAGCCACTGGCGCCGTTAGCAGTATTCGGCGTCTTCGTGCTGACCCTTTTGGTCAGCTGGTTCGCGCCCCTGCTGATGAATAAAAGACTTTCGAGACCTTAGGGCGTTTGAGGCAACCATGGCAGAAGAAACCGCTTCGGGTTATATCCAGCACCACTTGCAGAACCTGACCTATGGTCAATTACCAGACGGCAGCTGGGGCTTTGCCCATTCGGCTGCAGAAGCCAAGGCAATGGGCTTCTGGGCGTTCCACGTGGACACCCTGGGTTGGTCCGTCGCGCTGGGTCTGATCTTCCTGTTCATCTTCCGCATGGCGGCCAAGAAGGCGACTTCCGGCCAACCAGGCGGCTTGCAGAACTTCGTGGAAGTGATGGTCGACTTCGTCCATGGCAGCGTGAAGGACTCCTTCCACGGCCGTAGCCCGGTAATCGCTCCGCTGGCGCTGACCATTTTCGTCTGGGTATTCCTGATGAACGCCGTCGACCTGGTTCCGGTCGACTGGATTCCTCAGCTGGCCATCCTGATTTCCGGTGACCCGCACATTCCGTTCCGCGCCGTGTCGACCACCGACCCGAACGCGACCCTGGCCATGGCCTTCTGCGTGTTTGCCCTGATCATCTTCTACAGCATCAAGGTCAAGGGCCTGGGCGGCTTCATCGGCGAGCTGACCCTGCACCCGTTCGGCAGCAAGAACATCTTCGTTCAAATCCTGCTGATTCCGGTCAACTTCCTGCTGGAATTCGTCACCCTGATCGCCAAGCCGATCTCGCTGGCACTGCGTCTGTTCGGCAACATGTACGCCGGCGAACTGGTGTTCATCCTGATCGCGGTCATGTTCGGCTCCGGCCTGCTGTGGCTCAGCGGCCTGGGTGTGGTGCTGCAATGGGCGTGGGCTGTGTTCCACATCCTGATCATCACCCTGCAAGCTTTCATCTTCATGATGCTGACCATCGTCTACCTGTCGATGGCGCACGAAGATAACCATTAAGACCGCCTGGCGTGTCTGATAGCCTTCCCCGCCTGTTTGGGGGGAGGGCTTAAAAAGTCCGCAAGGGCATGCTGTACCAAACGATTTGTTTTACCGCTTCAACTTAAAAACCTAACCAATACGACGTAAAAGTCGGGAGGAAAGATGGAAACTGTAGTTGGTCTGACCGCTATCGCTGTTGCTCTGCTGATCGGCCTGGGTGCTCTGGGTACCGCCATTGGTTTCGGCCTGCTGGGCGGCAAATTCCTGGAAGGCGCTGCTCGTCAACCAGAAATGGTTCCGATGCTGCAGGTTAAAATGTTCATCGTTGCCGGTCTGCTCGACGCCGTAACCATGATCGGTGTTGGTATCGCTCTGTTCTTCACCTTCGCGAATCCGTTCGTTGGTCAGATCGCCGGCTAATCACTCGTCACCACGAGTTGATGGCTGTATGAATTAAGACCGAGCGAGGTGTTGGCGTGAACATTAATGCAACCCTGATTGGCCAATCCGTTGCTTTTCTGATTTTTGTACTCTTCTGCATGAAGTATGTATGGCCTCCGGTCATCACTGCCCTGCAAGAGCGCCAAAAGAAGATTGCCGACGGCTTGGACGCTGCCAACCGCGCAGCTCGCGACCTGGAGCTGGCCCAAGAGAAAGCGGGTCAGCAACTGCGTGAAGCTAAAGCCCAGGCAGCCGAAATCATTGAGCAAAGCAAGAAACGCGCTGCTCAGCTTGTCGAGGAAGCCCGTGAACAGGCCCGCGTCGAAGCTGACCGTGTGAAGGCTCAGGCTCTGGCCGAGATCGAACAGGAACTGAACAGTGCTAAAGACGCCCTGCGTGCCCAAGTGGGTGCCCTGGCCGTTGGCGGTGCTGAAAAGATCCTTGGCGCCACAATCGATCAAAACGCGCATGCGGAGCTGGTTAACAAACTGGCCGCTGAAATTTAAGCGAGGGCGATCATGGCAGAACTGACCACGTTGGCCCGACCTTACGCTAAGGCTGCCTTTGAGCATGCCCAGGCCCATCAGCAACTGGCCAATTGGTCAGCCATGCTCGGCCTGGCTGCTGCGGTGTCGCAAGACGACACCATGCAGCGCCTGCTCAAGGCCCCGCGACTGACGAGCGCAGAAAAGGCCGCCACGTTCATTGACGTGTGCGGTGACAAGTTCAATGCACAGGCACAGAATTTCATTCATGTTGCCGCGGAAAACGACCGTCTCCTGCTTCTGCCGGAGATTGCCGCTCTGTTCGACCTGTACAAGGCCGAGCAAGAGAAGTCCGTGGACGTGGAAGTCACCAGTGCCTTCGCGTTGAACCAAGAACAGCAAGACAAACTCGCCAAGGTTCTCAGTGCACGGTTAGGCCAGGAAGTGCGCCTGCACGCGTCGGAGGATGCCAGCCTGATTGGCGGCGTCGTCATCCGCGCTGGTGACCTGGTAATCGATGGCTCTGTTCGCGGCAAAATCGCGAAACTGGCCGAAGCATTGAAATCTTGAGTTTGAAGGGGCAGCAGAGCAATGCAGCAACTCAATCCTTCCGAAATTAGTGAAATCATCAAGGGCCGCATCGACAACCTCGATGTGAGCTCCCAAGCCCGTAACGAAGGTACCGTTGTTTCGGTATCCGACGGTATCGTGCGGATCCACGGTCTGGCCGACGTCATGTACGGCGAAATGATCGAGTTCCCTGGCAGCGTATTCGGCATGGCCCTGAACCTGGAGCAAGACTCCGTAGGTGCAGTGATCCTGGGTGCATACGACACCCTCGCCGAAGGCATGAGCGCCAAGTGCACCGGCCGTATCCTGGAAGTTCCGGTTGGTAAGGAACTGCTGGGTCGCGTCGTTGACGCACTGGGCAACCCGATCGACGGCAAAGGTCCTCTGGGCAACACCCAGACCGACGCAGTCGAGAAAGTAGCTCCAGGCGTGATCTGGCGTAAGTCGGTAGACCAGCCTGTACAGACTGGCTACAAGTCCGTCGACGCCATGATCCCTGTCGGCCGTGGCCAGCGCGAGCTGATCATCGGTGACCGTCAGATCGGCAAGACCGCCATGGCCATCGACGCCATCATCAACCAGAAAGACTCCGGTATTTTCTGTGTTTATGTTGCTGTCGGCCAGAAGCGTTCCACCGTTGCCAACATCGTTCGCAAGCTGGAAGAAGCCGGCGCCCTGGCCAACACCATCGTGGTCGTTGCCAGTGCTTCGGAATCCGCCGCACTGCAGTTCCTGGCGCCATACGCCGGCTGCACCATGGGCGAGTTCTTCCGTGACCGCGGTGAAGATGCCCTGATCGTTTACGATGACCTGTCCAAGCAGGCCGTTGCCTACCGTCAGATCTCCCTGCTGCTGCGCCGTCCACCAGGACGTGAAGCGTACCCAGGCGACGTGTTCTATCTCCACTCCCGTCTGCTGGAGCGTGCATCGCGCGTTTCGGAAGAGTACGTCGAGAAGTTCACCAACGGTGCTGTGACTGGCAAAACCGGTTCCCTGACCGCTCTGCCGATCATCGAAACCCAGGCTGGCGACGTTTCCGCGTTCGTTCCGACCAACGTGATTTCCATCACCGACGGTCAGATCTTCCTGGAATCGGCCATGTTCAACTCGGGCATCCGCCCTGCAGTGAACGCCGGTGTTTCGGTATCCCGCGTAGGTGGTGCCGCTCAGACCAAGATCATCAAGAAGCTGTCCGGTGGTATCCGTACCGCTCTGGCTCAGTACCGTGAACTGGCTGCATTCGCCCAGTTCGCCTCCGATCTGGACGAAGCGACCCGCAAACAGCTGGAGCATGGTCAGCGCGTAACCGAGCTGATGAAGCAGAAGCAGTACGCGCCAATGTCCATCGCGGACATGGCCCTGTCGCTGTATGCCGCTGAGCGTGGCTTCCTGACTGACGTAGAAGTCTCCAAGATCGGTAGCTTCGAGCAAGCACTGATCGCCTTCTTCAACCGTGATCACGCTGAACTGATGGCGAAGATCAACGTGAAGGGTGACTTCAACGACGAAATCGACGCTGGCCTGAAAGCCGGTATCGAGAAGTTCAAGGCCACCCAGACCTGGTAAGCCGCAGCGGGGGCCCAGGCCCCCGCTTGCTAACCTGATAGGTGATACATGGCAGGCGCAAAAGAGATTCGCAGTAAGATTGCGAGCATCAAAAGCACGCAAAAAATTACCAGCGCCATGGAGAAAGTGGCGGTCAGCAAGATGCGCAAGGCACAAATGCGCATGGCTGCTAGCCGTCCTTACGCGGAGCGTATCCGCCAGGTGATCGGTCATCTGGCCAACGCCAACCCGGAATACCGCCACCCGTTCATGATCGAGCGCCCTGTAAAGCGCGCCGGTTATATCGTGGTGAGCAGTGACCGTGGTCTGTGCGGTGGCTTGAACACCAACCTGTTCAAGGCCCTGGTCAAGGACATGAGCGCAAACCGCGAACAGGGCGTGGAAATCGACCTGTGCGTGATCGGCAGCAAGGGTGCGACTTTCTTCCGCATCTTTGGCGGCAACGTTGTAGCCGCGATCAGCCACTTGGGCGAAGAGCCATCGATCAACGATCTGATCGGCTCCGTCAAAGTGATGCTGGACGCCTACCTGGACGGCCGTATCGATCGCCTCTCCGTGGTTTCGAACAAGTTCATCAACACCATGACCCAGAAGCCAACGGTCGAGCAATTGGTACCGTTGGTGGCAACCCCGGATCAGGATCTCAAGCATCACTGGGATTACCTGTACGAACCCGACGCAAAAGAGCTGCTGGACGGCTTGATGGTGCGTTACGTGGAGTCGCAGGTATACCAGGCGGTGGTCGAGAACAACGCTGCTGAACAAGCGGCCCGGATGATCGCCATGAAGAACGCCACAGACAACGCCGGTGATTTGATCAAAGAGCTTCAATTGATCTACAACAAGGCGCGTCAGGCTGCGATCACCCAGGAGATCTCGGAAATCGTCGGCGGCGCTGCCGCGGTTTAACGGTTCAAAAATTCAGAGGATCCAGCTATGAGTAGCGGACGTATCGTTCAAATCATCGGCGCCGTCATCGACGTGGAATTCCCACGTGACGTCGTGCCGAGTGTTTACAACGCGCTGAAAGTACAAGGCGCGGAAACCACCCTGGAAGTTCAGCAGCAGCTGGGCGACGGTGTGGTTCGTACCATTGCGATGGGCTCGACCGAAGGCCTGAAGCGCGGTCTGGAAGTCGTTGACTCCGGCGCTGCCATTTCCGTTCCAGTTGGTAAGGCCACCCTGGGCCGTATCATGGACGTACTGGGCAACCCGATCGACGAAGCCGGCCCGATCGGCGAAGAAGAGCGTCGCGGTATCCACCAGCCAGCGCCTTCGTTCGCTGACCAGGCAGGCGGCAACGACCTGCTGGAAACCGGCATCAAGGTTATCGACCTGGTTTGCCCGTTCGCCAAGGGTGGTAAGGTTGGTCTGTTCGGTGGTGCCGGTGTCGGCAAGACCGTAAACATGATGGAACTGATCCGTAACATCGCCATGGAACACAGCGGTTATTCCGTGTTCGCTGGTGTGGGTGAGCGTACTCGTGAGGGTAACGACTTCTACCACGAGATGAAGGACTCCAACGTTCTCGACAAAGTAGCGCTGGTCTACGGTCAGATGAACGAGCCACCAGGAAACCGTCTGCGCGTAGCGCTGACCGGCCTGACCATGGCTGAGAAGTTCCGTGACGAAGGTAACGACGTTCTGCTGTTCGTCGACAACATCTATCGTTACACCCTGGCCGGTACCGAAGTATCCGCACTGCTGGGCCGTATGCCTTCGGCAGTAGGTTACCAGCCGACCCTGGCTGAAGAGATGGGCGTTCTGCAAGAGCGCATCACCTCCACCAAGGAAGGTTCGATCACCTCCGTTCAGGCCGTATACGTACCTGCGGACGACTTGACCGACCCGTCGCCAGCGACCACCTTCGCCCACTTGGACGCCACCGTCGTTCTGTCCCGTGACATCGCCTCCCTGGGTATCTACCCAGCGGTCGACCCACTGGACTCGACTTCGCGCCAGCTGGACCCGAACGTGATCGGCAACGAGCACTACGACACCGCTCGTGGCGTTCAGTATGTTCTGCAGCGCTACAAAGAGCTGAAGGACATCATTGCGATCCTGGGTATGGACGAACTGTCCGAGACCGACAAGCAACTGGTAGCCCGCGCTCGTAAGATCCAGCGCTTCCTGTCGCAGCCGTTCTTCGTGGCCGAAGTCTTCACCGGTTCGCCAGGCAAGTACGTTTCCCTGAAAGACACCATCGCTGGCTTCAGCGGCATCCTCAAAGGTGACTACGACCACCTGCCAGAACAAGCGTTCTACATGGTCGGCAGCATCGACGAAGCGATCGAGAAAGCCAAGAAACTGTAATTCCTGCGCCCCGCAAGGGGCGCTATCAGGTTGAGGCAAGCAGATGGCTATGACAGTCCATTGCGATATCGTCAGCGCGGAAGGAGAAATTTTCTCCGGTCTGGTCGAGATGGTGGTTGCGCACGGTAACCTGGGTGATCTTGGTATCGCTCCGGGTCACGCGCCGCTGATCACCAATCTGAAGCCAGGTCCGATCACGCTGACCAAGCAGGGTGGCGCCCAAGAGGTGTTCTACATCTCTGGTGGCTTCCTCGAGGTTCAGCCGAACATGGTCAAGGTGCTTGCCGATACCGTGCAACGTGCTGCAGACCTGGATGAAGCTCAGGCTCAGGAGGCCCTCAAGGCTGCTGAGAACGCCCTGAATCTGAAAGGCGCGGACTTCGACTACGGTGCCGCCGCCGCACGTCTGGCCGAGGCCGCAGCTCAGCTGCGTACCGTCCAGCAAATGCGCAAAGGCAAGTAATTGGCCCTTGGCTGATAACTTCTGTTGCGATTGAGTAAAAGGGTAGCCTCGGCTACCCTTTTTCTTTTTCTGATTTCTCCCCCCGGTCATTTCACTGACCGCCCAGGATTGGTAGCCAGTAATGTCACTCGATATCGTTATTCTCGCCGCCGGCCAAGGCACGCGCATGCGCTCGGCGCTGCCCAAGGTGCTGCACCCGGTAGCCGGCAATTCCATGCTCGGCCATGTTATCCACAGTGCGCGCCAGCTGCAGCCGCAAGGCATTCACGTGGTCATTGGCCATGGTGCCGAGCTGGTTCGCGAGCGCCTGGCCGCTGACGACCTGAACTTCGTCATGCAGGAAAAGCAGTTGGGTACCGGCCATGCGGTAGCCCAGGCCCTGCCGGCCGTTACCGCCGACACTGTGCTGGTGTTGTACGGCGATGTACCGTTGATCGAAGTGGAGACCCTGCAGCGTCTGCTGGCCAAGGCCAATGACCAGCAGCTGGGCCTGCTCACTGTCACCCTCGACGACCCGACCGGCTATGGTCGTATCGTGCGTGACGAGCAGGGCAAGGTAACTGCCATCGTTGAGCACAAGGACGCCAACGACGCGCAGAAAGCAATCAAGGAAGGCAATACGGGTATTCTGGCCCTGCCAGCCGCCCGCCTGGCCGACTGGATGGGCCGCCTGTCGAACAACAACGCCCAAGGCGAGTATTACCTGACCGACGTCATCGCCATGGCGGTGGCCGATGGCCTGGTTGTGGCCACCGAACAGCCGCACGATCCGATGGAAGTGCAGGGCGCCAACGACCGCCGCCAGCTGTCCGAGCTGGAGCGTCACTACCAGCTGCGTGAAGGCCGCCGCCTGATGGCCCAGGGTGTGACCCTGCGCGACCCGGCGCGCTTCGATGTACGGGGTGAAGTGACCGTTGGTCGTGATGTGCTGATAGACATCAACGTGATTCTCGAAGGCAAGGTGGTCATCGAGGACGATGTGCAGATTGGCCCGAATTGCGTAATCAAGAACACCACCCTGCGCAAAGGCGCGGTGGTGAAGGCCAACAGCCACCTTGAAGGGGCCGTGATGGGCGAGGGCAGCGATGCCGGCCCGTTTGCTCGCCTGCGCCCGGGCAGCGTGCTGGAGGCCAAGGCCCATGTGGGTAACTTCGTCGAACTGAAAAACGCCCACCTGGGTGAAGGAGCCAAGGCCGGTCACCTGACCTACCTGGGCGATGCCGAGATTGGTGCGCGCACCAACATCGGCGCTGGCACCATCACCTGCAACTACGATGGCGCCAACAAGTTCAAGACGGTGATGGGTGAAGACGTGTTCATCGGTTCGAACAATTCGCTGGTGGCGCCTGTAGAAATCCAGGCCGGTGCGACCACGGCTGCCGGTTCGACCATTACCCAGACAGTCGAGGCTGGTGACCTGGCCGTGGCGCGTGCGCGCCAGCGCAACATAGCGGGTTGGAAGCGGCCGGAGAAGATCAAGAAGAGCTGAGTTATTCACAGCTGTTTCGATCGAAAGCCGACTTATGTGAATAAGTCGGCTTTTTTTTGGCTGGACACATACCCACGGCATTAACTGCTTTGCTCAATTTCCAGACACCGCCGCGATCCCCTGTGGGAGCGGGCGTGCCCGCGAATACCGGCGCAGCCGGTGCCATTCACCGCGCTGGATTCTTCGCGGGCTCGCCCGCTCCCACAGCGGCCAGGTTGTCGCAAAGGTTTATCCACAGCTTGACGAATCGTCCATCTTAGGTTTTGATTGCAATCATTATCTTTCGAAACGAAACTTAAGCGCTCATGTCGAAACGAAACACACCGCAACGTCGTCACAATATCCTGGCTTTGCTCAGCGAGCAGGGCGAGGTGAGCGTGGACGCCTTGGCCAAGCGTTTCGAGACTTCGGAAGTGACCATTCGCAAAGACCTCGCCGCGCTGGAAACCAACGGCCTGTTGCTGCGCCGTTATGGTGGTGCGGTACCGGTACCGCAAGAACTGCTCGGTGAGCCAGCCCAGCCTGTGTCTTCCTACAAGAAGGCCATTGCTCGCGCCGCCGTTGGCCGTATCCGTGAACATGCGCGCATCATCATCGACAGTGGCAGCACCACGGCAGCGATGATCCCTGAACTGGGGCGTCAGCCTGGCCTGGTGGTCATGACCAACTCGCTGAACGTGGCCCGTGCCATCAGCGATCTCGAACACGAACCGGTGCTGCTGATGACCGGTGGGACTTGGGACCCGCATTCCGAGTCGTTCCAGGGCCAGGTCGCCGAGCAGGTGTTGCGCTCCTACGATTTCGACCAGCTGTTCATCGGTGCCGACGGTATCGACCTCAGCCGGGGCACCACCACGTTCAACGAGCTGCTCGGGCTTAGCCGGGTCATGGCTGAAGTTGCCCGTGAAGTGATCGTGATGGTCGAGTCGGACAAGGTGGGGCGCAAGATCCCCAACCTTGAGCTGCCCTGGAGCAGCGTGCACACCCTTATTACAGACGAACGCCTGCCCGCAGCGGCACGCGAACAAATTCAAGCCCGCGGCGTCAATCTGATCTGCGCCGCGATCAGCCAGGAGCAATAAAACATGTGTGGAATCGTTGGCGCCGTCGCCGAGCGCAACATCACAGCCATCCTGATCGAAGGCCTCAAGCGTCTTGAGTACCGCGGCTACGACAGCGCCGGTCTGGCCGTTCTCACCCAAAGCGGTGAACTGCAGCGCCGCCGCCGCATTGGCAAGGTCAGCGAGCTGCAAGCTGCTGTTGCCGCTGAGCCACTGGCTGGCCAGCTGGGTATCGCCCACACCCGCTGGGCTACCCACGGTGCGCCGACCGAAGGCAACGCCCACCCGCACTTCTCGGGCAATGAAGTGGCTGTGGTGCACAACGGCATCATCGAGAACCACGAAGAGCTGCGTGAAGAGCTGAAAGGCCTGGGCTACGTCTTCACTTCGCAGACCGACACCGAAGTCATCGTCCACCTGATCCACCACACCCTGAAGAGCATCCCCGACCTGGCCGATGCTTTGAAAGCTGCGGTGAAGCGCCTGCATGGTGCCTATGGCCTGGCACTGATCAGCGCCAAGCAGCCTGACCGCCTGGTGGCTGCTCGCAGCGGCAGCCCGCTGGTGATCGGCCTGGGCCTGGGCGAAAACTTCCTGGCCTCCGACCAGTTGGCGCTGCGCCAGGTCACCGACCGCTTCATGTACCTGGAAGAAGGCGATATCGCTGAAATCCGCCGTGACCAGGTCACCATCTGGGACCAGCAGGGCAACAAGGTCCAGCGCGAAACCGTGCAGTACCATGAAGGCGCCGAAGCTGCCGACAAGGGCAACTACCGCCACTTCATGCTCAAGGAAATCCATGAGCAACCAAGCGTCGTGCAGCGCACGCTGGAAGGCCGCCTGGGCAAAGACAACGTGATGGTCCAGGCCTTTGGCCCGAACGCTGCCGAACTGTTCGCCAAGGTGCGCAACGTGCAGATCGTTGCCTGTGGCACCAGCTACCACGCCGGTATGGTCGCCCGTTACTGGCTGGAAAGCCTGGCTGGCATTCCGTGCCAGGTGGAAGTGGCCAGTGAGTTCCGTTACCGCAAAGTAGTGGTGCAGCCGGATACCCTGTTCGTCTCCATTTCGCAGTCCGGCGAAACTGCCGACACGCTGGCTGCGCTGCGTAATGCCAAGGAACTCGGCTTCCTCGGCAGTCTGGCAATCTGCAACGTGGGCATCAGCTCGCTGGTTCGTGAGTCGGACCTGACCCTGCTGACCCTTGCTGGCCCGGAAATCGGCGTGGCCTCGACCAAAGCCTTCACCACCCAGCTGGTGTCGCTGATGCTGCTGACCCTGGCCCTTGGCCAAGTGCGCGGTACCCTGGAAGCCGGTGTCGAGGCCGAGCTGGTTGAAGAGCTGCGTCGTCTGCCGACCCGTCTGGGCGAAGCCCTGGCCATGGACGCGACTGTCGAGAAGATCGCCGAGCTGTTCGCTGACAAGCATCACACCCTGTTCCTAGGCCGTGGTGCGCAGTACCCGGTGGCGATGGAAGGTGCTTTGAAGCTCAAGGAGATTTCCTACATCCACGCCGAAGCTTACCCGGCAGGCGAGCTGAAGCACGGCCCGCTGGCCCTGGTGGACAACGACATGCCGGTGGTTACCGTTGCGCCTAACAACGAACTGCTGGAGAAGCTGAAGTCCAACCTGCAGGAAGTGCGTGCCCGTGGTGGCGAGTTGGTGGTGTTCGCCGACGAGCAGGCTGGCATGAGCAATGGTGAAGGCACCCACGTGATCAAGGTACCGCACATCGCCGATGCCCTGGCGCCGATCCTGTACACCATTCCGCTGCAGCTGCTGTCGTACTACGTGGCCGTGCTCAAGGGCACCGACGTAGACCAGCCGCGTAACCTGGCCAAGTCGGTTACGGTTGAGTAAACACCGCTAGTTGTCGGTTTGAAAGTGAAAGTCTGGAATTAAGTCGGTAACGCAGGAATAGAATCGGTAACGGACGGCAGCCGGTAGCGGCTCCCGTCCTTATCAATTTCACCCCTTAACTACTATTGAACACCTCACGACGGCGTATCAGATGCTTTTACAAATCCTGCCTGATGAGTCGCTCGGTTCGTATGTGCGTCGGACGCTCTTCCTGAACAGGTACGACGCTAATTTCGGGGCATTCAAGTTTCTAGCTGGTCGGCCAGGATTCAGGAACAGTGAGATCAATCTGATTGCCGAGTCGCTCGGATGGCCAGGTTGTTACGGATTCAACCGTCTATTGCACCATCACACTCCGATGGCCGCTCATTTCGTCATAAAGTACCCCCAAGAAGCCGCGTACTCAGGTAAGGCTTATGGTGAGCGCGTGTCGCACTTTGAGGTCTGGGACGCTTCGTTCTGTCCAGACTGCGTGCGAGAAGATCTTTTTAACCTGGGGTTCTCTTACTGGCGACGCTTGCTCAACCCTTCAATCACTGCGTGTCATAGGCACAACACCGTCCTGCTCGACCGTTGCCCCTTCTGCGGTAAGTCCTTTAACTGCCGGGGGCACACAATGGATGTGATGTGGAGTGGGTGCGGAGGAAGGCATCTTGGGGAAGCCATTTCGGTGCCTAACCAAGACCATCATGAGTTTAAGCGAGCCAAGGCTTTCTACGGCGTATGCTCGTCGCCCAACTACATCCCTTACGAAGGGACGATTCGTGCCCTTTATGCCAAGACCGAATTCCTTCTCTCATTCTCAGATGGGGCCCGAGCAACTGAGCTTCAGACGCTGAGTCAGCGTTTAGGCGCACGCTTGAGACATATAAGCAAACAAGCGGAGATAAAGGAGGCATTTCCATTCGAGCAACTCAGATACCTGCTAATTGATATAATTGCGATTGTCTACGAGTCGGTTACTGAGTTCTTGGTGGATGCCAGTTTTCATGAGCAGCGTCCTCGTGCTATCAGCACGCTCTGGGCGACCTACCAAGCTGGCGGCCAAGAGTCCGCTCATTATGTTGAAGAAGACTACATTTACGGAGTTGGACATTGGTATTGTCCATACCCATCGGCGAGCAGCGAGCAGGACCGTAGTGGCGATGGCTATGCAAGGCGTCGTCCTAAAATCTATCCGTGTTGCAATTTTCCCCATTCCAAAGGCAAGGGGCAGCGACTTTCAAGCATTACGGTGAAAGCGCTTCCGGGCATTCCTGTGCGGCCAGCACGAGCGAAAGCTCTCGGGCTGGCCACTCCCCCAATTCCCGCTGAATAGCTAGAGAATCAGTGATCAATCAGCCGGAATGACCGGCTTAGCTGGCGCGCTTGAGATGATCGATCCGTAGATAGGTTTCATACAACGAGATGAGATTTCCTTGAGCCATTACCTCAAGCGGTGTGCGGCCACCGAAAAAGGGATTTTCGTTGCGCATCCCAGCGAAACCCTGAACGTTGTCCTGGTTTTTGAACACGCTGCGCAGGGAAGCATGGATATTCAGCACCAAGCTGATTCTCTGCTGTTGGTCCCGGTCGAGGCGAACAATGGCCGTGCGTTCCTGTATGACGCGGTGACGGGTGGCGGGACAAATGCGCAAAATGCGACACGCTTGGGAGTCGGTTGCTCGCCATGCTTCGATGATTCGCAAAGCAGCTCTTAACCCAGTGGTCGCTTGGGCATGGGTGAGCGATAAATTTGAGCCAGCCATTCTCCTAAGCCCTCTGAGTACTGGAAACACTACGTGGCACGTACGCAATGATGACATAAAAATGCTTTACCGCTCGAATCCCTGGATTCGAGCCATAAATTGGCTCGCCCTTGGCTATGAAACTCAGGCGTGGCACCAGGCAATCCGCGAGCAATAGCAGCATCAACACCCGCTCGAAGAGGTTTGGCTCTTGGCTCATATACGTCGAATTTATAGGTACATGTAGATGACCAGTACGCAATTAAACCCTAAGACGGCGCTATTCCGGAGCAATCTGGGCTGCCATCAGCTTAGATGCTGGCACCGTTGAGCTTTAGTCCCAAGCTCAAGCGAGCTATCAGATTATACGCGCCGTACCAAACCCGGCAGTAACCCTCGCTACCACCATGACCTCCGATAAACTGACCGGGCGCCCAGCTTTCAGAGGGTCATCAAGCGTCGCCGCATCAGCGTGATGGTTCGCCCAACTTGATCCCCCCAAGATACACCGATTCCGCCAGACAGGTTTAGCCTGATGATTTTTCAGATTCCTCGGCAATCTTCGAGCGACTCTCCGCAATGGAAAGCAACTGCAGTTTGAGCTTTCCTAGTTCGGCTATATCGAGCGAAGATAGATCCATGGTTGACGAGTCCACCTCAGGAATTGAAATTGGAGCACGTTGAGCATATGGTCCTAGAAGGTTCCTAACGGCTTGATGCTCCTTTAGGGAAAATTCAGCCAGCTTCAAAGTTCGCTCCGCCTTCTCCCTGCTGAATAGAGTGTGAGGCCTTGCAACGACCCCATCAATTATTCCGACATATAGCGACGAGTTTTTGTTGTCGTTCCTATAATTGACCATTTGAGAACCGAATTTTGCGATGATTTCAGCTAAATCAGATACCCCTGCGCCGGCTGCCATAATCATGGTATCTGCAGATTCGCTCCTGAGCTTCTCTTTATGATCGGTGAGGCGTTTCGAGAGCTTTCTGAAGTCAACCTTGTGTCCAGCTAAGAGCCTGGTTCCAGCTGCTTCGAGCATTCCGACTTTCGCCAATTCCTCTCTCGCGAAATGCGCAAGCGAGAAACTTCTCGCATATGCATTGCCATCCAATAGCAGCCTGCTTTCACTAATCAATTGTTCGGCGTTAACAATTAAACCTTCGATATAGGAGTCGATCTGCTCTATTGACCAAGTCATGAGCGCTTCCTTCAATGTGGCAGCACGCCCCATGGGCGTGCCGAAAAACATTCTGTAGCCGGAGACCCTCTCGCTAGATTTTGATCGAGCACTTATTGATCGTTCTCCGGTAAAGCGTGACGAGAGTTGGCTTCGACTTATCTGTGGGAGAGAAGATGCTTTTTAAGTGAGGAGCTATCGCCTTCCAAGCTCTTTCCGAGCGAACCTCATAGCCGCGCGAGTGCTTGATAATTTCACCGGAGTCGATCAGCTCGCTCAGTGATGGCGCGCTGTTAATCTGATCAATGCGCTCTTGCAGCTTGCCGCGCAGGTCGTCCATATCCAAGTTCATGTGATATCCCTGTAAGCTGGGTGGTGGAATCCAAAGGTTTGAAAGGCCGCATCCGCGCACACGGCCTTCCTAGCCTCACACCTTTGTCAGGACAACAGCAACGCAAAGCACCAGTACAACAGCGGTTACTGGGGCAACGCCAGCTGTGCAGAGCACAGCGACGACGCTACCGAACGCCGTAAGGCGCAGGTGTAAAGCTGCTGAACCAGCTCGTTCGAAAATGCTCATCGCATCCCTCCCTCGCTGTTCTCCCAGTCTCATATAGCAGTTGGCGGGGAGGTTCAGACTTCGCTGCAGATTTCCCGTTGGGTACAGTGGGGTAGGACGCAGCGTCCAACTGTTCTTTGGCAACCATCGCAATATCGAGATGGCCAGAATCCTCAAGGCGAGCCATCAAATTAGCATCACGTGTGAAGTGCGTCCAGACACCCAGCACTCAACGCGTTATGCGTCATAGGCTGCAGATGGTCTGCTCCGAACCGACGATGCGTGATTGGTAGCAGGCTGCGATAATTGTCGCTGGGGTGCTGGGGTGCTGGAGGCTTATGGCGACCGTGGCCGGCGCTGCATGGATCATGGTTACCTGGATCGACAAGATCTCCAAAGAGCGCAAGCACCCAGCGCCTAGCGATTCTTCAGTTTCTTCGCAATTTTTTGCCAACTGCGCAAGACCGCTCTAGGCCTGTGGCTGTTTTGGGTGAAAGGAAGCCTAGGGGGCCAAAGCGGTCATTCATGAAGGCTGCTTCCGTGCTTCAAATAAAGGCGGAGCTGATTACAACCTGCAGCACAACCTCAACAGTGTCATTCCAGGCCGGAGCATTCCACGCGCAAAATTGGAAAAAGTTCGTCTGGATTACGACATTCGCTGCTCATCCTTGCACGCGCTGCTTCCGCTAGCGCCTTGGTCGGATAGCTTGGCTCCAGCCGAAGCTTCTCTTGATTATCGTAAATGTCAAACCCACCCGGCACTGTAACCGCGTAGAAGCGAGATCCTGATTGAATGGCCTCCTTTTCTATCGGTACAGCAGGAACGATAACGAATCTTGGTTGCATGTTTTTGCCTCCCCAAGCTTATACCTTAGTATTAGCCTGAGTATTGAATATCATCAACATGACTCATGAAGCCGAATCAGTGACGTTGTGAGCACCTTTAGCTGATGTCTAGAGTCACGTCTCTATTAGTGGCGACTAGTGGCGACGACCCGATTTCGCCCCACAGCGGCCACCAGTGGAAGGCAGCTCACCGCACAATTATGCCGATCAGAACGGTGGGTATCGGTGTAGCCGTCTAGCCCGAAGCCTCTTCCGACGGCAGAAATTCGGTTCGGATTTCAAGTTCCAAGATCGGATCTGGACTGGGGCGAAAATCTGCGAAACCCAGCGGGTAGGTACCCTTTCGTTTCATCACTCCAACGCTGGGATTCGACAATTCTACGCCTGTATCGATACGTCGCTCTGTTCTACAGCCATCAGATCTAAAGGCAGTAGGCGGCGGTTATCTGAGCAAAATAAAGTCCCGTTTCGCTGCCGGGGCTTTTGCATTTCGTAACCTGAATCGAACACGGGATCGACCGGCTTAGGCTGCTTTCAGAGCTGCGTTACCTGTGGCTCGGGCTTTCATATTGTTCAAGAGAGCATCCACGCTTATTGCCCCACCGCCGAATGCTGC
The DNA here is from genome assembly GCF_042956345.1 of Pseudomonas sp. NPDC008258. Taxonomy (NCBI): domain Bacteria; kingdom Pseudomonadati; phylum Pseudomonadota; class Gammaproteobacteria; order Pseudomonadales; family Pseudomonadaceae; genus Pseudomonas; species Pseudomonas sp. NPDC008258. The sequence continues at coordinate 21,496 of NZ_JBIBGE010000015.1, forward strand.
GATCTGCAACAAACCGCCCGCGATCGAGATGTTCTTGAAGAAGTTGATGAATTGACCTTGGTCCACCAGCTCGTTGTGGAAGGCCAGCGCGGCGATCACTGTAAACAGAGCCATGACCACAGATACGATGCGCGTTTGAAACCCGATGATCAGCAATGTTGCGAGCCCCAGTTCAACGCCCAACGCCACCAGGTAGCTGAGAACCGGGAACGGCAGGCCGCTCGATTCAATGTAGGCAATCGTACCTTCGGGCGAGGCTAATTTGCTGAAGCCACTAAGTAAGAACAGGACGGCCAGCAACACGCGGCCAATAATTGCAGTTGTATCCTTCACAGAGTTCATTTCGTTGCTCCTAACTTGAGTTAGCCGGATCGGCTTGAGATGGCGAAATCATAAAAGCACCACGTTTCAGCAACAATATGACAAATATAAACTTAACTGTTTCCAGATCTGAGACAATCTACAAATCGTAGCGCTAATAAGCGCCACAGAGCTAATCGCTTCAACGAAAGGAATGCTTACGGTCGCAAGCTGCAGCCTCTTCAGAGGCAGCAGATCTCAAATTGAAGACTTAAAAAACTTCCGAAAAAAAACCGCGACCTCCAATGCATTCTGTGCAGTAGGGATCGCGGCCTAAAGGGAGGACGTAACGGAGTGACCGAGCAAAGTCTCAAATGGGGGAAGACTATGCTGGGTCGGGGCTTGGAGCCCGAGGATCAACACTATCGATTTGAAACCGGGGGGCATCGACAAAGGATAGTGAAAAGGAGATCACGCCTCTGTCCTCCAAATGCAACAAAAAGCCTTAAGTTGCGGGATTAGGTTAATACCGCTAGAGGATTATTTCTTGCATAGACGTGCTGTACGGCTGGCTGCTCCGGGTGCAGCCCCTACGGATCGCTCAGCGAAATCGCTGAGGAGAGCCAGGCCACCAACAGGGCGCTTTCATTCCGCTCCGAACTGTTGACGGTACTGATTAGGGCTCACCCCGATACGCTCACAGAACACCTTCCGCATGTACTTGGCGGTGCAGAACCCGCATCGAGTCGCGATGGTTTTGAGAGGCAGGTTTGTTCCCTCAAGCAGCCTTCGCGCGTGATCAATCCTGGCGTTCTGTACGAACTGCATCGGAGTCAGGCCTGCCTCCCGCTGAAACGCCCTAGCGAAATTCCTCGAACTCATGGCAACCATGTCAGCCATCGACTGGACGGAGTACATCTGTTCGATGTGATCAACGACGTAAGCTTGAACCCTAGCTACGGGCGAGCCATCTCGGGTCACTGATGCCAGCAAAGGACCAAATTGCGTCTGGCCCCCTTGCCGCTTCATAACGACCAGCAGCACCTTGGCCACTTCCAAGGCGAGCTCCTTCCCATGGTCTTCAGCGACGATCGCCAGCGCCATGTCGATCCCCGCAGTGATCCCCCCTGAAGTGATCAGATTGCGGTCAACAACATAGATTTGCTCACTCTCGACCTTTGCCTCAGGATGTCGCTGAGCCAGTCTGCCGATATAGTTCCAGTGAGTAGTACAGCGATATCCATCAAGCAGACCTGCTTTGCCCAGCAGGAACGCCCCCGTGCAAATGGCACCAAAACGCTTGGCGTTTCGCGCTGCTTCGGGAAGCCACTCTTGAATAACAGGATGAGGGTCGTCGTAAGCCCCTGGCCCGCCTGGAACTAATAGCAGATCTACATCACTAGGCGCTTGGGCCAACGCAAAATCGGCTTTAACCTGAAGCCCGCAAGAGCTTCGAATCAATCCATCCTCAACCCCTAGCGTCAGCATGCGATACCGTCTTTCCTCAGGAAGGAAACGGTTCGCCACCGCAAATGCATCCATTGGCCCGGTGATGTCTAGCATCAAAACGCCATCAAACACGACCATGGCTATCGTTTTGGCTGTCTCGCCTTCTTGCATGTTGCGCCGCCTGCATAGGAGCCGTTGAAATACAGTTCCAGCCTTGGAATTGAGTGATGGATTCAATGCGGCAGTAGGGAAGGTAGAGCCAGCATTGGGGCTAAAATACCACCTATTCGTACAGAAATGACCCGATTGGATCTGTGGAAATGCCAGATAGTGCGCGACGTTTGCCGCCCAGTGGCATGATCACCCTTCGACATTGCCAGGCATACCACTCAGCAATGGCGAGCGTCCTAGCGAATGCTGCTGAACTGATTTAATAAGTCTTAAGAACTTCCTAAGGACTTTGCTTGCGGACAGTTGCCAAACTCTCCAGTACTGAAATGGAGAGTCGCTATGAGCTATCAACAAGCCGTTCGGGCTGAATCGACCAACCATCGACACATCCAGTTACTCGTTGGAATTGATGAGGCGCTTCTTCGAATCAAGCCGACCGAACTTGCTTCACAGCGTCCAACTTCCGTGCCGGAGAGCCTTTGGGGTAACGAAAAAAAAGCGACTCCCGGCTCCCTAGCGCCGCATCACCTACGGCGGGCAACTGAGCTATTGCTGGCTAACTTGAGCGGCCCCATGGGGATCATTGAGATCGCCCACGCCTGCGACCTAACTCGCAGCCATTTTTCGCGTGCTTTCAAGCTCAGTACAGGGGTATCGCCGGTCGAGTGGCGCCTGAATGCACGCCTAGAGAAAGCCAAGGAATTGCTCACTACCTCGCTGACCCTTACCGAGGTGGGACTGGAAGCAGGGTTCTGTGATCAAGCGCATTTCACGAAAGCTTTCACGCGCTCGGCAGGGGTTACTCCAAGAAAATGGCGGGCCGAAATCGCAATTGAATCAATTTGATACATCTATTAATGGCTAGCTACACCTCGGGGTATATCCCTCGGGACAATAGCGAGAAGAGCCCATTGCTGAAATTCTAAAGATCCTCGTGCATGAGCGAGGGTTCAACTTTTTGCCGCATTGGCGTTACTTCATAGAGGTGAACATGGGTGCCCACGAAGAAATCGTGACGCTTGTCATCAAGCATCGGGTGAAGCCTGGTTACGAGGCAGCCTATGAAACCTGGTTGAAGAAGACGGTGAACGTTGCTAGCCGACGTGAAGGTCACTTGGGTGCTGACATTCACCGGGACAATCGTGGCGGGCTTCAAGTTTTTACCTGTGTGCTGCGCTTTTGCTCGACGGATGTAATGCAGTCATGGCTCGACTCGGCGGAACGGCACGATCTAGTTCAAGAAGCACTGCCTATGCTGGCAGATGGGGATCAAACAGAGGTCACTACAGGCAGCGAATTTTGGTTTGCGCCGGCTGCTGAAAATCAGCAGCAGCCCCCACGCTGGAAGCAAGCGGTTATCTCCTTCCTGGTGATTCTGCCGCTGAGCTTGATCGTCCCCAAGCTCTGGATGCCAGTTCTCGGTCTGCACCCCTTCTGGGCCGGCTACCTCGGTAGCAACATCGTGATCACCGCAACAATCGTAACGCTCGTTGTGTACCTCTGCATGCCTGCGGCGATGCGTCTGTTTGCCCCATGGCTTAGCAAATCCAGTACACCGACTATCCAAAGTGAGATTTAGCTGACCATGCGGCCTCTACGCTCACAGCCATGAAAAGACTCGGCTCTCCAACGTGCCTGGCAGCGATCTCCAAGGTTTCTGGGGCGTCCTCAACTGCTCCTTCTTCACGTTCTAACAAACCGCAATTTTCATCCACCCGCGTAAGGTGCAATAACATGAGCAATCCAGATTACAAGCGCTTGAACAAAGACGACGCCGTGGTCCTGCTGGTAGACCATCAGACCGGCCTCATCTCGCTTGTGCAGGACTTCTCGCCAAACGAGTTTAAAAACAACGTTCTGGCCTTGGGTGACCTGGCCAAATTCTTCGGTCTGCCAACCATTCTGACCACTAGCTTCGAACAGGGCCCGAACGGCCCGATCGTTCCTGAGCTGAAGGAAATGTTCCCGGACGCTCCGTACATCGCGCGCCCTGGTCAGATCAACGCGTGGGACAACGAAGACTTCGTCAAAGCCATCAAAGCTACCGGCCGCAAGCAGCTGATCATCGCTGGTGTTGTAACCGACGTATGCGTTGCTTTCCCGACGTTGTCCGCCCTGGCTGAAGGCTTCGAAGTGTTCGTTGTGACCGACGCTTCCGGCACCTTCAACGAAACCGTGCAGCAAGCTTCGTGGGCTCGCATGACTCAAGCCGGCGCTCAGCTGATGAACTGGTTCTCGGTAGCTTGTGAGCTGCACCGCGACTGGCGCAACGACATTGAAGGCCTGGGCAACCTGCTGTCCCAGCGCATTCCTAACTACCGCAACCTGATGAACAGCTACGCTGCACTGACCTCCAAATAGAGGCGTGTGCTATGAAGAAGCCTGCTATCGCAGGCTTTTTCATAACTGCGGCCCCAAATGTCACAACGCAAAACAGATGATTGTCTCGCAAGACGAGACAGTGTGATCTGCTTTGATGGGTTTTTCCGGACGTAGAGTTTCTTTAGTATTTAGACATTGCTTCACAGCACCTACTTAATTATCTCAAGCCATATTAATCATTAGGGAAAAATCATGTCTGATAAAAAAACAGCATTGCCAAAGAAAACCGCCAGCTTCGGTGTCGCCTGGGAAGGTTTGTACGGGTACGTTCAAGCTGTGCAAGTTAAGGACACCATCTACCTGTCCGGTCAGTTGAGCCATGATCGGGAAGGTAATCTGATTGCACCCGCAGCGTTGAATGACAGCGGTAAGCCCGCAGATTTCTCGACCATGGAAGCTCAGATGAGGCAGACCTATGTGAACATAGTGTCACTGCTCGAAGAGTTTGGCGCCTCTTTGGATGATGTTGTGGAAGAGACCATCTTCGTCATCGATGTGCCTGCAGCGTTCGCTGCCTGCGGTAAAGTACGCAAAGAATTTTATGGAGTGGAAACACCGCAAGTTGCCAGTAACCTCATCGGCGTCTCCGGGTTGGCGTTCCCTGAGCAACTTGTGGAAATTACCATTCGAGCGGTCGTGGCCTAACCCCATTGGCTCAAGGGGTGTATGCCCAGATGGAGGCCATCATTCGCCGCTATCTGGGCATGCATCGACGGTCCGGCTCATAGCCTCAGTACCGCTCATCACCATGCCAGCGCTAAATAGGAACACACCACCGAATACGACAACCTCCGGAGGGGGATGTCTCTGCATACAGTCTGCCCCCGTGAGCTTTCACAACCGAACTGCAGATCGCCAATCCCATCCCCAGCCCCTGTGTCTTGGTCGTGTAGAAAGCTCCGAAGATTTGTTCGCGTTCGTCCAAGGGGATGCCGGGACCGTTGTCATCGACGCTCACCTCAACAACTTCACCCACTCTGCGGGTCGTAATCCGCATCACACCATCACCAGTGCGAAAACCTGATAAGGCCTCCAGGCCATTGTTGATAAGGTTGTAGACCAACTGCTGGATCTGCACCGAATCCGCCATAACGGGCACTTGGGCGTCAAAATCGGTTTCAATTTTCACGCCTTGCTTCAGCGCTTCCGCTGAAGTCAACCTAATCACTTCTTGAACAACATCGTCCAGAGCGATAGCCCTCAACTGGGCGGGTACTTGCTTAGCTAGCGCGCGAAGAGCCCTCACGATACCAGCAGCTCGCTCACTGTCGGCTCGAATATCTTCGAGACCTGCGATCGCTTCGTCCATGTTGGGTGTGCCTCGTTTTAGCCAACGCAAACTCGCGGCAGCATTCGATGCGATCCCCAACAGCGGCTGGCTTATCTCATGAGCAATGGATGCGGAGAGCTCACCCATTACTTGCGTATGGGCGGTGCGGGCCAGCTCTGCTCGGGAGCGCCTAAGCTCCTCCTCCATCTGAGCTTTGATCTGATTATCCTCCGCCAGCCGCGTGAAGAACTTCGCAGCCTGGAGCGAAACCGCAGCTTGAGAGGCAAGAATCTCCAGCATGGCCAGACGTTGAGAACCGAAAAGATGAGGTACCAATCGGTTTTCCAGATAAACCAAGCCAATCAGCACTCCCTGTTTTACAAGCGGCAAGCAAAGCACCGAACGGGCATTTCGCTGCTGCAGTTCACTCCTGAAAGCATCTGGGCACTCGAGCAGAGCATCATGCAACACCAGGTTTGACTTGGTACGCATCGTAGCGTTCAGGATTGAAACTGGGGCTTGAGTCAGGAATTTCTGGCAATTCTCCATCGTGACATTGAGCCCATCATCATTGATGTCCGCGAGCGCAGCCATTTGGAATTCCGCGCCGCTCACGATGAGTAATGCACCATGGTCAGCACCAGAGTGCTGCATCAGATGGCTCATCAGCGTTTCAATGAGCCGCTCAAGAAGCACCTCTTCTGAAAGCGCTCGCGCGGCCTCAATACCGACTTCCAAATCTAGGTTGGCTTGGGATGAGCTCCTGAAGGTTTCCTGAACCGGCTGAATGCGCAAAAACGGGTGCAGTGTCTCCAACTGTCGAACTTTTCCATTGGCTCCCCAGATGTGGAAGCAGTCTCGAGCTACGCGAAGGTGCAAATTTGCACCGGAAATGAGACCGCTAGGTATACACACTTCAGCGAGCTGCTCGTGGGCAAGAGCTTGCTCGTGGAGGAAACCGGCTGCCGCAGCTGCAATTTGCGCCTGATCGAAGCAGCGAATCGCTACGAGTCCATCACCGTTCAACTTGGCGATGACGCCTTCGATCAGCAATAGCTTATTGCGGAACGTGACGGGGTTCAGGGCTGCCCAGCTAGCAAAGCGTTCACGGTTATTAGACAGCGCTTCGAGTTTCGACTCTGTCGTTCCTGGTGCCTCTGGGCTTCCCAGAGCCAAACTATAAAACAGATATAAATCAGAAAGGTTTATATGCGCAGGTGCCGACCATGCCACTGTCTGGGCGGCTTGGAAGCGGCGGACAGCATAGGGGATATTTCCCAGATAGAAGGCAGACATCCCAGCGTAAAGCGAGCTGAAGAAAAGCGTGGTTTTGGAGGTCGCCGCTCTCTCAATCGCTTCGTACAGCGGCGATTCCGTAGAAGCCAAGTCGACCGTTAGCCTTGGCGGACATCCATCAGAAAGCTCTTGAACGAAGTGCTCCTGCGCGACAAGAATTTTCTCGACGTCCGCGTAGTCGTACTTGCGAACCACCTCAAGACCTCGGTCGATCACCTTGGCAACCTCCTGCAAATGATCGCCCATGATCAACGAGTCAGAAACTAAGTGGTTGCATGCGTAACAGGCCATTGCCAAGTCGCCGCTCAGGTGTCCCGTATCGAATGCCTCTGAAGCTTTCTGCTTGGAGTACTCCATCGGGGCTGTCCACGCACTGACTTGATCAAGCGCAACCAGCGCACCCGTCAGGTCAGCCTCGAAGCCGTAGCGTTCGATAATTTTGATAGCGACTAAGCAACACGAATAACCGTCGTGATACTCACCAAAACGCTCAGCGATCATCACGCCATACCACGACAGGCCATAGGTACTGCCAGGAGCGATGCCGTACTGCAGAGAGAGCTCGATAATCTTGGCAAGGTGCAGGAACCGGATATCGTCCTCAATGAAGAAAGACGAGCCGAGGGTAGCGAGGAGCTCGATGGCCGCTTCGGCTTCTGGATTCGTGACTCTTGGTAGAGACTCCAACCCAAACAATCCGCGCTTACTGATCAGCTGCTGAATCTTGGCGTGCTCGGCAGCAGCGAGGTCTGGAAGGATACCGCGATGTACTGTTATCCCTAATCCTGCGAGTCCTTCAAGAGCTTCGCCAATTGCAGATTCGTAATCCGATCGCAGAGTGAGGAGCTTGGCTTTGAGTTTGTGACCACGGGCACGCTCAATCCCATTGTTCGCGCGACGCATGCACTCTGTAATTTTTTGTTCCGCGCTGACCATGTCCGATAGCTGCATATCGCATTCCGCCGCTTGGCACATGATCGCGAATGAGAACTTGAGTCGAAGTTCGTCGGAGCCGCTTGATTGCTGAAGCTCCTCGGCGGAGACAAGGTAGCCTGCTGCCTGATCGAATGCTGCCGCATCACGTGCTCGAGCAGCTGCTTCCAGTAGCAACGCGATGAAGTCCTCAGCCTGGCTTGGCTGATACGCAATTTTTTCTGAGAGATGTACCTGGTTGGCAATTTCGAAGGTCGCTTGAGGAAGCTCATCTCGCCACAGTTTGTGCATATTGATGGCGATTTCAGCGTGCTGCTTCGGGCGCTGCGCGGGCGTCGTCAATTCGTATGCTGCTTCAAGCACCCGATCGTGAGTAAAGAGAATGCCTCCCTGGACCGATGAAACGAAACCAGCACTGACCAAGCTTTTAAGGCGACTCGACAAAAGCTCTGAATCAGTTTTGGCCAGTGCTGCCAGCAATTTTTCATCGCATTTTCCTCCGGCAGCAGCGATCAGCCGAAGGATCTCCTGCTGTTTGGAAGGCAGACGCTGCAAGCGCTGGATCATGAGATCGGCCACGTTATCAGCGTAGCGATGCTGCGCGACTGCCTTTAAAGACCAAGTCCAGCCCATCTTTGTGCTGTCGAATTCGACCAGCTTATCTTCGATCATCACCTTCAAGATCTGATTGACGAAAAAGGGGTTGCCGGCGGTCTTCTCGTGAACGAGTTTTGCGACATCAACGACACTTTCGAACGGGCTATGGAATCGTTGCGCGATCAGCGCTGTCACTGCTTCTACTGATAGCGGGGGGAGAGAAATGTGGTGAGAAAGAATCGAGCAAGCCCCCTGCTGCAGTAGGCTCGAATCCAATTCCTGCAAAGCCTCTTGGTCTTCTGTGCGAAAGGCTAGTACCAGAAGCGTGTTGCGTAGCGGGCGGGCAAGATACTCCCTCAACAGGCAATGGGTTGAGTCATCAGCCCATTGCATGTCATCGAGGAAAATCACCAAAGGCTTACCTGGCGCGCCGAAGAACTCCAAGAAATCGAGAATCGCTCTGTTTTCTCTCTCCAGTGCGAGCCGCGTAGGCTTTTCAGGAAGTTCAGCCATGGGGCCGATGATGATTTTCAAATAAGGAGCTAGCTTCGCGAGTAGCTTGCCACGGCCTTTAAGTCGACTCCTGATGTCAGCTTTGATTGAGTCGAGGTCACTGCTGTTTTTGATCAGCAACTGGGTAGTCAACGACCCCAGGATGTCTCTCCATGGCCCATAGGGAATCGCCTGATCAGAGGTATTGCACTTCCCTGAGGCCCAATAGCTTTCCGTATGCGCTCGTAGCGAGGAGGTCACCAATGAAGACTTACCGCTACCCGCAGGACCAGAAACGGTAAGCACGCGAGGACCGCTGTCACGACGCAACACACGAAGGGTGCTCTCGACCTTCGCCTGTTCCTCAGCGCGACCAAATAGAACATCGCCGCCAATTGAGGTGATATCAGCAGTCCCCAGGACGAATGGGGATATGAGTCGACTAGCCGACCACTGACGCAAGCAGTGCTCTAAGTCGACTGCCAACGCTTTAGCGGACTGATAGCGAGCGTTCGGTTCTTTGGCCAATGCCTTCAGCAGAATGTCACTGAGCACGGGAGGAACATCAGCGTTGATCTCGGCAGGTGGCTTCGCCTGCACGCCTGCATGTAGCTGTCGCCAATGCGATTTGTCCCGCCCTTCTAGAGGCAACTCACCAACCAGCAACTGGTATAGCGCAGCACCCAATGCGTAGATGTCGCTTCTCTGATCGGTTAAAGACCCATGCGGACACACCTGCTCCGGTGCTAGGTAATTCCAATGATCCGTTGTGGAGCTTTCCGTATTGATTAGCTCCAGCGTGTCAGCCCTAAAGCAACTGAGCCTGACAGAATCGTCGTCTTTAACGACGATGTGCTGAGCCTGCAGAGAGCCGTGCGTTACCCCCTTCTCGTGGGCAAGAGCCAGAGATTTTGAGGCATTGGACGCTAGACGAAGGAAACGCTCATGAGATACGCCACCTGCGGTAACCAAGTTTTTAAGACTTTGATCACTGGAAGGCGGATAGATCATCAATGGCCCCTCCGCAGAACGGACGAAGCCCACCGGAAGGATGGCCCAATCGGGCTCGAGCCGGATTCGGTAGTCTCGCTCAAGCCGCTGACAGGCAGCTGGTGACTCAATCGGCGCACGAGCTGCCATCCAGATCTTAGAGGTCTCTGGATCAAAGAAGTCACAGTAAGTGAGCTCTCCCTCATGCCTTCGAAGGGAAACGCTGCATCGATTCAGCCACTCCTCATCTAGCATAAGTTCCTCGCGCAAAAGCATGTGAGGGAGACGTTCTTCTAGCATCGTGCCACCATTAATGAACCATTCATTTCGTTCCGCGGTCGAGTATACGCAGGGCGTTTCGGTTGTAGGACGACACTGGTAGCTTTGGCTGAATGAGGCCCCCTGATGACCGTCGAGTACCCCTAATAGCGGTTACACTAACTCTGCGATTACAGATACATGCAGCAATTCATAAATGAGCCCTATCCCCCAGCATAATTGTATTAAGACAGGATTAAGCTTACGGTCGCGTGGCCTTGCTCCGGCCAACGTCGGTTAGTCAAAAATGTTGAGAACATCATGATCCGATTAGGCAACGCGACAATTTCCCTGGAGCGCCGAGAGGCATTCCTAGACGGTCGGCCGGTCCGTATCGGCGGCCGTGCATTTGACATCCTCGCCGCCCTCATCCGAGCGAAAGGTCGGATCGTTGAGAAAGATGATCTGATCAACCAGGTGTGGCCTGGCACCGTTGTTGAAGAAAACAATCTCCAGGTGCAGATCTCTTCGCTTCGCAAAACATTCGGTCCGCAGGAGCTGATACAGACCGTACCGCGACGCGGATACCGTCTGTCTGCTGAGATCGATATCGCTGAGACTCAACCGCCTCGAAATGAAATAATCCTACCGACAGAGACAGCTTCCTCAGTGGATGCCTCTGCCGTAAGAGTTTTCGTGATCGATGACGATGCATCTATCAGGAACGCATTGTCACGACTGCTCCGTGCTGAAGATATACCTCATGCATTGTTCGGATCAGCTGAAGAATTTCTGGCCGCTAAGTGGGAAAGCCCATACGCTTGCATTTTGTTGGATATCAACTTGCCTGATAAGAGCGGTCTCGACCTGCAAGAGGCATTGAGAAAAATTAAAGCGCCTTGGCCAATCATTTTTATGACCGGCAACGGAACTATTCAAATTACTGTCCAGGCAATGAAGGCAGGGGCCAAGGAATTCCTAACAAAGCCTTTTGATGATGAACATCTGCTTGATGTATTAGCAAGTGCTCGCAAGAAGGCAGTAGAGTGCGGTGATGCATGGCATTACATGAAAATGTCGATCGAGAAGTATGGCAAGCTGACTAGCCGTGAAAAAGAAGTATATTCGCTAGTCGTGAGTGGCCTGACCCATAAAGAGATATCCCAAAAGATAGGCACTAGCGAAGTTACAACGAAAGTCCATAAAAAGAACATCATGTTAAAGATGCAATCGAGATCACTCATTGAGCTGGTATCGATGTACAACACGATTAAATTGAACCGCCATCCTGAGGATCAGGAACCTGCATGAATAGAAACTCTGAGTGCGAAGCATTCAGTTCGGATACGTCAGATTTGATTGTCGTCTGCATCGTTGACGATGACTCATCCGTACGGAGGAGCCTTTCGAACCTACTGCGCTCTGCCGGCTTTGACACCTTGGCATTCGCATCAGGGGAGGACTTCCTTGCCTCGCCGCAAGCACTCGGAGCAGGTTGTGCTTTGCTCGATTTGAAGATGCAGGGGTTGTCTGGCTCGGACGTGCAAAAGGAGCTTATACGCTTAGATAACCCATTGCCGGTGATCTGCATGTCCGCTCATTGGGACGATAGTGCTCTGTCGGAGTCCATACGGCAGGGTGCCATTGCATGCTTGTCTAAGCCGTTTACCGAAGAAGCCTTGCTCGATGCCGTCGAAGAAGCGACCAAAGGCACAAGACACTGAGCAGCAATCAGCAACCAAGCTCTGCCCTCAGAGCACAGCTTTGCAATAAATATTATTGATGGCTAGATATTCTCTAGGCTCACCCTTTTACCGCAGAGCTGAGAATGTCCAGCCTCCAAGTACTTTGCATTTCCGCTGCACTCTTGACTGCAAACATTCCTTGGGGCAAATCAGAAGCCCCAACTCTCACAGCAGTGCCAGCTTGGACCGGGCAAGCGTGTCGCTGAAATCCCTTTGCTCAAATGGACCTGTCCAGCATATCCGCCTCTTAAGAGCATCTGATCGGCCGTTAGTGCGAGACTGGTGGGGATACCGAGCAGAGAACGAAAACAGCCCGTGCAATTCTGCACGAGCTGGGATGGGGATGTCTGCGAAACGATTAGGAAAGGGTGCGCTGAGGTGCCTTATGCACCATGGTGTAGGCGTAGTCGACGCCCATGCCGTAGGCACCGCTGTGTTCCCGGACCAGGTCCATGACCGGCTGGTAGGTGTCCTTGTGAGCCCAGTCACGCTGATACTCGAGCAGAACTTGCTGCCAGGTCACTGGAATTGCGCCGGCCTGAATCATGCGTTGCACCGACATGTCGTGGGCTTCTTGGGTAGTACCGCCCGAGGCGTCAGTGACGATATAGACCTCATAGCCGGCTTCCATCGCTTCCAGTGCTGGGAAGGTCAGGCAGACCTCGGTCCACAGTGCCGCCATGATCAGCTTCTTGCGGCCGGTGGCCTTCACCGCTTCTACCAGCTTGGCGTCTTCCCAGCTGTTCATCGAAGTGCGTTCAATCGGCTGAGCCCCTGGGTTCACCGCCAGCAGCTCCGGCCAGATGTAGCCGCTGAAGCTTTCGGTTTCGACCGAGGTGTAGATGGTTGGGACGTTGAAGATCTTGGCGGTTTTGGCCAGGCCAACAGTGTTGTTCTTCAGCGTCTGACGGTCGATCGACTGAACACCGAAAGCCATTTGCGGCTGGTGGTCGATCAGGATCAGAGCGGAGTTGGTTGGGTTCAGCAGTTCGCGTTTAGACATGGTCGTAATCTCTTCAGAATGGTTGAAAGCTTTGGGTTTTAAATGGGTCCCGCGCTTAGCCGGTGGCGTTGTCAGCGGTATGGGGCCATTCTGAAGCTGGTGATGATTCAAGACAATTAGGCAAAAACAAGAATCATTGATTCAAAATAAGGGACAATTTCGTGGATCGAATTGAATGCATGCGGACCTTCATCGCCACCGTTGACGCGAATGGATTTACTGCGGCGGCTAGGATTCTGCATGTGCCACGTTCAAAGGTGAGTAAGCAAATCCAAGCTCTGGAAGAGGCGCTTGGCGTTCAACTGTTGCACCGTACGACGCGAAGCTTGCATCTCACTGAGGCCGGATGCGAGTACTACGAAGCGTGTCGTGAAGTGGTAGCTTCGCTTGAGGAAGCGGAGCAGCGAGCACGAAGTGGCTTGGCGGAAGTGCAAGGCGTATTGCGTGTGAACGCACCAATGTCCTTTGGGCTGTGTCGTCTAGGCCCGCTGTTGCCTCAGTTTCATGCTCTCTATCCCAAGGTAGAGCTGCAGCTAGTACTGAGCGATCAGCAAGTCGACCCTATCAAAGGGGGATTCGATGTGACGATTCGTATTGCGAGTCTGACGGACTCGTCGCTTGTGGCCCGGCACCTCTCCCCAGCGCCCCGGGTGTTGGTCGCGTCGCCAGGCTATTTGGCGCAGCATGGGGTACCAGAAGCCCCTAAAGATCTTGCGTGTCACCAATGCCTAAACTACGGCTACCTACAGAGTGGAGCTAGTTTGCAGTTGAGCAACGGCAAAGAAACTCAGCGGGTGCACGTGACGGGGCCTCTGCATGCGAATAACGGCGATCTGCTTGCGCAGGGAGCTGAGGCTGACATGGGGATTGCCTTGCTGCCCCTCTTCATTGTCGAAAAGGCTTTAGCTGAAGGTCGGTTGATCCAGGTCCTGGACGAGTGGGAGGCACCTCCAATCTCGATCAATGCCGTTTATCCAACGGCTCGTCGAGTACCTCTCAAGACGCGCGCGTTTCTGGATTTCCTCGCTGCGGAACTTCGGATTTCCGAGACAGCAATAGTTTCATAGAAATCAGATAGGGGCCGAGTCGCTGATGTTAGCCTGAGCAAGGTTGTCACTCAGGCTATCGGCTTCACGCCTTTCTGTCAGGACAGATATTGAAGGCCATGCCTCGGTATGTCGCGGGCAAAGCAAGAATCTCTAGAGTCGGCAGGCGTCTGGAGCTCTGCCTCATGATTGCTCAGTTATACTGCAGGTTAGCTTCGGGCTCGGCTGCTGCCTGGCGCACTGAGACCTTGACTGCCGCCAATGGCTCAGCGGATTGAGCAGGCGGTAGTCATATCATCCCGCTATACCGCGCGAAAGTGAGGGACGTCGGAAGAAGCATTACTACCTGCTAGGTTGGGAAATTGCATCTGATTTGACCAAGCGTTTGCACCCCAATGGACCACCTGTTCGCATTCGACTTGACCAGCCATTTGCATCAGACGTGACCAGCGCACGGGTACGTTTTGACCGGCTGGAATCGACCCAAGCGGCCCTCTGTTACGGGTGCGCGGTACGATGGGACCGCCATCGTGCCTCTACCCACTGTTTTGGGGACATCCGATCCATTTTGAGATAAGATTGAGGGTCTCCGTATTACGGTTGAGCAATTTTTCCGTGCTAGTGCAAGGGAATTGATCTAGTGAAGAAACGTAGACAATCAGACTGGATAAAGCAATGCAATGCGTCTCGTCGTGCATACCACAGTTTAGCGAGACCAAAGTACTCACCCAGTCCGTATCTCGTAAATTCGGTGTTAGGCTTATATACTATTCCATTGCCTGAGAACTTGAGCGTATTCTCCGACACTAAACGCTATGAACTTTACAAGCTATTACGCCAGATAACTGACACTCCCAAAGAAGCAAAGATACTGCTAGACTTTCGTCGCCTTTCAACATTCAAGATCTCAGCAATCATTATTCTTTTTGCGCATCTAGAGATGCTAATTGAATCGCGCGAAAAAATGAGAATGAGATGGCACCTCTCCTTGGATGAAACAATAAATGAAAAGCTTGATCAACTTGGGTTCTGGGAGCTCCTGGGGGGGGATTACACCCCGAAGGAAAACACAATTAAAATTTGCTCCATATCCCATCAGCAGAAAGAAAATGACGATAAGCGCCCACTGAAAGAAGCAATTCGTTACGCTGAACGCGCAATTTCTTCCTACGAACCAACTAGCCCCACTGAAGAAACAGACGCCCTCTTATTTGAAGCCGTTTCTGAATCATTCTCAAATGTATGGCAACATGCATATGCATCTGATATCGAAAAGAAGCATAGCACTTTGCCGGTAGCAATCAAATCTCAGAAGTGGTGGATTGCTCTTCAGCATGTTGATGACCAGCTATTTATGGCTGTATATGATATTGGAGTCGGCATACCCGCAAGCACAAAAAGGAAGCCGTGGTATAGATCACTTAGCGCTGAGGTGCTAGCCAGATTAAAAGGGATGAGTTCAGACAGCATTGATATCCAGACTGCTCTAGAGTATGGAAACTCAAGATATCGAACTCAAGGTAGAGGCAACGGCTTACCTGCCGTAAAACGTTTTGTTGAGATCAATCCAAATGGACAGCTACATATCATGTCCGGTAAGAGCCTGTATAGATTCCGGTCCAAAGGAAAGGCGGAGAACTGGGTAAGCCTTCAAAATCAGTTCCCTGGGACTTTGATTCAGTGGAACTTTGCCTTGACCGATACAAATGGTGATAGTGATGAAACCTGAGAAAGTATTCAATGTAGCAAAATATACCGACACACCAATCGGACGAAACTCTCTCGACGGTCCAAAAAACGGCGCTGACTACAGAGACAATGTTATTGTGCCTGCACTTTCAGATTACCAAACAATCAAACTTGATTTCTCGGAAACTATAGGCACCACGCCTTCCTTCCTTGAGGAGATTTTTGGGGGCATCATAAGGGATAGAATCCTTAGTCCGACTGAGCTAAAAAGGCGCGTTATCGTGATCTCGAAGTACGAAAGCGTCAAAAGAAATATAATCAAATACATCGACGAAGCAGCTGCGAAACTGAATTAAGTGGACGATTCTTAGGATGGACAAACTTGCGCTCGTCATTGCCGTGATTGCGATAGTCGCCACATTTGCCTCTGCAACTTCTGCGAGCGTCCGCAATGAGGCTCACCAGCAGGCTAATAACATTCAATCGATCCTCAAGGAACTTTCGGAGATTACGCACCGCCAATTTGAATCTTATCTATCGCTTGGGCAAGAAGATGCCACAATCGAGCATGCTAAAGCCAATATATACGAAGCTACTTTCAACATGAAGCTGGACTTGCTTGAGTCAACCCTTGAATTATTAGTAAGACG
This sequence comes from Pseudomonas sp. NPDC008258, assembly GCF_042956345.1. NCBI lineage: Bacteria > Pseudomonadati > Pseudomonadota > Gammaproteobacteria > Pseudomonadales > Pseudomonadaceae > Pseudomonas > Pseudomonas sp. NPDC008258. Next base: position 37,767 of record NZ_JBIBGE010000015.1, read on the forward strand.
GTGTTCCCGCATGTTTTTCTATGATGCCGAGTCCCCAGAGTTTCATGATCAGTACATTGAAATGATTAGCGACCTTAGGAATCAGATATCAACCTTCGCATATATGACTAAAGATTCGCGCCGCAGCATACTTGTTATTGATGGAAAGTTGACAGCATTGTACTCAGAACTCAATCGCTATATAGGAAATAGGTTCAGGCCTATTTTTGAAAAAAGAGATGACACAATCTAAACGACCAGTAAAAGATAAATTAGCCCGACGCATAGCACTAAACAGTTCGATCAGTTTTCCTATAGGCGGAAGATCTGCCGTGAAAACGCCGCGACCTCCAAGATAACGTCCATGAAATATCCCGGCCACGATAATCGGTTAACTTTAATACATTGCTCTCCATTGTTGAACCGGCACATCATCTCCTCCTCATCTCCCAGTCAGGGGAAGCTGTACACTGGCGGTCCACATTGTTCAATTCTCCTCTCGCATTCGTTGAATTCATCCATCACTTGCATCAACCGGTCACATGTCACCGACTGCTTGAGCGTATCTGCTGACCCTGCCCGCTTACGGCCTGCTCAAACTGCCACTCTCGATGGCGCCACCTATGCTGGACTGCAGGACAAAGTAGGCAGCATGATATCCCGGCACAGGCAACGTCTTTGGCGCCGTGGTACACGCGGCTGAGCGCAGCGATGTCGATACTATTATCGCGCAGATCGGTCACCGGTAATTAGTATTTTTCTCTACTGATGCCGGTTTTAGCCGATCTGTTAGGTAGGAACACCATAGCTGCCGGCACCGCATTTTTGTTCGTATGTGGATGCTTGCGAGGGGTAAGCGTCCGGTTAAGTCATCTTGACGAGCGAGAGCCGGGAGGTAGCTCCAAGAGTGTGAGCATTGGCCAAACCTCTAACCAGCTTTTGGACTTGACGCGCTTTTGATAGATAGCATTTTTCTCTGTGGCGAACCTCCCCGCTGGGCGGATGATCAAGTCGAAAAGATCATCAAGCCCAAGCGGCGCGGCGATTTCGCATGTGCCGTTCTCTAGCAGCCTTACTGCTACCGCCGTGGCCGTTTCTGGCCAGTAACGCATTGCATCGGTCGCTGAATGATAGGAATCATCGCCGTTTTGAACATGCATTCTCGCTTGGTTTTTCACAGACCACAGTACGTTCGGATCTAGGTCTCTGAGGCGCGCCTCCAGAGCATCATCTTGTTTCTGTGTGCAGCGGTCGCCATCAAACCAGATGACGTCAACGTCTGTTGAGACCGGTGATGAGTCACGACCATGCAGATAATCCCAAACCGCGTTTCGGACGAAACCTGCTCCTATCCAGCAGTCTGGCAAGTTTAGGGAGCGTACTATTTCGAGCAGCCTTCGCCGAACGGGGTCATCCGAAATGATCGCTTGAATTGTCGAGCTATTGTCCAATCAGATATCACCTTGTTGAAGCTAGGCCTGCCACTGATGCGGCAGCAACTGTCCAATCTCACTGGCCTTCTGCGTCGGCAGCCGCATCAGCACATCCTTGAGATAGGCATATGGGTCATGCCCGTTCATGCGCGCCGATTGGATCAAGCTCATGATGGCCGCAGCCCGCTTACCGCTGCGCAGCGATCCAGCAAATAGCCAGTTCGAGCGCCCGAGTGCCCATGGCCGTATCTGGTTCTCGACCTGGTTGTTGTCGATGGGCACAGCCCCATCGTCTGGGTAGCGCGTCAGCGCTACCCAGCGTTTCAAACTGTAATCGAGGGCTTTAGCTGTGGCTGATCCGTTGGGCACCAAGTCGCGCTGGGCCAACATCCAGTCATGCAGTGTTTTGAGGATCGGCACCGCCATTTCCTGACGTATTCGCCAACGGTCTTCGTTGCTCATATCCCGAGCCTGGCGTTCAACCTCGTACAAACCGCTAATCGAGTGCAGAGCCTGTTCGGCCAGCTGACTTTTGTTCGCGACATGCAGGTCGAAGAACTTGCGGCGAGCATGAGCCATGCAGCCGATTTCAGTAATGCCTTGCTCAAAACCGGCTTTGTAGCCCGCGAAGTCATCGCAGACCAACTTGCCATTCCAGGTGTCCAGGAAGTTGCGCGCATGTTCGCCTGCGCGGCTTGGGCTGAAGTCATACACCACCGCGTTGAGTGCTGAAAACGGCGTCGTGCTGTAGGCCCATACATAGGCCCGGTGGGTTTTCTTCTCGCCTGGCGCAAGCATTTGCACCGGTGTTTCATCGGCGTGAATTACGCCTTGGCTCAGCACCGCTTCACGCAGTGCATCGACCAACGGCTGGAGCCGCACGCCGGTTTGCCCGACCCACTGGGCCAAGGTCGAGCGAGCAATGGCCAGCCCGGCACGGCCAAAGATTTTCTCCTGCCGGTAGAGCGGCAAGTGATCGGCAAACTTGGCCACCATCACGTGAGCCAGCAGGCCTGCGGTCGGGATACCTTTGTCGATAACTTGCGCCGGAACCGGCGCCTGAATCAGGGTTTCGCACTGACGGCAGGCCCATTTGCCACGCACATGTTGCTCGACGGTAAACACGCCCGGCGTGTAATCCAGCTTCTCGCTGACATCTTCGCCAATGCGCTGAAGCTGACAGCCACAGGCGCACTGAGTGTTTTCGGGTTCGTGACGAATCACGGTGCGCGGAAACTGCGGCGGCAATGGCGCACGCTTGGGCGATTGTCGCGATTCGGCCTGTGACGAAGCGGGAAGAAGCTGTTTTAGCTCTGCCTCGATAGCTTCAAGGTCTGTATCGAGCAGGTCATCCAGCAAGCTGCCTTGCGCCGGGCTGATTTGTTCGCTGCGCTTGGCAAACTTGTGGCGCTTGAGCAGGGCGATTTCGAACTTGAACTGTTCGATGAGGATTTCATCGTTCTGGATCTTCTTGCTCATCGCCTCGACCTGGGACTGCAACTGCAACGCCTGTGCCGCCAAGGCACGAAGCTGTTCCGGGGTCATCTGGTCGAGGTTGGGCGAGGAAGTCATGCCGCCGATTGTGCCAGAGCAGGCACGTGACGACGACACGTAGACCGGCCAAATGCACGGCGGTTACAGCATGCTGATCACACCGCCTGCACCAACGCGCTGCCACGGCAAGCCCAGCACCAAGGCCTGGAGTTGTTCACTATCGAGTTCGACCTCGCAACCATGACGAATGCCGGGCCAGTGAAACTTGCCTTGATTCAGGCGCCGCGCGGCAAGCCAGACACCCACGCCATCGTGCACCAGCACTTTCATCCGGTTAGCCCGGCGATTGGCGAACAGATAAGCGCAGTGCGGCTTCGCCGCACCGAACACCGCGATCACTCGGGCTAATGCGGTTTCGGTACCAGCGCGCATGTCCATCGGCTCGGTGGCCAGCCAGATCGTATCGATGCGGATCATTGAGCGACAGCCCGGATAAATTGCGCGCAGCCCTCGGGATCTGAGGTTGGCCATTTCACCGTGATCACTTGCCCGGCCATGGGCAACTCGATGATCACTGACGCTTCAGCTGGCCGTTTAGGCGCAACCTTCAGTGGCACAAAGGCCGGTAGCGAAGTTGTCGCGGACTGGTCTCGATAGAGCGGCAGCCATTTGCGGATGACATTGGCGTTGATGCCGTGGCTGATGGCGACACTGGACACTGTCGCGCCAGGTTGTAGGCATTCCTGAACGACCTGGGCTTTGAAAGGCTTCGGATAAGAGCTTCGTTGGCGCATGGAGATCCTGGCGATAAGGGTTATCGCGTCCGCTTAAAAATACGCGGACACCATCGCCCTTAAAGCTGGAGTTCGGAAGGTGAGTTCGCCGGACGCTTACTGCGAGGGTGCGCTGTGGGTCGATAGCGGTCAATTGTGAATACTGCTTTCGCCTCTTTCCATGCGAGCGGAGGGTCAATATCGAAGAAAATCACTGGTCAAATGAAGGGCAGTTTTTCGCTGCTTGCATGTAGGGGATGAGCTGACGTGGGCCGTATATTAATGACTTTTTTGTGCGGGCCCGCCAAGGGCGTTCAGCTGGTAGTCTGTGACCGCCTGGAAACGATGTTCAGCCATTAACCGAAGGCGCTCCAACTCCGCTCCAACGACCCCTTCAGCCTGGGCTTGGTGATACAACTTGAGTGCTTCGACGGCCTCGGTGTACAGAGGGTGATCGGGCTTAAGTACTTTGCTCTGATCTCGTTTCACGATCTCTCCCTTTCGCCATGGCGATCCCGACACGACGCCATGCCACCAAGGCGTGAATTTAGCCTACCACTGCTGATCAGGTTGGACAGAGTGGGCGTACATCAATGCTTCGTCTGCGAGTTCCGACATATCGACCAAGGTTCCTGAATCTGCGGCATGCGTGTCAGGTAGCGGATATGCTTGATGCAGGAGCTCGAGGTGATGTTTCCTCGGCGCTTGAAGCAATGCTTCGGTGTCGTTGAGGAGCTGTCGCCACTCTTGAGTCGTCATTACGGGAAGATTGGTGGCTGTCATGGAGGCATCCTCGCTGCCGTATGTACGTACAGTCTCCAGAAAAAGCCCGACTGCATGGCTATTACAGACGAAATGCGCCTGCAGGTAGGTTTTCGGTGGGAGCGACCATGCATCGCCCAGATGGAACTCCACATAGCATCACCATAGAAAAAGCCCCCCTCAAGGGGGCTTAAGCGAACCATAAGTGGAGCGTGTTACTGGGCGAGCCAGCCTTCCACCACGTCCGCACCATACTGGGCTTTCCACTCTTTGAGCAGCTTGTGATTTCCACCCTTGGTCTCGATGATTTCACCGTTGTGCGGGTTCTTATACTGCTTAACTTGGCGAGCGCGACGTGGGGCCTTCTCAGCTACTGCTGGGGCGACAGCACGACGGTTGGCTTGAGGATCCAGGATGTTGACGATGTCGCGCAGGCTGAAACCATATCTGTTCAGCAGGTCACGCAATTTGGTCTCAAATTCGATTTCTGCTTGAAGCTCTGATGAGCCTTTCATCGCTTCCAGTTCGGCCAGCTGTGCGGCCAATGTTTGCTCAAGCTTACGGAATTCTGCGAGGCGGGACATATGAAATCCTCAAATTTAGGGAAACAGACGGAACATCTTAAAGCATCTCGTTAGCGATGTCTTTCAGTAGGACGTTGATTCTGAATCTTTGTTCGATTTAGTTCGAATTAAACTATTTAGAAGCGTGAACTCAGGTCTCGCCATTTCAATTATCCGTCTGGGGCGATCGAGTCAAAAGAAGATAGGTGTTTCTCTAAATCCATAAGCCTCGACGCCTTGGTGATGTCGTACTCACCACGACCGCGACCAAGCCAAATGCCTTCATCGCTGCTATTTTGTAAGTAAACAGCGAATGCCGTCACCCGGATGAACTTTTTCCGTTCTTGAGGGTGGAATGCATTGCTACCGAGAAGTGACTTGGGAGAGCTGCTTGCCCCGCCAATGTGGGGGCTTTAGGTGAGCGCAGAACAAGCAGCTGGTTAGCCGAGCGAGTCTGAGTCGATAGCCGTCAGTCGTGAACGGCGGCAGCCGGCCCAAACTCCGTCACTGCGTGTCTTGATTGGTCACATCCTATGCGCAAATGCATGGTCAAGTCGAATGCAAACACGAGGTCAAATCAATGCAACTACCCATACTTCCTAGCAAATATGGAGTTTTGCGCAGGCTGGTAGTCGGTAAGCCTGCTAGGAAGCCCAACAACCGAAATGGGTTGGCTTACTGAAATGCATCAGGGCGAACGCCTTGATTTAATCAAGCTGTCAGGTGGTGTCACTGCCTCACCCAAGTAGCGGGCGATGAGCCGGAGTTGAGGCCGCAGTGACAGCGCCTGGTACAGTAAGTCAGGCTGGATGGATCATTACGTTTATGCGACGACGCTCGATGACTTTCTGAGTGCCGGGCGCACCGGTGAGCTTGTCGAAAGTGACAGTGGTGTCGGCGTTGACCGCCGGGTTTGGCACGACTCGTATGACCTGATAGGGCTGGTCATTTTGCGCTTGGGGTTGGAGTTCTACGGTCCCGGTGTCCGGGGTGCTGGCGACCCAGGTTTCTCCGGGAGCCACTGCAAGCTTGGCCGCGTAGGTGTCGCCGGCCACGCTGTGGAAGGTGCAGCCATCAATGACCTGATCCTGTGAAGGGCAATGGGCGGCTTTGGCGCCGGGGCGCAGCGGGTTCTCGATGGCGTAGGTGATGGCTTGCGTGTCGGCGAATGCCTGCGAACCAAGGGTGCTGGCTAGAAAGACGATGGTGAGTTTTCCGCGCATTGCAGTGCTTCCTTGTGTGCAAATGAATTTCATGCATTACTGCGCTTTGCGAAAAGCACAGGCACATTGATGGCCCAGGCTCCTGGACCAGTAATAGCCAGTCCCGCGTACAGTACAGTGAACAGCCAAGCGAACTGTGCTTCTTCCAAAGTCCATTCTGGATGAACCATTACCAGAGCAATCCCGAGAACCGCGAGCACAGGCAGGCAAGCAAGCCGTGCAAACACTCCGAGAATCAGTAACAGCGGACAGATCACCTCAGCAAACACCGCCAGTGCTAGTGTCAGAGTTGCCCCCAAGCCAAATGGATCTTCGATCCGCTGCAGCTCTGTGCTCCAGTTGAGCAGCTTCGGAAGGCCGTGAATTTGCAGTAGTAGCAGAGCGGCCGACACGCGTAAAAAGAGCAGACCGAATGGCACTGAGAAGTCAGCCAAGGACGTTGGTCTGTGTTGAATTTGTGGAGTAGACATGTCGCGCATCCTCTTTCCTAAATGTTAGAAATCCATGGATCAGTCATCGCTGTACAGCGATGGATCGTTGTTCTCGTTTCGCACGTGATGCCATTGACAGCTATTTGATGATCGGACGCCGCATCGCCTGCTTCACCGCAGAGAACACGGCTTTGAACGCTAAAAGCGTTAAGGCACCGACACCGATTCCTGCCAGTCCAAGCACCAGGTACTCCTTCATGCTGTCGAAGGCGTACAAGATCGGTCCACCAAAGCCAGCACCGAGCGCTAGTGCACTGCTGCACCAGAGCAGTGAACCCAAAATGCTGTAGCCAACAAAGTGTGATTTGGGCATGGCCATTTGACCGGCCAGCAACGTTGAAACTGCTCCCGCTCCTGGAATGAATTTGGCGAAGACCAACACCACCGCTCCATACCGCAGGTAGGCTTTACGCCCTTGAGCAAAAGCAGCACTCATCTTCGGTGAGCCTCGGCAAATCCTGCGAGTCAGGGCATCGCCGAATCGGGCGCCCATGAGGTACCAGATGCAGTCAGCAAGCAGACAAACGACCAGAGCCATCAAAACGACGAGCTCGGGATCAGGTGATCCATGCTTACTGGCGAATGCCCCCGCGAGAACAAGCGAAGGGTACGACGGTATGGGTAAGCCGATTTGATCGCCGAAAATGTTCACGGCGAGCAGCAACAACGGGTGATCTACGGCGAGGCTCTCAACTGGACTCATGGCGGCACCTCTTCGGGCTCGACTGTAGTCGGATCGCTGAAGGCAGGGTGCGACGAGTCAGCGTAAAGCCGTCATCCTGAGCACAGTCTTGGCTCAGGATGACGGTTCACGTCTAACGGTCAGGACACCTTACGTTGGGGGGCTTTGTGAACCATGGTGTAGGCGTAGTCGACGCCCATGCCGTAGGCACCGCTGTGTTCCCGGACCAGGTCCATGACCGGCTGGTAGGTGTCCTTGTGAGCCCAGTCACGCTGATACTCGAGCAGAACTTGCTGCCAGGTCACTGGAATTGCGCCGGCCTGAATCATGCGTTGCACCGACATGTCGTGGGCTTCTTGGGTAGTACCGCCCGAGGCGTCAGTGACGATATAGACCTCATAGCCGGCTTCCATCGCTTCCAGTGCTGGGAAGGTCAGGCAGACCTCGGTCCACAGTGCCGCCATGATCAGCTTCTTGCGGCCGGTGGCCTTCACCGCTTCTACCAGCTTGGCGTCTTCCCAGCTGTTCATCGAAGTGCGTTCAATCGGCTGAGCCCCTGGGTTCACCGCCAGCAGCTCCGGCCAGATGTAGCCGCTGAAGCTTTCGGTTTCGACCGAGGTGTAGATGGTTGGGACGTTGAAGATCTTGGCGGTTTTGGCCAGGCCAACAGTGTTGTTCTTCAGCGTCTGACGGTCGATCGACTGAACACCGAAAGCCATTTGCGGCTGGTGGTCGATCAGGATCAGAGCGGAGTTGGTTGGGTTCAGCAGTTCGCGTTTGGACATGGTCGTAATCTCTTCAGAATGGTCAAAAGCTTTAGGTTTTAAATGAGTCCCGCGCTTAGCCGGTTGCGTCGTCTGCGGTATGGGGGCCATTCTGAAGCCGGTGCTGATTCAAGACAATTAGGCGAAAAAAGGAAATATTGTTCCCTAAATAGGGACAATCAGGTTGCAGCGTTTAAATTTCTACAAAGCCTCTCTAGCTAATGAGTCTACCAACGCTGACAGGGCTACCTGGTGATCTGCCCGATGACAATGATCATCCCGAAGCTACTTTCTTCGTTCTTCGCGAGCTCCCAGCAGCTCTGCGGCATGATCATTAGCAATCTAATCGTTAACGTATTCGTCACCTCGCCTTTGGTGTTTTGCATCATGCCTTGGATAACTCGCTGCTGTGTCAGCTGGTTGGGCATCAGAGCAATGGCCCACCGCACATCAGTCCAATCCTCGGCCATATTTCAGCTGGCATGCTCTGCGGTTACATCTGTCGCCGCCGCACCCACACGGAGTTGAATATGTCTCAGGATCACAACGACAAGACCCGTCGCCAGTTCCTCGCCACCAGCACCGTGCTCGGTGCTGCCGGCGCGCTCTGGTCCGCATTGCCCTTCACCGGCCAGGCCGGTTCCGCTCACGCATCCACCCTAGGAGGTTCCATGACCGCCGACCTGATTCTGTTCAACGGCAAGTTGCACACCGTTGACCGCGAAAAGCCCATCGCGACCGCCGTCGCCATCAAGGACGGCCGCTTCCTCGCCGTGGGCAGCGACGCCGAGGCCATGGCCCTCAAGGGCGCCACCACGCAAATCATCGACCTCAAGCAGCGCACGGTTATCCCGGGCCTGAACGACTCGCACCTGCACCTGATCCGTGGTGGCCTGAACTACAACCTGGAGCTGCGCTGGGAAGGCGTGCCGTCGGTGGCCGATGCCCTGCGCATGCTCAAGGACCAGGCCGCCCGCACGCCAACCCCACAGTGGGTGCGCGTGGTGGGTGGCTGGAACGAATTCCAGTTCGCCGAAAAACGCATGCCAACCCTGGAAGAAATCAACCAGGCTGCACCCGATACCCCGGTGTTCCTGTTGCACCTTTACGACCGCGCATTGCTCAACCGCGCTGCGCTCAAGGCTGTCGGCTATGACAAGAGCACCCCGAACCCACCGGGTGGCGAGATTCAGCGTGACAAGTTCGGCAACCCGACCGGCATGCTGATTGCCCGCCCGAACGCGATGATCCTCTACGCCACCCTGGCCAAAGGGCCGAAGCTGCCGCTGGAGTATCAGGTCAACTCGACCCGTCAGTTCATGCGTGAGCTGAACCGCCTGGGCCTGACCAGCGCCATCGACGCCGGCGGCGGTTACCAGAATTTCCCCGATGACTATTCGGTGATCCAGGAGCTGGCCGACAACAACCAGCTGACCGTGCGCATCGCCTACAACCTGTTCACCCAGAAGCCCAAGGAAGAGCTGGACGACTTCAAGAAGTGGACGTCCAGCGTCAAGCTGCACAGCGGCACCGACTTCCTGCGCCACAACGGCGCCGGCGAAATGCTGGTGTTCTCCGCCGCCGACTTCGAGGACTTCCTCGAGCCGCGCCCGGACCTGCCGCAGACCATGGAAGAAGAGCTGGAGCCGGTGGTACGCCACCTGGTCGAGCAGCGTTGGCCGTTCCGCCTGCACGCCACCTACAACGAATCGATCACGCGCATGCTCGACGTGTTCGAGAAGGTCAACCGCGACATCCCGTTCAACGGCCTGCCGTGGTTCTTCGACCACGCCGAAACCATCACCCCGCAGAACATCGAGCGTGTGCGTGCGCTGGGCGGCGGTATCGCCATCCAGGACCGCATGGCCTTCCAGGGTGAGTACTTCGTCGATCGCTACGGCGCCAAGGCCGCTGAGCAGACCCCGCCGATCAAGCGCATGCTCGACATGGGTGTGCCGGTCGGTGCCGGTACCGACGCCACCCGCGTGTCCAGCTACAACCCGTGGACCTCGCTGTACTGGCTGGTCAGCGGCAAGACCGTGGGCGGCATGGAGCTGTACAAGGAAGGCCTGGACCGCGAGACCGCGCTGCAGCTGTTCACCCAGGGCAGCGCCTGGTTCTCCAGCGAGCAGGGCAAGAAGGGCCAGATCAAGGTCGGCCAGCTGGCTGACCTGGCAGCCTTGTCGCTGGACTTCTTCAGCGTTGATGAAGAGGCGATCAAGGGCATCGAGTCGGTGCTGACCATTGTCGATGGCAAGGTTGTGTACGGTGCCGGCGAGTTCGATCGCCTCGGCCCACCGCAGGTGCCAGTGCTGCCGGAATGGTCGCCTGTGGCCAAGGTGCCAGGTCACTGGCGCGTGGGTACACCGTCGCTGGCAGCAGCCGTGCACCAGTGCTCGGGGCCGTGCGGGGTGCATGCGCACAGCCATGACAAGGCGCGCAAATCGAGTGTGCCGGTCAATGACTTCCAGGGCTTCTGGGGGGCGCTGGGCTGTTCATGCTTTGCTTTCTAATGTGATGTGATTTGATGTCATAAGAAGGGGCCTCGATGGCCCCTTTCTTTGCCTCTGCCCCAACCTCGGTAAGTAGTGCCGTACACATACAGCCTATTAAGCGAGTATTTGATGATCAGGTCGACACGGTCGATTTTGTCTCCTGTCTGGGCCCCAAACTCTGCGCGATTTCTAGGCTTTGGGACTTGGCACGGGGTGCCAAGTATTGAAGACCCTGCATAGTGCCATTGGGCATTTTCTCGGCCTTCTCGCACTCACTAACTGAAAGTCCATCATCACCAGCGAGGCTTTAGAGGCTCAGTGTTGATGATGGACGTTCAAAGGCCTCGCGAGCGTTTACTCAGAGCGGCACTGTTGGGATCGATGCCGGAAGCCTCCGTGGTTCTAATGGCCGCTAGACCGATGATGCTTATGAGTTTCAGCCAATAAATGACGGATTTTCACGGGTACGTCTACGGTCTGGAATTTGCGCACTTGAGCTTCGATTTTCAACTCGCCACGCGTAACCCGATGGTGATGACGCAAGTGTTCAAGCCAGGACTCTTCGAAGAAAAATTCCTGCCACAACGACGGCTCCGAGCTGTCCTGCATCAACCCCCAGGACAATGCACCGTTTCGCTTGCGCATTGCTTCCAGATCACGAGCAGCCTGGGTGAAAGCCTCAGCTTTGGCAGGATCGATGTGGTACTCGACTGTCACCATTACAGGACCGCGCTCCTGATCCATCTCATCGCTGATCAATGGAGTTGGCCAGTGCAGCGAAGGCGCGAGCTCTTCAGCTTCAGTTTCGGGTAGCGCTACTTTGCAGGTAACGAGGGTTGCCAGAGCAAGACCGCCAGCAGCTAACAACAGACTCAGAGTGATTGAGGCATGGCTGGCTACGGTTCCCCACAGGAGTCCACCACCCGCCATAGAACCGAAGAAGACCAGGATGTATACCGACAGTGCACGGGCTCGCACCCACGCTGGCACAGAGGTCTGAGCAGCAACCTGCATGTTAGAGAGCACGGCGATCCACGCGGCTCCGCTAATCAGCATCGCTGGCATCAGCACATAGAAATTGCGAACCGATGCGAGCACAAGCAGGAACACGGCATACAACAAGCTCGCAACCATGACCAAACGGTCCCGGCTGACCCGCTCACGCAGTTTAGGCAGCAGCGTCGCACCACCTACGGCGCCGATACCAATTGCAGCAAGAAGCAAGCCGAAGTCGGCCGCCGTGCCATGCATCTCGCCACGTACGATCAGTGGCAGCAATGAAGTGCCGGCACTCGCAAACAGGAAAAAGGCCAATGCACGAATCAGTACAGCTTGCAGCGGTTTAGAGCTTCGAGCGAATCGCATACCTGTACGCATTGCGCCGATGAAGCGCTCAGCAGGCAGCAGCGGCTCTTTCACCTCGCGCTTCCACATGAACAGCACCAGGATTACACCAGCGAACGAAACAGCGTTGAGTGCGAATGTCAGCCACGGGCCGACCAGGCTCACCACAACACCTGCCAAGGCAGGGCCGATAGCACGCGAGACGTTTATGCCGACACTTGAGATGGCCACCGCATTGGACAGATCTTCCTTTCCGACAAGCTCAGGTGTAAGCGCGCTCCACGCCGGCATCATCAACGCGGTACCAATGCCCAAGGCTAAAGTCAGTATCAGGAGCAATGGAACGTTCATCAGTCCTAGCAGCGTGAGGCTTGCCAGTGTCACTGCGACTGCCGACATCCAGAGTTGCACGAGAAGGAGGTAACGCCGTTTATCGACAATGTCCGCAGCGGCTCCAGCCGGAAGGGCCAAGAAGAACATAGGTAGCGAACCTGCCACCTGAATCAGTGCAACGTGCAGCGGGCTGGCGGAAAGGGTGGTCATCAACCAGCCAGCGCCGACCTCGTGCATCCAAGTGCCGATGTTGGAAGCGATCGTTGCGATCCACAACATACGGAAGGTGGTATTGCGCAAGGGGCTCCAAGCGCCAGATGTTGATGTGCTCATTCCATTGCTGCCTTTAACAAAATTGGTTTGATTCAGTCAGTAACCTAGGGCGCCATAGCTAAGCCATGCACGCCTAGGGGAGCGAGCACGACTCATCTAGCTAGCATCGGGCCGGCCAGAATCAGTTTGTGGGGTGGGTGAAGTCTTAAGGATGTGAGTGCCAAATTCGGCACTCCTTAATCCACTGAGGAGCTTGCTGTCTTACCGCTCTGCGAGGAGAGGCAAGACAGTCATCCAGGTGCATGTTTCAAGGCATGCGTGGCAGCTCATTAGGTCGCAGATCAAAGACGATCACTTCTGCGTCACGGCCTTTGGAAAGCTCAATCACCTGCTCCTTCCTCATCCGAACACCGTCACCTTCGCGGAGCAGTTGACCATTCAGCTCGATGCGCCCACGCGCTACGTGTACGTAGGCATAACGGTCGTCGGCCAGAGTCAGAGTGGCATGCTCATCGCCATCGAAGAGGCCCGCATAAACGCGCGCGTCTTGGCGAACTTGAAGCGAACCCTGCTTGCCATCTGGCGAAATTATCAGACGCAGCTTGCCGCGTTTTTCAGCATCACTGAAATGCTGCTGCTGATAACGGGGAGTCGCACCACGTGCATTGGGCACAATCCAGATCTGCAAGAAGTGAACCGGCTGCGTTTTGCTGTGGTTGAACTCGCTGTGAGCCACTCCGCTGCCTGCGCTCATCAATTGAACATCACCTGGTTTGATTACCGAACCGGTACCCAGAGTGTCTTTGTGCTCTAGGGCGCCCTCGAGGACATAGGAGAAAATCTCCATGTCACGATGAGGATGCTGGCCGAAGCCTTTACCGGCAATTACCCGGTCATCGTTGATGACCAGAAGGTCAGAAAAACCTCGCTCGTCGGGATCGTAGTAATCAGCAAATGAGAAGGTATGAGATGACTTCAACCAGCCATGATTGGCGCGGCCACGTTCTTCAGCGTTACGGATAGTGATCATGATTCGTCTCCTTGAGGCCTAGGTGCCTCTATGTGATGAATCAACTGTACTGTCAGGAGTTGAAGACAAAAAGACCTCTGTTATGGAATTACTGTCTCGTAAAAAGGGACAATATGCTAAGGATCAACTGAGCTCTCAGCTCACCTAGTTGGACCCTTCGATGACGTGGGCTACCCTTGCGGAGGTGAGCTGTGGTTTGTGCGGAGGGAAGCTAGGGATCGTTGCGGTCAGCTGTGATGGCTGTCAAAGGTGCGTTGGCGGGATGCTATTAAGAAGTTTCCTCGCCTTAGGATAGCGAGCCCGCTTTTCGAGAGCTGCGCTCAATCGCGGGATACGGAGAAGAATGTCATCCTTCGAAAAGCCATAGGCGAGCCTACTCATCACCTGCTCAATCAACATGCAGAGTCGTTCATCGCGCATGACCCAGTCTAGTTTATTTGATTCACTGTGTCGCTCTTTGGGTAAGTGGGAACACTGGCTAGATAGCCAGCTTCTATCATTCCTGTAAAGCCATGCGTAAGAGTTTGGTAGCAGTGATCGGATACGTTTAGCACCAAAGTCGGGATTTTCTCTTACAGCCGACTGCCATATGTTGCGGTGCTTTTCGCATAACTCAAAGAAGCGAAGGTCAGATCTTGCCTTTCTAACATGAGGATTCGCGCGAAGAAGTCGATTTATGGTAGATACGGAAACTCCAAATTTAGCGGTAACATCGTGCTTCTCAATCCCTTTTTGTAACTCCAAGAGTATTGTGTCTTTTAGGGGATCGAATAACTTCTTAGGCCTAGGTTTTCCAGTGCTTTCCAAGCGGATATCTATTTTCAGCCTATCGGAAGTCGCATGTGCATCTGGGCTCGCACAGTTGCAAACCAGTTCGGAATCAGTTTTTTTACTGTATCTGTAAGCGGTGATGAAGTCGTCAAAGCTTCCGAAGATCCACTGAATAAGGATTAAGTGCTTGAGTGGGTGCGAGTACCGACGAGGGCGGCGTAGCATCTGATTTATATAAAGGATTGCCTCGTGGCATGAGGATGGCAAAGAGTGAAACGGCCAAAATTGGCGAAAAAGAGAGCAAAATTCCGCAAATTCACGTGCCAATTGCACCTGTTCAGGTCCGCGATGCTTCATGGGATTCAAGGCTGTTTTGTAGACTTGAGCGACAGTAGAGGTATCAAATCTTCTATGTTTCCCATATTGAGCTAATGATCGGGCTGCGTTTCCCAAATCTACGAGTGCGGACTGGACCTTATCGCTCAACGGTGGCCAGGGAGGAACCACCAGTTCATCTTCACTCGGTAGCGCCCATTGAAACCGCGTGCCCCACTGCCGATTGGTCGAAGATTCTCTAAGTAGGCAACCGTGTTTGGGGCAGATTAGAACTCCCGGATATTGGTGTGATAGATGCCAGTATGAAAGGCCGTAGGTAGTGCGATCATTAATAATACAATTCAAACATGCCTTCAACGGATGTTCACCACCAAAACGTCCCGCAATCAATCCGATTTTGTATTTGATAGAGCCGAGTTGTGGTCCAGACAACGCCGCTACTAAAGCTTCCTGGCTGCGCTCGGATTGAAATGGAAAAAATATGGGGGTTATCGTGTGCTCGAAAATTATTTTTTCAGCATTACCCCACGCCATTCTAGCCTTTGAAACCAAGTTTTTTAAGTTGCACGGAAAGTCATGCGTGTAATAGGTAACTTTGGTTTCGAAGATTTGTTCTAGAGTATCGATCGCTGATCGATTGCGTAAGAAAAAATGTTGGCGACTTCCGAGGCTAAAGAACGTTTCATCATCTAGCCAATTGAGGAGTGGAGGGGGGCGAGTTGATGGCTTCATGAGCTGCTCCGAGGGTCGAGCAATACGATAGCTCTGACGTTTAGGTGCAGAAAATAATGATTGGCAATTTCAACAGGCAATTTTATAATTAACGGTTTTGTCGGCCCCAAAATGTTAACCGTTAAAGGTTAATTATATCGCGCGATCGCTCTAGTTTGGGGCTTAGATGAATGAAGGTCTCTTCATCAACGCAAACGGACAGCCTTTTCTCACGTTACTGAAAATTGAGAAATAGAGACCAAACATATTGCCAGAGTGTTTTTTACGGCAGTAACATATTCCGGTTACAAGCAAAACGGCTCCAGCGCGCCCCCTATTTTTAACAGGGACCTACAGTGAGGTTCAGAAAAGCAGGCGTCAGTCAGCGGTGACTGCGTCCGTTTACGATGTGCACATAAGGAATTCGAATGAACGCAGGCTAAAACAACGCGTAATCAGTCAATAGACAAAGGCCCAAGTGCGACCTTGGGCCTCTGTGGATAAGTCAGAATCGACAGCTGACTTCTCCATTGTCTATCCATAGCTGTAGGACGTCAAGTCCTGCACGTACACGCTCGTCCACAGGAAAGTAGGCGTTATCCACAACTGGATTTTGCCTAGAAGCCCCGCAGGACAAGGGATTCGCTGATGCCCGACAATTTATCCCCAGACGGGTGGGCATCGCGAAGGCCATGAGATTGGAAGGCTAGGATGAAAGAACAGGACAGATTTGACGTCATCACAAAGCGTCAAGGCGCGTTCGAGTGGGGTGATTTATACGTCCCATCTATATTGGCTGTGCCGCGAGAAGCACCCCGAGGGTCTCGTGTATCCAGGCTGTATAGCCACAAGCTGAATCGAACGTTGCACGCGCTCTCGACTCCCGAGAGGTTTTTTACACAGCTAGCGCTTCACCATCCCAACCTATTTGAACTCCATGAACAGAAAATGCTATGGCCCATGGATGCTCCGCACCCATTGGAGGGGCATCCACGGACAAGGGGGCAATTTCTTCAACCTCTGCGTGGCACTGTTTCAATCGCGGAAGAAATTGGTTTTAAGCATCACGCACTCATCGTCACCGATGAGTGGGGGGAGCGCACTAGGCAGGCTTATCCATACCTAGGGGACCTCTTGCTCTACCTTGAGAACGATCAAGGCCGGCCCTATGCAATCAACTGGAGCGTCAAAGACACCCTGCAAGCTTTTAATGAACGCAGGGCTAGGATGCCCAAAACACTTGTTCAGCGGCAGAAGGATCGCGAGCATGCCCGGCTGCGGGGCTGCCTGGAGCGCCTGTATTATGCCAGTGCCGGTATCAGGACCATTGAGGTCGCTAAGGATCAGATTCCTGCCGCAGTCGAAGCGAACCTCGATCTACTATTCAATATTCATGGCCTGCCCGTATCCTTAGATCCAATCTTGTTGGAAGATTTCTGCGCTGCAGTCCAAGACGTTGTCCATGCTGGCGATCCCCTGAACTTTCTGGCTATTCGCTTCGGCAGGCGCTGGGGGAGTACTAGCCACTTCATCGCGAAAATTTATCAAGAAATCTGGCAGCGGCGAGTTATTGTAGACTTCAACAAACCTATTTTGATTGATCATCCGCTCAACACCGACGGGCCAGATCTGCTGGTGCAATTCAGCTCCCTGTTTGAGGGTTTTCAGGGATGAGTCCGGGTTCAAAAATTTTCGCACCTGAGGGATTTAAGTGTCTCAAGGTTGGGGTAATTTATCATTTTCTAATCAGTGACGGCGCACGCAGCCGAGTTCATTTAGTTGAATTTGTCTATCAAAATCAACGGCCTGAGGCACGACTAATTACTTTGAGACAGTTCGAATTCGAAGAAGCCTTGGAGAATGGATGGCTAGTCGAAGATGGCGTGCCAGCTTCACTGCCCCCTTGGCTTGAGCCTATCGAGGGTAAACCAATATGGTATTTAGAACAAAAAAGAGTTTCTAAGAAAAAAAGTTATGAGTCATATGTAAATCATCGTTTCGAGATGATATCTGACCTTGTTTTGCGTAAAGAAAAGATTCTTGGCGAAGATAATCCGGACGCTGCAGTTAACCTTGAAGCAAAAAAACTAAAGCAGGCCCCGGCTAGGCTTCGAGCGTGGTTTTATACATATCTCATGTATGGGCAGAACAGATGGACATTGATACCAAGCTTTCAGAATAACGGCCGCTATATTAGAGATGCACCTGAGCGAAAAATTAAATTAGGGCGCCCCTCATCACAAGGTAAACGTTTTGGTTATCCTTGTAATAAGGAAATGAAAGAAAAGATCAAGAACGGTTTTAACCGTTACGCAGATCCAAGCCTTACGCAGGCTAAAATCTATAGTAAGGTTCTAAAGAAAGAATTTGGATGTAAATCTAAGAAGATTGGTGCAAAACAGTATGAGTTCACTCATCCCAATGGTGAGCCCTTTCCTTCGTTTGATCAGTTCATGTATTGGGCTAAAAAGCAAGTTTCCCCTAAGCAGCTGAATGTTGCACTCAAAGGCGAGCATGGTACACGTGCAATTTCCGGTTCTATGGGGACTTTCGACGAAAAGATTTTGAACGTATATCAGCGTGTCGAATTCGATGGCTATTACTTTAACGAGAAACTTCAGGGACTCACTGAAGGAAGCGCGGTGGACGGCTATTGTGTTGTTCGAGCGCGCTGCGTCGGGTCTGGCTATATTTTGGGTATAGGTTTCTCCGAGGGTAGAGAAAACATGGCTGCATATATGGCGACCCTGTTCTGCATGGCCATAGGCAAGGTGAAGTACTGTGAGCTTTTTGGCTTGACTATCGCTGCAGATGAGTGGGTCAGTGAAGGGCTATGTAGCGGAATTGTGCTCGATCGGGGACCTGCTGCTATGTTCGAATGCGGACCAAAAGTGAATTGGCTGAACTCTGTTGAATTGACACCCACTTTCTCTGGTCAATCGAAAGCAACGATTGAGTCCTCGCATCCCAAGAAAAAGAAAATTAAAGGTCAGCCCACACATCATCATAGTGATCATAATTTTGTTCAAATGGCCAAGCGAGAGATCCTTCGAGCAGTGAAGGACAATCATTCATTAGGTAAAGTAAATCTGGAGGATGAGCTAGTCCTTGCAGGCGTAGCGCCGACGCCACACGGGGTTTTTGGCTATTGGGCGGAGCTAGGTAGAAGCTCTGCAATCACTATAAATTTCGATACCGCTGTAAGAACTTTTTTAGTATCTCATCCAGTGACTATTCGTAAGGACGCGGTATATTTGTATGGGCGTAAATACCGGTCCAAGGAACTGGTTGATACGGGGCTTTTTGACTCTGTGGCCAGGCACGGCGTCGTTGAAACCGAAGCTTATGTTCTGACGATGTGTGTTCGTCATATTTGGATTGATGTTAAAGGGCATCTTTATCAACTTGATGTTATTCGCACGGTACGTTCTGCGGCAGGTCTTGAGGACATAACGCTGAAGGAGTTGCAGCAGATCGATAAAATGCGCCAAGAGGGTTATTCTGATCACCGTCGTCAGGCTGCAGCACGAGATCAGTACTATATGGATAGGCATGAAGAGGCTGTTGGCTTGGAGTGGCATGGCGGTCAGAAAAAGTCGCGAGCAGCTCCAAAAGGGGCCGCATATAAACAAGATATGAATGACTATCGCACTGTCATGGGCACAAAAAAATGAACCCCACGATTGATTCGCGTTTTCATAGTTACTTGGATATCGAAGGTATCCGTGATCGAATCACTGTACGCCCTCAACCCGTAGAGGATTTGCAACGTTATCGCCAGCTAGGGGCGGATGTGCTTTTCAGGCAACTTAAGAAAATTTATCTACCAACCCGGTTTTCCCTCGATTTTATCCATGAAATGCTCGGGCGAGCGAGCTTGCATCATAGCGGGATTCTTTCCGATCAAGTTACTTATAATTCCGGGATTTTTAATCCGCCTGTTAATGAAAGCTTTCCTATCTGTTTAACAGGCCTTACGGGGGTCGGGAAAAGTAGAACGATTCAAGCGTTGCTTCACGCCCTACCGCCTCCGATTGAGCTGTCCTGTAGTCTTTTCCAAGGGGTGGTTGAGCTGAATTCGTTTTGGTATGCAAGCGCTCGGGGGAAATCTAGCGGGAAACAGATTCTTTTAGATTTTTTGGTTGCCAGCGGTAAAGATCGGCTGAAAGCTAGTCGTGCCTCCCTGACTGAACTTTTGGACGAATGTCGGAGCATCGCCAATCGCCATGGAGTATCAATAACTGTCTTGGATGAGATGCAGTTCATTTCTACGGGAGCAGGTGCTTCCAAGGTTACCGATATCTTAATCAATGCAGCCGATCTCGGGATGCCGTTGATTTTCGTTTCAAACTATAGCTTGATAAATAAGCTTTGGGAGCGAAACAGTGAGGATACCCAGCGCCTGTTGGCGGAGCCTCGCGTCATGCTGCCAGATGATCCTACAAGCCAATATTGGCTCGACTACGTCGCGGAATGTATACGGGTCAGTGGCGACCGAGTGAATGCGGACCATGGGGAATTTGCGGCTGAGCTCCACCGATCTACTGCTGGACTAAAGCGGCTCGTGATCAAGCTGCTGAAGCATGCCTACATGCAGTGCTTCATCGCCGGTAGAGATCGAATTCAGATGGTTGATTTACACGATGCCTACAGATCAAGCGAATACTCGATTAGCGCTCGCCTGGTGGAAAATCTACAGAAGCTAGCCATTGGTAAGGGAAGTATGAGGGCTCATGCTGACCTCAAGTGCCGGTTCGCTGTTCCAGAGGAATCCAAACGAAGTGTGGTGAGTTCTATCGATACAAAGCGGGCCGAGAACGTGAGGAACCAGGTCATCGATTCAGCGCTCACTCCACAAGAGGCCGAAGCGCTGGAGGGGCTTTTAAAAGATGGCGCGAGTGCTTCAAAACCACCTAAATCGCCGCGCGCAGCGTCTCCGCCCAAAGCATCTGCTAGCGACTTGGTCAAAAACTTTGGAAAGCATGTGGAGAAAGTGCGCTCACCGACCAAGCCCAAGTGATCCTCGATCAGTGGGCCCTGAGCGTAAGGGGAGCCTTATGGGTAAGCGTGCTGTCCAAACACACGGGAGGCAGGTTTGCTTCCAAATGAGCATTGATAAAGGGACCCGTTCCGGCACCTAAGGGCTTAGCGAGTTCGACGTAGATGGGCCCTATGAGGCAATCCCCTATGGGAATGCAGATCGGAATGCTATCATTTTGATCATGTGTGACTTCCCAAATTGATTGGGCCGTCTAATCGCCATCATTTTCATCCACACGTTCACCCAAGGAGGGCTGATCATGACTGACATTCAGAGCATCTATTCCGCCCTCCGCAGCTACGGCCTGTCCAAGAGAAATCTGGCCAGTCTTATGCCTGAGTGGTGGTCGGCTGAAATTGAGGCGACTCCTGGAGCAGCTCAGCGAGCCAAGATCTACTTGGCTAAGGCATTGAGCCTTCAGATCAGGGCATTCAGCGAGAATCCCCCCAGGGTGGCTTTCGATCTGCCTAACGAGAAGCGGTTCAAACTCTCCGCGAAGACCTCGGAAGACGACGTTGCGGTAGCGGTTGCGTTAGCGAAGAGTGCTTCCCGAATCGCTTTGAATGCGATGGACGGAGACTACACACCGCTTCCAGCGAGCGCAGCGCATATTCGCGCTAGCATACTCGGCGGTGGTGCCACATGGGTGGGTCTGACGCAGATCTTGGATCTGTGCTGGGCGAGTGGAATTCCTGTCCTCCATTTGGCTTCTCCGCTCCTGGGCCGAAAGATGGATGGCATCGCCATGTCGATCAAAGGCAGGCCCTCCATCGTGCTGTCGAACGTTCGAAAACAAGGCTTCCTTCTGTTTCACCTTGCTCACGAGCTCGGTCACATCGCACTGGGGCATCTCGCTGAAAATGGTGCGATCGTTGACGATGAAATCAAGAACCATGAGTCTGAGGAAGGGCGGAATTGTCAGGAAATTGAAGCTGACAGATTCGCCATCGAGTTGCTGACTGGGAATGCGGATACGCGGCTGACGCTACCTAGCCTGATGAAGGCCCGCCCGCTCGCTGATACTGCCATCCGATTTGGAAGGGAGCGTCAGATTGATCCGACCCATGCTGTATTGAATGTCGCCCACAACGCCCCCAAACTCTTCCCGCTCTGCGTGAGTGCAGTCAAAGAGATCTCGGGGCAGACCTCTGACCAGGATGTGGTACGAGGACGTGCGTTCAGCAATTTGGCTGACGGACTTGATCCGGACAGCGAGCACCTGCTTCGGAACCTTATCGCATAAATGATCGTGCTCGCTGACAATGATGTCCTGGTAGCACTGGCCCAATGCGATCTTGTCGATGAAGCGTTGACCGTTCTCGATTGCAGCTTTGCGGATTGCTATGTGCTTGGCGAGGCGCCGTTTTCCCTCTATCTGAACAACCCAGAAAAGTGTCTGGATAAGCGTCTGGGTAACCCCGCAGCGTTTGATCGACTGTGTCAGATGGTGGACTCATGTCAAAAGCTGGGCGCCGCCCAAGAAAATATCGATCTGCTTGAGCAGTTGATGGTCCTGGATGGCGTACATGACGGTGAGCTGCAGCTCACCCTTCACGCCGAAAATCTCCACTCGCAAAGCAGAAATTTCACCCTGACCACCGGGGACAAGAATTTTCTCAGCGCTATCTATGAATCTGACTGTGAGCTCGCCAAAGCCATCCTGTATCAACGGGTGGAGTGCTTGGAGTCATTGCTGGTGAAGGCAATCGGCATTTTCGGCCATGGGCACATCACATCGAAGGTTGCCTACGGCAAGGAAACAACCACGAATGCCAAGAAGTTCGATACCGTGCTAAACATGGCCTTCGGTAATGGGCGAGCTGAGCAACACACATTGGAATGCCTGAACAATTACTTGCCAGCTCGAAAATTCTTGCGCCCGTGATACCTGCAGAACTGGCCACCTAGCGGACTGCCTGGCTGCTACCCTATAAAATCTGTCGTAACCCAATCCGGACAGTTCAGAGCATCGTCCGAATTGATACGCTTGGCGGCATCTTTAGCGACCGGTGGATTCGGCGCTGATTTTAGAGGCGTCGTGAGAGGTGCTGGGGAGCAGCACCCCATCACGGGCATCCTTGGCTAAGCCGACATCCAATTTTTTGTGCCTATTTCATTCGAGATTTTCCGAATACTAAAAGGTCGTCCCGAATCATCGCCTGCCGTTGCAGCCTGTTCCTGTGAGGCATGGACGCTGACTGGTTCGCTCTCATTTTCCAGGAACAGTCCCCAGCATATTTGCCAACCAGGCGCATCAAGGCTTGGAGCGAATACCTGAATCTCGTGACAACGGCCCAGATCCACGGCAAAACCTGTGCCGCCGAGGCCCGCTTCGGCTCGAATCGATCTGCTGACGATACCAACGACCTCGCCTGCCTGATTGAAGACTGGCCCTCCGCTCATGCCTCCAGGCCAGTCGGTCTCCACCTCAAAAACAGGGCTTGGGTTAGATCTACCGACTCCACATGGATGCACACCAACGATTCTGCCGTACGCTCCGTACATCCCCTCTGATAGCAGCATATTTTGCGAGTCGGCAGACAGCTTCGAAAGATCCAACTCCGGATATCCGACTGCAAATACGATCTCGCCTACACGTGGTTTCCAGTCATTCACACGCACCTTTAGTGTGTGAGGAGGGCGGACCCCTTTGCCGAGTGGAGATGCCTGCATGATCGCAATGTCCATAGCGATCTGTCGTTGCGAATCGCCCCGCAATGCGGCCATGGGATTTTCAGAGTCCATAT
Organism: Pseudomonas sp. NPDC008258; assembly: GCF_042956345.1. Taxonomy (NCBI): domain Bacteria; kingdom Pseudomonadati; phylum Pseudomonadota; class Gammaproteobacteria; order Pseudomonadales; family Pseudomonadaceae; genus Pseudomonas; species Pseudomonas sp. NPDC008258. The sequence goes on from NZ_JBIBGE010000015.1 coordinate 61,012, forward strand.
CGGGTGCCTGCGCGCTCATGATTGGAACGAAGCAGTCGTCCGGAATGCCGACTCTTCCAAAAACTATGGCCTGCATGCTCAGGAAAAGGAGTGGTCTGCTAGACGCGCTCTGCTCGCCGAAGTCGATGACATGATGAGCGGTTAGGAACGTGCCAAATTCGTTGATGTTGAATGCTGTACCCATCCCGAAGATCTGTCCTTGCGTGTCCTGCCTAAATACAGGTACTACGGCATTTCTAAGTCCGAAGGGATCTCGAATTTTGAAAGGGTGGAAAGGTCTGTCGGGGTCGGGGATAAGCGGGTATGCCTTCCGATCTGCTTTTCCGGTTTTCTCACAGATGGCTATTTCAAACGGTACGAAATGTTCCATGGTGCTCCTCTAGGGGCTCCTGCCTACGCGTCCGAGCTCCGTGTTGGACTCTCGGTGAGTGGCCCAAGGCTAAGCGGCGTCTGCCCCACAGAGCAAGAGCAGAGGGGGGGGGGGCACATGCTGGGTTTTCAGGCGGTGTTTGCCATTGCTCGTGCCGATTTCTTTGTAGTGCATTCGAGATTCCGCTAGCGTAAGAGGTACTGGTAACAAGATCTGACTGAGATATGACCATGTCCCTCGCAGCCCAAAAGCGCGATTCATTTCCAGGATCACTTACCCGCACCGCCGATAATTCTGCGCTCTACGCAGCTCTGACGACGGCTAGAGAGGTAAGCGACATCGGTGAGCCTGCTGATTTCAGCGGTGAATCTGACTACCGGTTGATCCGCGTCGACCGCCAGCTGGACTCAGTTAGCGTGAATGAGTTTGAGATCGCCTTGGTGAACGATGTTGAGCTTTCCGTCATCTATTACGCGAAGATCGAGCTGCTTCAGGTTCCGGAAGTCAGTAGCCGGGATATTGCTAAACATCAGGTCTGGCGCTCGGCATGCATGTGTCATACAGAAGCGCTTCGCGATGTTTCTCAAAGAGTACTTCTCGGCTATATCGCGCAACGGTATGAACTCCTACTCGCTGAAGATGCGGTCTTCGGTGATGGCAAATTCTATTGGCATCGGCAGGTCTCCCTTGCGTTGGAGCTCGGCTTTCACGTTTTCAGCTACGATGAGGGATCACGAGCGCTACGACCAATACCAACGCAGCGCGCGCTGAGTGATCTGCAGGACCAGGCTTGGTCGAGCACTCGCCCGCAGACCCAGCGGGCAATAATCTCGATCTTCCCTTTGCCCAGATAGAATGCTCGCCAAGACTTCGGTCCTTTTGCTCGAGTCGAGCGAACAACCGACGAACCAGAGCGGCGAGCACGCTTAGAGGGTGTTACCGACTTTATTACTTAGCTGCACCGCGTATCACCCTTTTTACGTGGGTGTTACCGACTTGTGAGAGACGGAAAATGTGGCTCAAGGCTGCATGAATCGGGATGGCACCAATACCGACTTTATTCCTGCGTTTCAAAAGCCCTCCACATGGAGGGCTTTCTTCTTTCTGCTATCTACAGAAGAACCGCTCCGGTCAGATTTGCATCGCCATCCCGTCCACATTCATCGCTGCCTGGCGCAGGGCCTCGGAGCGGGTCGGGTGCGGGTGGCAGGTGAGGGCGATGTCTTCTGCCGAGGCCGAGAACTCCATGGCCACGCAGAACTCGCCGATCATCTCGCTGACGCTTGGGCCAACCAGATGCACGCCGAGGACTTCATCGGTTTCGGCATCGGCGATGACCTTGGCGAAGCCTTCGGTCTCATGGTTGATCTTGGCGCGGCTGTTGGCGGTGAAGGGGAACTTGCCTACTTTATAGGCACGCCCTTCGGCTTTGAGTTGCTCTTCGGTCTTGCCCACGGTGGCCAGCTCCGGGCGGGTATAGATTACCCCAGGGATGAGGTTGTAGTTGACCTCGTGCGGCTTGCCGGCGATGCGCTCGATGCAGGCTACCGCTTCGTCTTCTGCCTTGTGCGCCAGCATCGGGCCGGAAGTGACGTCACCAATCACCCATACACCTGGCACTGAGGTGCGGTGGTGTTGGTTGCCGAGCATGCCGCGCTTGTCGGTTTCCAGGCCCACGCTTTCAAGGTTCAGCCCTTTGGTATAAGGGCGGCGGCCGATAGCTACCAGCACGTAGTCGGCCTGCAGCGATTCTGCGCTGCCGCCGGCGGCAGGCTCCAGCGTCAGACTAACCCCATCGGCACTCGCAGTGGCTTGGGTGACTTTGCTACCCAGCTTGAACACCATGCCTTGCTTGGCCAGTGCCTTTTGCAGGGTCTTGGCGGTTTCCGTGTCGGTACCTGGGCAGATGCGGTCGAGGTACTCGATGACGGTTACCTGGCTACCCAGGCGACGCCACACCGAACCCAGCTCCAGGCCGATCACTCCGGCACCGATCACTACCAGGTGCTTGGGCACTTGCGGCAGCGACAGCGCGCCGGTCGAGTCGATGATGCGCTGGTTATCGATGGTCACGCCCGGCAGAGGGGTGGGTTCGGAACCGGTGGCAATGACCACGTCCTTGGCCTGCAGCACCGTTTCGCTGCCATCTTCAGCTTTCACCACAACCTTGCCGGCGCCATCCAGGCGGCCCCAGCCTTTGACCCAGTCGACCTTGTTCTTGCGGAACAGGTATTCGATGCCCTTGGTCAGGCCGGTCACGCTCTCGTCCTTCTGTTTCATCATCTGGGCGAGGTTGAGGGTGGGCTTTACTTCAATGCCGAGGTGGGCGAACTCTTCACCGCTGGCGGCCTCGTACAGTTCGGAGGCATGCAGCAGTGCCTTGGAGGGCATGCAGCCCACGTTCAGGCAGGTGCCGCCCAAGGTTGAGCGGCCTTCCACACAGGCCACGCTCAGGCCCAACTGGCCGGCTCGGATGGCTGCGTTGTAGCCGCCAGGGCCACCGCCGATGATCACCACGTCATAGGATTTCATGGGTTCAACTCCAGGATGAGGAAGCGAGAGGGGCACAAGGTTAAGCCGAGACGCAAGAATTGTATACAATCCACCGTATGGATAAGATCAGTTGGTTCTAGACCATGGTCTTGTTTAGAGGAAAGCTCCCACGAATGAACTACTCTGATCCGGCGACGTTCGAAATATCAGGCGTCGTGGCCAATTTCGGACAGGAGGGTCGTTCATGCTTGCGCAACTTCCACCGGCACTTCAAAGCTTGCACCTGCCGCTGCGGTTGAAACTGTGGGACGGCAACCAGTTCGATCTGGGGCCAAGCCCCCAGGTCACCATCCTGGTCAAGGAGCCACAGCTGATCGGCCAGCTGACCCACCCAAGCATGGAACAGCTGGGCACTGCATTCGTCGAAGGCAAGCTGGAGCTGGAAGGCGATATTGGTGAAGCCATCCGTGTATGCGATGAGCTGAGTGAAGCGCTGTTCAGGGAGGTAGATGAACAGCTGCCGCAACGCCTGTCTCATGACAAGCACACTGACGCCGAAGCCATTTCCTACCACTACGACGTTTCCAACGCGTTCTACCAGCTGTGGCTGGATCAGGACATGGCCTATTCGTGCGCCTACTTCCGTGAACCGGACAATACGCTCGATCAAGCGCAGCAGGATAAATTCGACCACCTTTGCCGCAAGCTGCGGCTGGACGCGGGTGACTACTTGCTCGATGTCGGTTGCGGTTGGGGTGGGCTGGCGCGTTTCGCTGCACGCGAATATGGCGCCAAAGTATTCGGCATTACCTTGAGCAAGGAGCAATTGAAGCTCGGCCGCCAGCGAGTGAAAGCCGAAGGCCTGGCCGACAAGGTGGAGCTGCAGATTCTCGACTACCGCGACCTGCCGCAGGATGGACGCTTCGACAAGGTTGTGAGTGTTGGCATGTTCGAACATGTCGGGCATGCCAACTTGTCGTTGTATTGCCAAAAGCTGTTCGGGGCAGTGAGGGAAGGGGGGCTGGTCATGAACCACGGCATCACTGCCAAGCACATCGATGGCAGGCCGGTTGGGCGCGGCGCGGGTGAATTTATCGACCGCTATGTATTCCCCCATGGCGAGCTACCCCACTTGTCGATGATCACCGCCAGCATCTGTGAAACAGGGCTGGAGGTGGTGGATGTGGAAAGCCTGCGTTTGCACTACGCCAAAACCCTGCATCACTGGAGCGAGAACCTGGAGAACCAGCTGCACAAGGCGGCGGCGCTGGTGCCGGAGAAGACCTTGCGAATCTGGCGCCTGTACTTGGCCGGGTGTGCTTATGCGTTCCAGAAGGGGTGGATCAATCTGCACCAGATCCTGGCGGTGAAGCCATACGCTGATGGCCATCACGACCTTCCCTGGACGCGCGAAGATCTGTACCGCGGGTAACGCGTCTCGTACTCTGTGGGAGCGGGCGTGCCTGCTCCCACAGGTATCTGCTTCAAACCCGAGGCGGGTCGGTACTCAAAGAATCGGCGAAATCAGCCGGGCAATCCGCATCCCCAATTGCTGTAGCCGATGAGTGTCGCGGCTATCCTCCGCAGTAATTTCTCGCGCTTGTTCAAAGTCATTGATCAACATGTGCTCAACCTGATCTGCAAAGCTGCGGTCGACGGTCAGCAGGGTGATCTCGAAATTCAGACGGAACGAGCGGTTGTCCAGGTTGGCACTGCCGATGGCGCTGACGTCATCATCCACCAGCACCACCTTCTGATGCAGGAAGCCCGGCTGATAGCGGAACATGCGCACACCCGCACGCACCGCTTCGAAGGCGAACAGGCTGGAGGCGGCATAGACAACGCGGTGGTCTGGCCGAGACGGGATCAGCACCCGCACATCAACCCCACGCAATACGGCGAGGCGCAAGGCGGCGAACACCGCCTCGTCAGGGATGAAATAGGGGCTGGTGATCCACACCCGTCGGGTAGCCGAATGGATCGCTTCGAGGAAGAACAGTGAGCAGGTTTCCTGTGGATCGGCCGGGCCGCTGGCCAAGGCCTGGCAAAGCACGCCGTTATCCGGGTAGGTATCTGGCAGGATAAGCGGTGGTAACTGGCGCGTGGCCCAGTACCAGTCTTCGGCGAATGACTCCTGCAGGCAGGCCAGCACTGGCCCGCTGATCTGCACATGGGTGTCGCGCCAAGGTGAAAGCTGGGGATGCTCGCCGAGGTATTCGTCGCCCACGTTATGGCCACCGATGAAACCGACCAGGCCGTCCACCACCACAATCTTGCGATGGTTACGGAAGTTCACCTGGAAGCGGTTGAACCAGCCGCGGCGGGTGGCGAAGGCGTGGATTTGTACACCACCTTCCCGCAGTTGCTGGCTGTAGCTAGCTGGCAATGCATGGCTGCCGACGCGGTCGTAGAGCACGAAGACTTGCACCCCTTCGGCAGCCTTGCGCAACAGCAGTTGCTGTAATGCCTTGCCGAGGTTGTCGTCATGGATGATGAAGAACTGCACCAGCACCACATCGCGGGCTTTGTCGATGGCAGCGAAGATGGCATCGAAAGTGGTTTTACCATCAATCAGCAACTTCACCTGGTTATTGGCCAGACAAGGCATGCGCCCCAGTTTGGGCATGGCGCGCAGTGCTGCGTAGCTTTCTGATTCACGGGCGGTGAGGGCTTCTTCCACCCAGGGCCGCCAGTTGAGGTTGGCCATGGCCACGTGCATTTCCTGGTTGGCCTGGCGCCTGGCCTTGATGTAGGCATAGAACGAACGGGCGCCAAAAACCAGATAAGGGATCAAGGTAAGGTAGGGGATGAAGAACAAGGGCATGGCCCAGGCGATGGCGCCTTGGGCGGTGCGCACGGTAAAGATCGCGTGCAGTGCGGCGACGATACCCAGTAGGTGAATCAAGCCGAGTAGGTAACCAAAAAAGTAGGGGCTGTGGTAATCCATATGCATCCTGCTTGCCGAGTACACTTGAGCTAACAGAACACGTTCACGGTCCGCCTTGCAACCTGAAGGTGGATTTGGCGTCCAAGGTTCAGCCCGGCCCGCTTGGCCGGTTTTTCCAGGAGCGATCGTCCATGAAGATTCGTCTGCCATTGTTGGCGTTGGCCCTAGCTGTGAGCAGCCCGCTGGTGCATGCCCAGGTGCTGCAGCCAGGTTTGTGGGAGCTGACCACCAGCAACATGCAGGTCGATGGCAAGCCGTTACCCGACATGCAGTTCATGCTCAGTCAGTTGAAAAACCTGCCACCTGAGCAGCGCGCGATGATGGAGGGGGTGTTGGCCAAACAAGGGGTGACTGTGGGTGGCAACGGCGTGCGCTCCTGCCTCACGCCTGAGCAGGTGGCGACCAACGATATCCCCTTGCAGGACCCGAAGTCAGGTTGTACCCAGAAGATCACGGACCGTACCGGTAATGTGTGGAAATTCCAGTTCAGCTGCCCCAAGGCGCAGGGTACTGGCCAGGCTACCTTTCTTAGCGACCGGGAATTCACCACTCAGGTCAGTGGTACCTTCAATGCCTCGGGTGTGCAGCAGCAAGGCAGCATGAACACCCGTGCGGTGTGGCTGGGCAATGATTGTGGCACGGTCAAACCGCGCAGCTGACGTCCCATTGCCATTGGCTGGTGGCGACGGCGTCGTGAGCATGCAGGCTTTCTGCGTGCTCAACGCGCAGCTTGAAGGCCGTGCTCCATTCAATTTGCCGTAGTGCCTTGTGCAGCCGTCGTGCGGCGTCTTCACAGAACATCAGGTTCTGCCCATTGGCCAAGGCGAAGGCTTGTTCGTCCGCTCGCTTCACCGCAGTCTGCACAGCGGTACCCAAGCTTGCCTCAATGCAATCGATCAATTCGGTGATGGGTAATGCGTGTTCACTGCTGCGCAGCCGTACCTGGATTTGCGCGGTACTCCGTTGACTGTGGGGTGTGGCCACAATACCTTCGGCGCTACCAAGCCACTGCAAAACTGCGGATTTTTCGACCTGCTCTTCGCTGAAGTTTTCGAGGAACTGCTGTTGAATCAGCTGCCGTGCGAGTGCAGCGGAGCATGGACAGGTGGAGGAATAGGGTACGGAAACAGATAGTTCCACGTGGAACATTTCATTTTCTATCCGTGCATCGACCGTTACGGCATAGCTCTTCCAGCCTGCCAGTGGGCTGATCAAGGCCGGCCTCTTCAGCAGATGCTCAAAGCGCAGGCGCAGGTAGGCTGCCGAAGAAAGGCCTTCATGACTGATCAGGAAATCGGCCAGTAGCTGCCTGATTGCCAGCGGCGTAAGGGGCTGGTTTTCCAATGACTCCAGGGCAAGGTAAAGCCGCGACATATGGATGCCGCGTGAGCTGCCGTCTACCAGACTTACCCCAGCATCGATTTTGGCAGCGGCGGTGCGCCCTTCGAATTGCACGGGCACGGCGATCCCGCACATGCCCACCCAGTCCAAAGGCAAGGTGTACTCCAGGTTTTGTGCAGCGATGTCGGGGAGCTTGAGCTGGGTCATCTGGAATTCCAAACAAAAAGAGTTATCACTGGCAACCGCCTACCAAGCTGCAATGCAGCTTGAAGCGCTGCCCGCTGGAACTGGATACGCGGTTCAGGGTGGTCCAGCCAACGCGACGGCTGTAACCCACCCAGGCTTCGCCATCGCTCGCCAGGCCGGTAAAAAAGGTCAACGTGCCATAGCGGCTGTTGGTTTGTGCCCACAGGCGCCGGCTGCCGGAGTCATAGCCGCGCAGGTAGAACGTGCTGCCTTCGCTGCGCACGCTGTAGTAGCTGCCCTTGCCGTCCTGGCAGGCAAGCAGTGTCGCGCTGCGGGTACACACCGCCAACGGGCTGCTCTTTGGCATGGCGAACAGCGAAGTGGGCATGGCGAGCAAAAACAGCACCATGGCGCGTGGCAGGTTCATTTTTCATCCCCGGTGAATACGCGTCCGTCGAGAACGGCTTGGCGAAATTGTATTGTTACTTTATAACATTGTGCAATGCATCGTTTCGAATGCGCTCGCCTGAAGAGGTTCCGCCATGTCCAACCGTCTCCCCGTCACCGTGCTGTCCGGCTTCCTAGGCGCCGGCAAGAGCACCTTGCTCAACCATGTGCTGCGTAACCGCGACAATCTGCGGGTTGCGGTCATCGTCAACGACATGAGTGAAATCAACATCGACGCCAGCGAGGTGCAGCGCAATGTCAGCCTCAACCGCGCTGAAGAGAAACTGGTCGAGATGAGCAACGGCTGCATCTGCTGCACACTGCGTGAAGACCTGCTGGAAGAGGTGGCGCGGCTGGCCGAAGAAGGCCGTTTCGATTATTTGCTCATCGAGTCCACGGGTATCTCCGAGCCACTGCCGGTTGCCGAGACATTCACCTTTCGCGACGAGCAGGGCCGCAGCTTGTCTGATATGGCGCGCCTGGACACCATGGTCACTGTGGTCGATGGCCTGAATTTCATGCGCGATTACCAGGCAGCAGACAGCCTGGCCAGCCGTGGCGAAACACTGGGTGAGGAAGACGAGCGCTCGATCAGTGACCTGCTGATCGAACAAGTCGAGTTCGCCGACGTGCTGCTGCTGAGCAAGATCGACCTGATCAGCCAGCACGAGCGCGATGAGCTCATGGCCATTTTGCGCAGCCTCAATGCCCGGGCGCAGATCGTGCCCATGGTCATGGGCCAGGTACCGTTGGCACGCATCCTGGACACTGGCCTGTTCGACTTCGACCAAGCCGCCCAGGCGCCTGGTTGGTTGCAAGAATTGCGCGGCGAGCATGTGCCGGAGACTGAAGAGTACGGCATTGCGGCCACCACCTGGCAGGCCCGGCGGCCGCTTCATCCACAGCGCTTTTTCGACTTTATCCACAAGCCCTGGAGCAATGGTCGCCTGCTGCGCTCGAAGGGCTTTTTCTGGTTGGCCAGCAAGTATCAGGAAGCCGGTAGCTGGTCGCAGGCGGGTGGCATGATGCGCCATGGCCTGGCGGGTCGCTGGTGGCGTTTTGTACCGCGAGAGCAGTGGCCCCAGGATGTGGATAACACGACCGAGATCTTGAAACACTGGACCGCTGAGACCGGTGACTGCCGGCAGGAACTGGTGTTTATCGGGCAGAGTATCGACTTCGAACAGTTATCCACAGCACTTGATGCATGCCTTTTGACGGATGAAGAAATGGGCTTGGGCCACCTGGGCTGGTTGCGCCTGGACGATCCATTCGGCCCTTGGTACCAGGAGGAAGCCGCATGAACCCGGCGCTCAAGCCTGTGGATATCTTTCAGGTGTTCGGTGAAACCCCTCAGGTGCTTACCGAAGTATTACGAGATGGCGTGAACCTGGCGGTTTGGCGCCGGCGCTTGCCGCCACAGCTGGAGGATTTTGCCGAATTGGTGGTCAGCCTTGGCCAACCGCTGGCAGATCAGCGCGTAATCGATGTGGACGAGCAACAGATGCCGGTTTTGCCAGACCTTCTGCGAGAAGCGGCCGACTTGCAAGGCTACGAAGCCTTCGTAGCCGATGTGACCTGGCTGGTGGCTGCCTACACCTGCCTGCTGGGTGCGCGGCGGGTCGGTTTGCGCTTGCGGGTACTGGCCGGCCCCATGTGCCCGCGTTTCCATGTGGATAACGTGCCTGTGCGGCTGCTCACCACCTACACAGGGCCCGGTAGCGAGTGGCTGCGAGAGCAGGAAAGCCCACGTGGTAAGTTACACACAGCACTTTCTTCTGTGGATAACATCCAGCATCTGCACGCTGGCGAGGTGGCTGTGCTTAAAGGCGAGAAGTGGCAGGGGAACGAAGGCGCGGGCCTGGTACACCGCTCACCCTCGGGCCAGCAGGGGCGCCTGCTGCTCAGCCTTGACTGGCTAGCTTGACGGCGCATAGTGAGCTACCACCCCGCCTGAAGCCATCCCATGCTGCAGAACATTCCCACCCATGTGATTGCCGGCCCACTGGGGGCCGGCAAGACCACCCTGATCCGCCACTTGCTGGCCCAGCGCCCGGACAACGAACGCTGGGCGGTATTGATCAACGAATTCGGCCTGGTTGGCCTGGATGCGGCTTTGCTCAGCCGTGACGAAGATGGCATCGCCATCGGTGAGGTTGCGGGCGGCTGCCTGTGCTGTGTCAACGGTATGCCGTTCCAGGTGGGCTTGGGCCGGTTGTTGCGCAAATCCCGGCCTGACCGGCTGTTTATCGAGCCGTCCGGTCTGGGTCACCCGTTGCAGTTGCTTGCTCAATTACAGCAGGCCCCTTGGGCTGGAGTGCTGACAATCCAGCCATTGTTGATGGTTGTCGATGCGCAATCCATTGTACGAAACGAGCCGCTTCCGGAGGCCCAGCAACAGGCTTTCAACGCGTCCGACAGCGTGGTTTTCAACAAGTCAGAGGCTGTGGATGAAATATCTAAGTTGTTGATAACTAATAAATTTCATGACAAGCACATACTCTGGTCCGTACAAGGTCAGGTGCCTTTATCAAGCCTTCCTGGCGGGGGCGCAAAGATTGTCGACAGCCCATTTGATGAAAACAGGATTGTCGACAATCTTGGGCGGTCCCCAACAATAGTGTGGACAGACCCCGGCCAGCCGATCTGTCTTGCCCAGGAGGGGGAGGGAGGTTGGAGTATTGGCTGGCGCTGGCACCCTGCGCAGCGTTTTTATCCACAGCGGCTAAAGGCGTTCTTGCGCACTTGGCCATGGCGGCGTGCGAAGGGGGTTATCCACAGCGAGGAGGGCTGGCAATCATTCAATGGGCTGAATGGAACCATGCCTGACTGGCAGCCGAGCGACTGGCGCAGGGATACGCGTATCGAGCTGATTTTCGATCAGCCGCAATCGCAACCCGCATTGCAAGCCGGGTTGAGCGAATGCCGCGTGATCTGATCAGTTGCGCCAGCGATTGTGTTCCTGGCGCCACTGCTGCATCTCGATGACGTTGTCGGTGCGTGGCGGGGTCTTGATTTCGAATGGGTAGGGCGCCAGTTCGATCTGCACGCTGTGCGCGCCGAACTGGGTCACGGTACCGGGGTGGCGTTGCTCGCCGGTGACGGTGAACTCGAAGGCATAGATGCGTGCCAGGCGCTTGCGGCCATTGGCATCACGGACAAAGCCGATGCGCTTCAGTGCGACGGCGTCGTCGAGCAGCTCAAGGTCGAGCTTGGCGCAATGCTGTTTGACCCGTTCCAGGGCTTTTTCGCGCAACCCATGGTTGTGCCACAACCAGGCGCCTGCCGTGGCTACCAGCATCAGGACGAAGAGGTTCTCCAGGGTCAACATTTGCATATGCTCCAAACAGGTAGATCCAGCTTAACTGCGTCCCTGGCCTGTCGTACAGGTGGCAATCGAGTTCATACTGCGCTGCGCACAATCCTTTGAAACAGCTTTGGAAACCTCCCGCATGAAACGTACCCCGCACCTGCTCGCCATCCAGTCCCATGTGGTGTTCGGCCACGCCGGAAACAGCGCTGCGGTGTTTCCCATGCAGCGTATCGGGGTCAATGTCTGGCCGCTCAATACCGTGCAGTTCTCCAATCACACTCAGTATGGCCAGTGGGCGGGTGAAGTGCTTGCCCCGGCGCAAATTCCTGCGTTGGTAGAAGGTATTTCCAGCATCGGCGAGCTGGGGCACTGCGATGCGGTGCTTTCCGGTTATCTGGGCAGTGCCGAGCAGGGGCGGGCGATCCTGGCCGGGGTCGAGCGGATCAGGGCGGTGAACCCGAAGGCTTTGTACTTGTGTGACCCGGTCATGGGGCACCCGGAGAAGGGCTGCATCGTGCCACCGGAAGTCAGCGAGTTCCTGCTCGACGAGGCGGCGGCCAGGGCCGACATCCTGTGCCCCAACCAGCTGGAGCTGGACAGCTTCTGTGGGCGCCGCGCGCAGTCGCTGGAGGATTGCGTAAACATGGCGCGCAGCCTGCTGCAGCGTGGGCCGCAGGTGGTGCTGGTCAAGCACCTGGCTTACCCCGGGCGGGGCGAAGACCAGTTCGAAATGCTGCTGGTGACCGCCGAACACAGCTGGCACCTGCGCCGCCCGCTGTTGGCGTTCCCGCGTCAGCCGGTGGGGGTGGGCGACCTCACCTCGGGCCTGTTCCTGGCGCGCGTGCTGCTCGGCGACAGCTGGGTACAGGCATTCGAGTACACCGCTGCCGCAGTGCATGAGGTTTTGCTGGAAACCCAGGCCTGCGCCAGCTACGAACTGCAGCTGGTACGGGCCCAGGACCGCATCGCCCACCCACGGGTGCGCTTCGAGGCGCAGCAGCTGGCGCTTTAGATCGCGTCGGTTTTCAGGTCCTGATAGCGCTTCTCCAGCTCCTGGCGGATCTGGCGGCGCTGCTGACCTTGCAGGAAGCGGCGCTTTTCTTCACTGCTGTGCGGCTGGCGCGGCGGCACCGGTACCGGGCGGCGGTTGTCGTCGACCGCGACCATGGTGAAGAAGCAGCTGTTGGAGTGGCGAACCGAGCGCTCGCGGATGTTCTCGGTCACCACCTTGATGCCGACCTCCATCGAGGTGTTGCCGGTGTAGTTGACCGATGCAAGGAAGGTCACCAGTTCACCCACGTGCACGGGCTCGCGGAAGATTACCTGGTCAACCGACAAGGTCACCACATAGCTGCCGGCATAGCGGCTGGCGCACGCGTAGGCCACTTCGTCGAGGTATTTGAGCAGGGTGCCGCCATGTACGTTGCCAGAAAAGTTGGCCATGTCCGGGGTCATCAGGACGGTCATGCTCAGCTGGGCGTTTCCAGGTTCCATAGTGTGCTCACGGTGAGGTTGCGCTGAATCGGGCGAATGGAGGGCGTTATCTGCTGACACTTCTGTTCCCCTCTTTTGAATTTGCCTTGCTGATACGGGACGTTGGCTGACGCGCCATCGTCACGCTGATCATGCCATCAGCGGCGCGTTTCCAGCCGATCTGTTTCTGCATATTGCACCGGCTTTTTGCGGCGGGGTGCGATGTTAACCTGAGTACGCCCATGCAACATGGGGTTTCCTGCATTCAATACAGTATGTACTTGCTGCTCGCTCGGGTTTGCCTTGGCAGAGGAGCGGTCTGCCCAGGCATCCAGAAAAGACGAGAAAAGGAGTATCACGCCATGCATGCCATCAGCTTCATCCAGGACCTGGCAGTCATCATGCTGGTCGCTGGCGTGGTCACCATTCTCTTTCACCGGCTCAAGCAGCCCGTGGTGCTGGGTTACATCGTCGCCGGCTTCATCATTGGCCCGCACACCCCGCCGTTCGGCTTGATCCATGACGAGGACACCATCAAGACCCTCGCCGAGCTGGGGGTGATCTTCCTGATGTTCTGCCTGGGGCTGGAGTTCAGCCTGCGCAAGCTGTTCAAGGTGGGCGCTACGGCGTTTATCGCGGCGTTCCTGGAAATCGTGCTGATGATCTGGATCGGCTTCGAAATCGGCCGCTGGTTCGGCTGGAACACCATGGATTCACTGTTCCTCGGCGCCATCCTGGCCATTTCCTCGACCACCATCATCGTCAAGGCGCTGAATGACCTGAAGATGAAGAACGAGCGCTTTGCCCAGCTGATCTTTGGCGTATTGATCGTCGAGGACATCCTGGGTATCGGCATAATCGCGCTGTTGTCGGGCATCGCCGTCAGCGGCACGGTCAGCTCGGGCGAGGTGTTCTCCACCGTCGGCAAGCTCTCGCTGTTCATGATCGTTGCCTTGGTCATCGGCATCCTGCTGGTGCCGCGCCTGCTGGCCTATGTGGCCAAGTTCGAAAGCAACGAAATGCTGCTGATTACCGTGCTGGGCCTGTGCTTCGGCTTCTGCCTGCTGGTGGTGAAGCTTGAATACAGCATGGTGCTGGGCGCCTTCCTGATTGGCGCGATCATGGCCGAGTCACGCCAGCTGCTGAAAATCGAGCGCCTGATCGAGCCGGTGCGCGACATGTTCAGCGCCATCTTCTTCGTTGCCATCGGCCTTATGATCGACCCTCAAGTGCTGGTCGATTACGCCTGGCCGATCGTGGTCATCACCTTGGCGGTAGTGTTGGGCAAGATGCTGTCCTGCGGCATGGGGGCGTTCATTGCCGGCAATGATGGGCGCACGTCGTTGCGGGTTGGCATGGGGCTTTCGCAGATTGGCGAGTTCTCGTTCATCATCGCCGCGCTGGGCATGACCTTGCAGGTGACTAGCGACTTCCTTTACCCCGTGGCGGTCGCCGTATCGGCAATAACCACGCTGCTGACGCCTTACCTGATCCGCGCGGCCGACCCGTTGTCGCAAAAGCTTGGCAATATTGTGCCCAGCCGCCTGGCGCGGGTGCTCTCGTTGTATGGCGAGTGGCTGCGCAACATCCAGCCACAGGGCGAGGGCGCCATGCTGGCGGCGATGATCCGGCGCATCCTGTTGCAAGTGGGCGTGAACCTGGCGCTGGTGGTCGCCATCTTCTTCAGTGGTGGCTACTTCGCAGGGCGTATCGGCAACTGGCTCAGTGAGTGGGTCAGCGATGTCAGCCAGCAGAAGGCGATGATCTGGGGGGCGGCGCTGTTGCTGTCGCTGCCCTTCCTTATTGCCGCCTATCGCAAGCTCAAGGCACTGTCGATGCTGCTGGCAGAGATGGGCGTGAAGCCGGAAATGGCCGGGCGGCATACCCAGCGTGTGCGCCGCGTGATTGCCGAGGTCATCCCGCTATTGTCGCTGCTGGTGATTTTCCTGCTGCTTTCGGCATTGTCGGCGAGCATTCTGCCCACCAGCGAGTTGCTGCTGGTCATTGCCGTGGTGGCTGCGGTGGTGGTGGCGTTGTTGTGGCGCTGGTTCATCCGCGTGCATACGCGCATGCAGATTGCCTTGCTGGAGACACTGGAGCACAGTCGCGAGAACACGCACTGAGGGGGGCAATGCTCCCTGCGCAAGATTTCATCGTCGTCCGAGGGGATGGAGCGGTAGCAATGTCGCCAGGCGCAGAAAGCCTGGCGATTTTAACTACATTGATGGCACTAAGCCATGATTTTTCCTGCGCCTGTACTGGCCCTATCGCTGGCAAGCCAGCTCCCACAGGTTTACCACTTGCCTGAACGTTGTGGGGTTCCTGTGGGAGCCGGCTTGCCGGCGATAGGGCCAGTACAGGCAAAGGCTCAATAGAGGGTGAAGATCAGCTCTCCAGCCAAACATCCCGCGCCCAGTGCCACACCGATTCCCAGCTGTCTTCGCCAACAATTTCCTCTTCCGCTTCCCACAGCACCACGGTGCCGTCTTCCTCGACGCAGTAGTAGTTGTCGCCATCCTGGCACAGTGGAATAAGGTCACGGGGCACGCCGGCATCCCAGGCGTTGGCGGCGACATCGGGCAGGTAGGTGTGCGACTGCGGGTCGGTGACAGTTACCGGCTCCAGCGAGCCATACACCACGTCACTCACGGTCAGTAGAAACTCTTTGAACACGAACGGAATGTTGATGAACAGCTCTTCTTCGATTTCGACCAACTGGTCCTCGTCGGGAAGCTCAAGGGGCACGGGTACGGGCTGATTGGCTTCACGGAGTTGTTCGATCACTTCTTCCACGGTTCACTTCCTCTGACCTAGATGACAACGCTGCGCGTTATACCCTAGTAGGCCACTCTGGCAAAAGCAAAAACCCCGGGACAGGCCCGGGGTTTTTTGTGCAGCACGCAGCGGTTAGCCGTTTTGACGGATACCGGCCACCAGCCAAGGCTGGTTCTCGCCTGGGGCGCGAACCATGTGCCAGCTTTCGCTGAACACTTCGCCCTGGTCGAAGCGCGAGTTCTTCGACACACCACGGAAGGTCAGGGTGGCGTCGGTGCGGTCAGCGCGGTCGTCGACACCGTCGAGTTGTACTTCGAGGTTGTCGATGTAGGTGGACTGGAAGCCGTCACCCAGTTCAGCGCGCTCGCGCTTGAGGAACTCGAGCATTTGCGGGGTAACGAACTCGGCGATCTTGTCCATTTCGTTGGCATCCCAGTGCTGCTGCAGCGACTGGAAGTGGTTACGGGCGGCAGCCAGGAAGCTTTGCTCGTTGAACCATGCCGGGGCGTTGATTACCGGCGCAGCTGCGGCGGCAGGTGCGGCGGAACCACCAAAGACCGACGGCTGGGCAGGCTGCGCGTGAGCCTCACGCTGCATCGGCGCATGTCCTGGCATGGCCATTTGCGGCTGCTGCTGACGGCGGCGTGCAGCGATGAAGCGGAACACCAGGAAGGCGATGAGCGCCACGATCAGGAAGTCCATGATCTGGAAGCCTTCGAAACCGTCGCCCATGAACATGGACGCCAGCAGACCACCGGCGGCCAGGCCGGCCAGTGGGCCCAACCAGCGCGAAGCACCGCTGGCGGCCGGGGCTGCACGACCAGGTGCGGTCGGCGCGGCGGCAGGCGTGGTTGGCGTAGCCTGACGGGTCTGGTGGATAGGCGCGGAGCCCGAGCTCTTGCCGCCGCCGAAACGCTTGGCATTGGCGTCCAGGCTCAGCGTCAGGCCGACGCAGAGCGCCAGAGCGATGCTAAGAAAACGTTGCATAAGTGGGATATCCCCTGTTGTGGATTGCACGCGCGTCATGGTGCACAGGTTCCCGTGCACATGACCAGCGACAGAGTGTTTCGAGCTTTTGCCTGGGAGTTACCAAGTGGGCAGGACTGGCACTCTGAATGTTGGCGCAATCCCTGTGGGAGCGGGCAAGCCCGCGAAGCAGGCAACTCGGTGTATGGCACCGGCTTCGCCGGTGTTCGCGGTCATGCCCGCTCCCACAGAGGCCGGCGCAGGGGCTTACAGGGCTTCGAGCTTGGCATAGCCCAGCATCAGCCACTTGCTACCTTCGGCAAAATTAACCTGCACCCGCGCTTGCGCCCCGGAGCCCTCGAAGTTGAGGATCACACCCTCGCCAAACACCGCATGCTGAACACGCTGGCCAAGGTTGAAAGCCGTCTGCGGAATGCTGGCATTGGCGAACAGGTTGCTGTTGGTGGCTGCCTTGGCCCCACCGAACGGGCGACTGACACTGTTGGACAGGCGCACTTCCTGGATCAGGCCTGCCGGAATTTCACGCACGAAACGCGACACCTTGTTGTAGGTCTCGCTGCCATAGAGGCGACGTGTCTCGGCATAGGTCATGATCAGCTGACGCATGGCGCGGGTAATCCCGACATAGGCCAGGCGGCGTTCCTCTTCCAGGCGGCCGGGTTCTTCCAGGCTCATCTTGTGCGGGAACAGGCCTTCTTCCATGCCCACCAGGAACACGTAGGGGAATTCCAGGCCCTTGGCGCTGTGCAACGTCATCAGCTGGATGCTGTCTTCGTGCTCATCGGCCTGGGCGTCGCCAGCCTCCAGCGAGGCATGGCCGAGGAAGGCCGAAAGCGGCGAGAGATCGGCGTCTTCGTCGGTGGGCTCGAAGTTGCGCGCCGCGCTGACCAGTTCCTCAAGGTTTTCTACCCGTGCCTGGCCCTTTTCACCCTTTTCTTCCTGGTGATAGATGATCAGCCCGGACTGTTCGATGGTGGTCTGGGTCATGGTATGCAGAGGCATGTCCACAACCTTGGCAGCCAGCCCCTCGATCAGTTCGATGAACGCACCCAGGGCGCTGGCGGCGCGGCCCTTGAGGGCCTTGGCAGCGAGCAGCTGGCACATGGCCTCCCACATTGATGCCTGGCTGTGGCGGGCGTGCTCGCGGATGGCTTCGACGGTTTTCTCGCCAATGCCACGCGGCGGCACATTGATCACCCGCTCCAGGGCAGCATCGTTGCCACGCCCTTCGATCAGCCGCAGGTACGCCATGGCGTTCTTGATTTCGGCGCGTTCGAAGAAGCGCTGGCCACCATAGATACGGTAGGGGACACGCTCGCGCAACAGGGCTTCTTCCAGCACCCGCGACTGGGCGTTGGAGCGGTACAGGATGGCGATTTCGTTACGCGCATTGCCCTGCTTGACCAGGCTTTCGATGGTTTCCACCACGTAGCGCGCCTCGTCGTGCTCGTTGTAGGCCGCATACAGGGTCAGCGGCTCGCCTTCGCCCATGTCGGTCCACAGTTCTTTGCCCAGGCGCCCGGTGTTGTTGACGATCAGCGCGTTGGCGGCCTTGAGGATGCCGCCGGTGGAGCGGTAATTCTGCTCCAGGCGGATCATTTCGGCGTCAGGGAAGTCGGCGGTGTACTGGTGAATGTTCTCGATCTTGGCCCCGCGCCAGCCGTAGATCGACTGGTCGTCGTCACCCACCGCCATCAGGCTGCGGCCACCGCGCGCCAGCAGGCGCAGCCAGGCGTACTGCACGGCGTTGGTGTCCTGGAACTCGTCCACCAGCACGTGGCTGAAGCGGCGCTGGTAATGCTCCAGCAGGCCTGGGTGGTCGCGCCACAGGTCAAGGGCACGCAGCAGCAACTCGGAGAAGTCGATGACCCCGGCGCGCTCACAGGCCTGCTCGTAAGCGGTATAGACCTCGCGCATGGTCGCCAGGAACAGGTCGCCGCCTGCCTGGATGTGCTGCGGGCGCAGGCCTTCGTCCTTTTGCCCGTTGATGAACCACTGTGCCTGGCGTGCAGGCCACTTCTGCTCGTCCAGCCCCAGCTCGCGCATCACCCGCTTGATCAGGCGTTGCTGGTCGTCGCTGTCGAGAATCTGGAAGTTCTGCGCCAGCCGCGCTTCCTGCCAGTGTGCCCGCAGCAGGCGATGGGCCAGGCCGTGGAACGTGCCGACCCACATGCCTGCCGGGTTGATCCCCAGCAGTTGCTCGATCCGATGGCGCATTTCTGCTGCAGCCTTGTTGGTGAAGGTCACCGACAGGATCGAGTGTGGCGATGCCTGCTCCACCTGGATCAGCCAGGCAATGCGGTGCACCAGCACGCGGGTTTTTCCGGAGCCGGCGCCAGCAAGCACCAGTTGACGCCCGAGCTTGGCCGCGACGGCCTGGCGTTGAGCATCGTTGAGGGAGTTCAGCAGGAGGGAGAGGTCATCTGTGTGCATCGGGCCATTCTAGGGCGCAGCAGGGGCAGGGTAAATGGCACTGTATGAATATTCACCCTCTGATGCGGCGATAGGTAGCTCGCGCCTGGTACGAAGCGGTCACGGCAGGCTGTTCGCCTGCCGTGACCGCCAGTCGGCATCAGTGGGTTTCGATGATGTCGGTGATGGTGGCGATCACCTTACCGTCGTGGAAAATATCCACTTTCGGGACTGGGCCATGCACGCCCGGCAGTTCAATGCGCACTTCCTTGTCGCAGACAACCTGATTGAAGATGCCTTCCTCTTCTGTCAGCTCAAGCTCCAGGGCCAGTGCAAAGGATCTGTCCTGGATGGCGCGCTTGACCAGTACCGGTACTACGCCTGGGTGGCCCACGGTGATTGTGCCGTGCACCCGCAGGCGAGTGCCTGGTGGCATCTTGTCGAGCTGGGCTGTCCAGGTTTTGCATTCGATGAACATGTTGATACTCCTGTCTAGGGAAGGGCCGTATGCACCTTCCGAGCGACAGATTGCGTGCAGCGCCTACCCGCAACGCAGAGCGAAGCGCTTCAGCTGTGCCAATGCCTGCCATGCCTGGCCAGCAGGCTGACGGCCTGTTCCGGGCCATTGCTCCCGGCGGCATAGTGGCGTGGCGCCTGAAAGTGCTCCTGCCAGCCCTTTATCACCGGGTCGACCCAGTGCCAGGCCGCCTCCACTTCATCGCGGCGCATGAACAGTGTCGAATCACCCTCAACAATGTCCAGCAGCAAGCGTTCGTAAGCCTCCCAACGGCGCGTCTGGCTGAACACCTGGGCCAGGTTCAGGTCCAGGTCTACCGGTTCCAGGCGCATGCCTTTGCCCGGGCTCTTGGTCATCATGCGCAGGCTGATGCGTTCATCCGGTTGCAGCTGGATCAGCAGCTGGTTTACCTGGCCGCCGCTGAACAGCTCATGGGGTACCGGTTTGAACTGGATGACGATTTGTGAAGACCGCCGCGCCATGCGCTTGCCGGTACGCAGGTAGAAGGGCACACCTGCCCAGCGCCAGTTGTCGATGTGCGCCTCCATGGCAACGAAGGTTTCAGTGTCGCTGTCGTTGTCGACGTCCTTTTCAAAATAATAGGCCGGTACTTCCTGGCCGCCGATATGCCCGGCGCCATACTGGCCACGCACGGTCTTGTCCTGCACGTCCTGGCCAGTAATCGGCTTGAGGGCCCGCAGGATCTTCACTTTTTCGTCACGTACCGCTTCAGCCTCGAACTGCGCAGGTGGCTCCATGGCCACGAGGCACAGCAGCTGCAGCAGGTGGTTTTGCAGCATGTCGCGTGTTGCCCCGGCGCGGTCGTAGTACGCGCCGCGGTTCTCTACCCCCAGGGTCTCGCAAACGCTGATCTGCACATGGTCGACCTGGCTGTTGCGCCACACCGGTTCCAGCAGGGCGTTGGCAAAGCGCAGCGCCATCAGGTTCTGTACGGTTTCCTTGCCCAGATAGTGGTCGATGCGAAATACCTGGTTCTCGTCGAACACCGCGCCGATGGCTTCGTTGATGGCGGTGGCAGACGCCAGCGAGTGGCCGATCGGCTTTTCCAGCACGATGCGCGCTTCGGGGTCGGCCAAGCCAGCGTTACGCAGGTGGTTGGCAATTGATACGAACAGGTTGGGAGCGGTGGCCAGGTAAAAGATGCGGGTCAGCCCGCCGGGTTCGCCCAGGTAGCGTGCCAGGCGTCCAAAATCGGCGCTTTGCGAAGCATCCATGGCGAAATAGTCGACCCGGGCAGAAAACCGCTGCCACACCTCTTCATCGAAGTCGTTGCGGGCAATCTGAGCCCTGCAGTGGCGCTCGGCGAGCTTGAGATAGTCGTTGCGGGGCAGGTTGCGCCGCGCCAGCGCGATGATGCGCACGGCATTGTTCAGACGGGTCTCGCGAAACAGGTGATAGAGCGCGGGAAGCAATTTGTGCAGGGCCAGATCGCCGGTGCCACCGAACACCAGAATGTCGCAAGGAATAGTCAAACCGCCACTCTCCACGTTCGTTTAACTGGGCGGGTTGGCGTCCATGTAGTATAACTACAAGAAAGCTACAACCCGGCCAGCCGATCATAACCGAGTCCAGCCCGTGAATCTGTTGCAACATATCGCCCAATCGCGCCACCTGCTGCGCAAATCGGAACTCAAAGTGGCCGACCACGTGCTGCTCGACCCGGCTGCCGTCATGCACAGCTCCATGGCCGACCTGGCGCATAACGTGGGTATCAGTGAACCGACCATCGTGCGTTTCTGCCGGGCCATCGGTTGTTCGGGCTTCCAGGACCTCAAGCTGAAGCTGGCGCAGAGCCTGGCCGCCGGGGCCAGTTTTGGTCAGTTCGCCATCCATGAAGACGACTCGGTTGCCGACTACAGCCTGAAGATTTTCGACACCACCCTGCACACCCTGATGGAAGTGCGCGAGCACCTCGACCCGCATGCGTTGCAACAGGCAGTGAGCGCCATGGCACAGGCGCAGCGTGTGGAGTTCTATGGCTTTGGCGCATCGGGTGCGGTAGCGGCGGACGCCCAGCACAAGTTCTTCCGCCTGTTGCTCAGCGCGGCCGCGTATTCCGACCCGCACATGCAGGCGATGTCGGCGGTGACCCTGAAGCCGGGTGATGTGGCGGTGTGCATTTCCCAGTCGGGCCGCTCCAAGGACCTGCTGATTACTGCCAACCTGGTGCGTGAGAGTGGCGCCAACCTGATTACCCTGTGCCCCAGCCAGACCCCGCTGGCCGAGTTGTCGACGGTCAACCTGGCGATCGATGTGCATGAGGACACCGAAATCTACACACCGCTGACCTCACGTATCGCTCACCTGGTGGTGATCGACGTGTTGGCCATGGGCGTGGCCATGGCGCGTGGGCCAAGCCTGGTCAACCACCTTAAAAGCGTTAAACGCAGTTTGCGCAGCCTGCGTTTGTCGCCCAAGTCGATCAAGGCTACAGACGACTGAACTCTTCCTGCACCGGCCTCTTCGCGGGCTTGCTTGCTCCCACAGGTACATCACCGCCCTTGAGGGTAGTGCTATCACTGTGGGAGCGGGCGAGCCCGCGAATAGGCCGGCACAGGCAGCGAAAATTCACGATTCTGTCACCATTCCACAGCCAAACCGTAAACCGCACAGGCCAGTCTGAAACTCCCGCATCCTATCTGGGAGACAGGCAATGGCACGCGACCACGAAGGTAACTACCAACCCAACGCCAAGGCTCGCAAACAGCAGGAAAAGGATCAGCGCCGCATGGAATACCGCCGCGCGATCGAGATCTATTGCGACCAACGTCAATTGCTGCGCGACTTGGTGGATTATCCCGAGTTGCAAGCACTCACAGTGTGGCAGTCTTCAGCGTCAGCTTCCCCGAAAAACGCTCAACAAGCGCGCTGATCAACGCACGTTCACTGCGAATGAACGCCAGAAACGCCAAGGCCACCGGCGATTGCCGCTTGGCCTTGGACTGCACCACGCACCAGCTGCGGTACAGCGGCAGCTCCTCCACCGGTAGCTCCTTCAGCATCCCGGTGGCCAGCTCCAGGTTGACTGCATGGCGGGTCAGCAGGGCGATACCCAGGCCGGCGATCACGCACTCGCGTTGGGCATCGGCCGAAGCCACTTCGAGGGTTTGGGTGAAGTGCACGCGTTTGTCCTTGAAGTACTCCTCGCAGGCCTTGCGCGTGCCCGAGCCTTGTTCGCGGACCAGCAGGGTATGAGGCTCCAGGTCCTGCAGGCGCAACTGCTCAAGCTTGCACAGCGGGTGCTCCGGCGGTGCCACTGCCACGATCGGATTGTTCAGGAACGGCAGAAACTCCAGGCCCATGTCCTGCGGCACCATCGACATGATGATCAGGTCGTCACGGTTGTCGGAAAGGCGGCGGATGGCCTGGGCGCGGTTGACCACCGTCAAGGTCAGGTTGACCTCCGGGTGGCGCTGCTTGAAGGCGGCGAACAGGTGTGGCACGAAGTACTTGGCACTGGACTCGATCGCCAGCTTCAGCTGCCCCTGCAGTGAGCCCTGCATGTCAGACAGCTGCATGTCCAGGCTCTCCAGCCGCCCGAAAATGTCACGGCTTGCGCGTTGCAGGGCTTCGGCCGCTTCGGTCAGGTAAAGCTTCTTGCCCACGTACTCGAACAGCGGCTGGCCGATCAGCTCTTCAAGCTGGCGGATCTGTAGACTAACGGCGGGTTGCGTCAGCGCCATCTCCTCCGCCGCTCGGCTGTACGAGCGCAAATCGCACACCTCATTGAAGATCTGCAATTGACGCAAAGTCATACGCATCAAGGACTTACGCATTTTTATCGGCTCTTCGGCAATACCTTGTTACCTAACTATAAGCTTTTGCTAATGCTGTCCCTAACAAATATTGATTTTTGTTTATCGACCTACAGCGCTAGGGTGAATACGCGACTGGCCAGCAACGACTGGTCACGCGCCGACCGGTAGAACCGGCTCGACTGTTCCTACGGCTTTGGGAAGACTCCAGTGATAAAAAAAATCCTGATCGCCAACCGAGGTGAAATCGCAGTTCGGATCGTGCGTGCTTGCGCCGAGATGGGCATACGCTCGGTAGCGATCTATTCCGACGCCGATCGGCACGCCTTGCATGTCAAGCGCGCCGATGAAGCCCACAGCATTGGTGCCGAGCCGCTGGCCGGTTACCTGAACCCGCGCAAGCTGGTGAACCTGGCTGTGGAAACCGGCTGCGATGCGCTGCACCCGGGCTATGGCTTCCTGTCGGAAAACGCTGAACTGGCAGAGATCTGCGCCGAGCGCGGGATCAAGTTCATCGGCCCGGCCGCCGACGTGATTCGCCGCATGGGCGACAAGACCGAAGCGCGCCGCACCATGATCGCCGCCGGTGTACCGGTAACCCCCGGTACCGAAGGCAACGTTGCCGATATTCATGAAGCCCTGAGCGAAGGTGAGCGCATCGGTTACCCGGTGATGCTCAAGGCCACTTCAGGTGGTGGCGGCCGCGGTATTCGCCGTTGCAACAGCCGCGAAGAACTGGAACAGAACTTCCCACGGGTCATTTCCGAGGCCACCAAGGCCTTTGGCTCGGCCGAAGTGTTCCTGGAAAAGTGCATCGTCAACCCCAAGCACATCGAGGCGCAGATCCTCGGTGACAGCTTCGGCAACGTGGTGCACCTGTTCGAGCGCGACTGCTCGATCCAGCGCCGTAACCAGAAGCTCATCGAAATTGCGCCAAGCCCACAGCTCACCCCCGAGCAGCGCGCCTATATCGGCGACCTGGCGGTGCGTGCGGCCAAGGCCGTGAACTACGAGAACGCCGGTACCGTGGAGTTCCTGCTCGCCGATGGCGAGGTGTACTTCATGGAAATGAACACCCGGGTGCAGGTGGAACACACCATCACCGAGGAAATCACCGGTATCGACATCGTCCGTGAGCAGATCCGCATTGCCTCGGGCCTGCCGCTGTCGGTCAAGCAGGAAGACATCCAGCACCGCGGTTACGCGCTGCAGTTCCGTATCAACGCGGAGGACCCGAAGAACAACTTCCTGCCCAGCTTCGGCAAGATCACCCGTTACTACGCCCCCGGCGGCCCAGGCGTGCGCACCGACACGGCGATCTACACCGGCTACACCATTCCACCGTTCTACGACTCCATGTGCCTGAAACTGGTGGTGTGGGCGTTGACCTGGGAAGAAGCCATGGACCGCGGCCTGCGGGCCCTGGACGACATGCGCGTGCAAGGGGTCAAGACCACCGCCGCGTACTACCAGGAAATCCTGCGCAATCCGGAATTCCGTAGCGGCCAGTTCAATACCAGCTTCGTTGAAAGCCACCCTGAACTGACCAACTACTCGATCAAGCGCAAACCCGAAGAGCTGGCCCTGGCCATCGCCGCCGCCATCGCCGCCCACGCAGGCCTGTGAGGAACCCCATAATGTCCAAGAAAATTCACGTAACCGACACGATCCTGCGCGACGCCCACCAGTCCCTGCTGGCTACCCGCATGCGTACCGAAGACATGCTGCCGATCTGCGACAAGCTCGACAAGGTCGGCTACTGGTCGCTGGAAGTCTGGGGCGGCGCCACCTTCGACGCCTGTGTGCGCTTCCTGAAAGAAGACCCGTGGGAGCGCCTGCGCAAGCTGCGCGCAGCCCTGCCCAATACCCGCCTGCAAATGCTCCTGCGCGGCCAGAACCTGCTGGGCTACCGTCACTACAGTGACGACGTGGTCAAAGCCTTCGTGGCCAAGGCTGCGGTCAACGGTATCGACGTGTTCCGCATCTTCGACGCCATGAACGACGTGCGTAACCTGCGCGTGGCCATTGAAGCGGTCAAGGCCGCCGGCAAGCACGCCCAAGGCACCATCGCCTACACCGTCAGCCCCGTGCACACCATCGACGCCTTTGTAGCCCAGGCCAAACAGATGGAAGCCATGGGTTGCGACTCGATCGCGATCAAGGACATGGCCGGCCTGCTGACGCCGTTCGCTACCGGCGAGCTGGTCAGGGCGCTGAAGGCCGAGCAGTCGCTGCCGGTGTTCATCCACTCCCATGACACCGCCGGCCTGGCTGCCATGTGCCAGCTCAAGGCTGTAGAAAACGGCGCCGACCACATCGATACCGCCATCTCCAGCTTCGCCTGGGGCACCAGCCACCCGGGTACCGAGTCGATGGTTGCTGCGCTCAAGGGCAGCGAGTTCGACACCGGCCTGGACCTGGAACTGCTGCAGGAAATCGGCCTGTACTTCTACGCCGTGCGCAAGAAGTACCACCAGTTCGAAAGCGAATTCACCGCCGTGGACACCCGCGTGCAGGTCAACCAGGTGCCGGGCGGCATGATTTCCAACCTGGCCAACCAGCTCAAGGAGCAGGGCGCACTCAACCGCATGAACGAAGTGCTGGCCGAGATCCCGCGTGTGCGTGAAGACCTTGGCTTCCCGCCGCTGGTCACGCCAACCTCGCAGATTGTCGGCACCCAGGCGTTCTTCAACGTGTTGGCCGGTGAGCGTTACAAGACCATCACCAACGAAGTGAAGCTGTACCTGCAAGGTGGTTATGGCAAGGCCCCTGGCGTGGTCAACGAGCAGCTGCGCCGTCAGGCGATCGGTAGCGAAGAAGTGATCGACGTACGCCCGGCCGACCTGCTGAAGCCGGAAATGACCAAGCTGCGTGGCGACATCGGCGCCCTGGCCCGTTGCGAAGAGGACGTGCTCACCTTCGCCATGTTCCCCGACATCGGCCGCAAGTTCCTCGAAGAGCGCGAAGCCGGCACCCTGACCCCTGAAGCCCTGCTGCCGATTCCGGAAGCCGGCGCTGTGGCGGCCCCGGGCGGTGAAGGCGTACCGACCGAGTTCGTCATCGATGTGCACGGCGAAACCTACCGCGTAGACATCACGGGTGTGGGGGTGAAGGCCGAAGGCAAGCGTCACTTCTACCTGTCGATCGACGGCATGCCGGAAGAGGTGGTGTTCGAGCCGCTCAACGAGTTTGTCGGCGGTGGCGGCAGCAAGCGCAAGCAGGCCAGCGAGCCGGGCCACGTCAGCACCAACATGCCAGGCAACATCGTTGATGTGCTGGTCAAGGAAGGCGACATGGTCAAGGCCGGCCAGGCCGTGCTGATCACCGAAGCCATGAAGATGGAGACCGAAGTGCAGGCCGCCATCGCCGGCAAGGTCGTGGCCATCCACGTGGCCAAGGGCGACCGTGTAACGCCGGGTGAGATCCTGATCGAGATCGAGGGCTGATTTAAGCCCTCATCTACAAGCGGTTAACCTCTGGGGAGCGGATGCTCCCCTTTTTTATAGAGGGCTATGCATTTTAATGCAGAATTTGAAGAGGCTTTCAGCCTACATCTGCATTAAAGTGCAGAACAGGAATGGAATTCGTCAAAAATCTGCACTATGCTGCAGATTGACCGGGCCGCTCGGTCAACAGCATGCGGTAAATTGCAGGTGAACCATGTACAGACTCACGCTCCAACTCCATGATCAGGGGCAGTGGCATGATGCTGTTGCCATAGCCTTTGCCGAGCCTGAAAAGAGCCTCTCCAGCCCCTGCGAGTTCGGATATACCTCCGACTACGTCAAAACCAGTCTGGATGCATACGACAGCCTGTTCTGCCAGGCGGCAAGCGCAAGGTTGCCAGTGGATTTTGGTTCCCATCGTCTGCAGCACGCGCCCGCATTCCTTTACGACATCGCACCCGCCGGTGCCGCAAAGCGCTTCCTGCTGCGGCATATCGGCCGTGAGAAACCAGAAGGCATGGGGGATGACCTGTTTCTGCTGGGGCGTTCCACCCCGGCCCCAATCGGCAACCTGCGCATCAAGGAATCGGCCGAGCTACTGGATCTTGCCGACCCCATCGGGTTTACCCGTCAGGATGTGATCACCCGCGATCAACGGTTTCTCGAATACGCCTATGAGCAAGGTGCGGCCATTGGTGGCGCGACAGGCGCCGGTGGGGAAGCGCCAAAGCTGTTGATGACCGAGGCAGAAAACGGCCAACTGTATCCGGACGCGGTGCTTGCGGATGAACGTGCCCGTCGTCACTGGTTCATCAAGTTCGCCAGGAACCAGGCGCTAGCTGATGATCAGCAGATCCTGCGGGCCGAATGCCTCTACTACAAGGCGTTGCAGCAGCTTGGCATCGAAACGGTGGCCAGTGAATACATGGCGCTGGAAGAAGGCAACAAGCCCAGCCTGTGGATGGAACGCTTCGACCGCCAGGTTTGCGCTGAGGGTGTGCAGCGCTTTGCCGTGGAGTCGGTGTATTCCCTGTGTGGAGTGACCGAGCCTGGCAGCCGAATGGGGCACCTGGAGGTGATCGAGGCGCTCGCCGGGTTGTGGAAAGCGGCCGGGCAGGGAAAAGAGCTGCCGGACCTGATTGCCGATTATCTGCGGCGCGACCTGATCAACAAGATCCTGGGTAATGCCGATAACCACGGGCGTAACACCGCGATCATCCGTACCCGCAACACCGTGCGCCTCGCACCGATCTACGACCTTGCACCGATGGTGATGGATCAGGAAGGGATAACTCGCACGACCAAGTGGCCAGCTTCGATAGAGCGAGCAGGCGATATCGACTGGCAGGCTGCCTGCGTTCCACTGGCCAAATTTGTCGACCCGGGCGAGGCTTTTGAGCGTCTGCGGCAGGATGCCCGGCACCTGTTGGCATTGCCGGATATCTTGTCCGGCCTTGGGCTGCCTGATGCTGTGATGCATCACCCGGCAATTGCGCTGGGCAGGCTTGAGCGCCGAATGGCTGAATGGGGGTTGGCATGACGGTTTCCATCGATGCCCGCGGGCTACTGATCGACGGAGTACGCGAAGGGATTGCCAACGGCAGTCTTGAGCTGGGGGCTGCCGTGCGGCGGCTGCGCGTGGAGGTGGCGAAGATGCAGCAGACTCAGTTTGCGCGGATGTGCAAGATTTCCGTGCGTACGCTGATCCAGATCGAGCAGGGCGGTGGCAACCCCACGCTGAACTCGTTGAACGCGGTGTTCAAGCCTTTTGGCTTGCAGATGGGGGTGGTCAAGCGCGTGAGCCAGATCAGGTAAGCCACCGCATCGATCACAGGCCCGAGAGCCCGTGATCGGTTGGCAGATCAGCTCCTGCGGCAGTCCTCAAGCGTTTTTGCCTGCCCTTCCGGGCGTTGGTTCTCGGCGCTCAACCACCGCTCGAACCCCACCGCCACCTGCGGCCACTCATCATCGGTTATCGAGTACCACGCCGTATCACGGTTGTGGTCCTTCACCACCAGGTGCTTGCGGAAGACACCTTCGAAGACGAACCCGAACCGCTCTGCTGCACGCTTGGAGCGGGCATTGGCGTTATTGCACTTCCATTCCAGCCGGCGGTTTCCCAGTTCGAAGCTCAGCTTGCCCAGCAGGTAGACGGCCTCGGTACTCTTGGGTGTGCGCTGCATGGGAGCGCCGAAGGCGATGTGGCCGATCTCGATGCGGCCATGGTCGGGCACGATCGACATCAGGGTGAGGATGCCCTGAGCCTCGCCGCTGGCGCGGTCGATCACGGTGAAATACAGCGGGTCGTGGCCGGCGGCGTTACCTTGCAGCCAGCGGTCGAAGGCAGCGCGTTCGGTAAACGGGCCATAGGGCAGGTAGTCCCACAGCAGCGGGTCGGATTCCGGGCCTTGCAGGGCGGCCCAGAGGTCGTCGCCGTGGCGCGCCGGGTCGAGTTTTTCCAGGCGGATGAAGCGGCCGTCGATGGGCTCGGCCTTGGGTGATGCGGCGGGTTTCCAGTGCAGTGCGTCAGTCATGTGGCCTACAACCCTTTGCGGAATTGGATAAAGCCCGGGCGCTCGGCAACCTGTTCGTACAGGCTGATGGCGGTGGCGTTGGTTTCGTGGGTAAGCCAGTGCACCTTGATGCAGCCGTCGGCCTTGGCCGTGGCGTACACGTGCTCGATCAGCTGGCGGCCGATCCCCAGGCCACGTTGGGTGGTGTCGACGTAGAGGTCCTGCAGGTAGCAGGAGTTCTCGATGCTCCAGTTGGAACGATGGTAGATGAAGTTGACCATCCCCACTGCTTTGTCATCGACCCAAGCCAGGGTCGAGTGGGTGGGTTCGTTCGGGTCGAGCAGGCGTTGCCAGGTGCTGAGGCTGACGTCCTCGGCCAGTTCGGTCTGGTAGAAGCGCAAGTAAGCCTGCCACAGGGCGAGCCAGGCGGCGTGGTCCTGGGCGGTGACGGGGCGCAGGGTGACATTGGGCATGGGGCGTTTCCTCAGAGGTGGCGCATCTGCGCCGCCAGTTGGTTGTCCAGGTAGTCGGTGCTGGCGCCCAGCCCTTCGCGCACGCCGGCGATATCCTCGGCTGAGCGGTTCTGGCTGAGCTTGCGCGCACCTTGCAGTCGGGCGATGGGCAGGCGAATGCCGACAATGGCGCGGAGCATGCCGTCGATGTAGTCAGCCGGGGCGTCGTCCACCTCCCATTGTTCGCTGCGCCCTTGTTCATGGCGTTCGGTCAGGCGGCTGACGATAGTCAGCAGTTTTGCTGCGTCGTGGATCACCTCAGCCGTGCCATAGGCGTGCACGGCCAGGTAGTTCCAGGTTGGCACTACCTTCGGGTTATCAGCTTTGCTCGGGTAGTAGCTGGGGCTGACATAGGCGTCCGCGCCGGGGAACACCAGCAGCGCATCTGCGCCTTGCTCCAGGTCCTGCCATTGGCGGTTGGCCCGTGCCAGGTGGGCATAGACGGTGCCGAACTCGCCTTCGACAGTATCGACCAGCACTGGCAGGTGTGTGGCCAGCAGGCCCTGTTCGCCATGGCTGACCAGCACGGCCAGGCGGGTGTCGAGCATGTGCTGGTGCAGCCGGCCGAGGTCGTGTTCCTGGTGGGGTTTGCTGTTGTACATGCTCGGTATCCTTGTGCAATGGTGCCATCCTAGGCAGGCTATTGGTTCTGTGTAAGAGCCATTACAGCCAGTTTTTATAGGTCCAATACCATGAGCGAACGCCCCCTCGCCTTGCCTTTCGACCCATCCGGCATCGCCCTGGATCGCCGTCGCGGGCTCAGCCTGCAGTTGTACCAGGCGCTGCGTGCGCGAGTGCTGGATGGGCGTTTGAGCAGCGGCACCCGGTTGCCGGCCTCCCGCGAGTTGGCCGCGATGCTGGTGCTGTCACGCAACAGTGTGGTGCGGGCATATGACCAGTTGTACGCCGAGGGCTATATCGAAAGCCGGGTAGGCGATGGCACCTATGTAAGCCGGCTACCGAAATTATCCACACAAGTATCCACAGGGTTATCCCATAGGTTATCAACAGACTTATCCACATTTTCGGGAAAAGATACTGAGGATTTATCCAGCAGCCGGCGTTCCAGCGACACTTTGCAGCGTCTGAAAACTCACCACTTGCCGCCGCCAAGGAGCGGCCAGCCGCGTGCTTTTCGCGTTGGCATTCCAGCATTCGATCTGTTCCCGTTTGACGTCTGGGCCAAGCTGCAGGCGGGTTTCTGGCGTAACCCGAGCCCGGCGCAACTAGGCTATGGCGACCCGGCGGGCGAGCTGATGCTGCGCGAGCTGATCGCTGCCTACTTGCGTCGCTCGCGTGGGCTTGGTTGCTCGGCTGAACAAATTGTGATCACCAGTGGAGCGCAGCAGGCCATCAGCCTTTGTGCACAGTTGCTGTTGCAGCCGGGCGACGGTGTGGCTGTGGAAAACCCGGGCTATCGGGCGGCCGGTCATGCCTTCGCGCTGGCGGGTGGCCGGGTGCTTGGCGTACCGGTGGATGAACAGGGGATGGACTGCGATCGGCTCTCGCAACTGGAGGATTGCCGGCTGGCCTACGTGACGCCGGCTCACCAGTACCCGACCGGCGTGACCATGAGCCTGGCGCGTCGCCTGGAATTGCTGGCATGGGCTGACCGTAACGATGGCTGGATCATCGAGGACGACTATGACGGCGAGTACCGCTACAGCGGCGCGCCCTTGGCCCCGCTTGCAGCGCTCGATCAGCACGGCCGGGTGCTGTATGTAGGCACCTTTGGCAAGATCGCTTTCCCGGCGCTGCGCCTGGGTTACCTGGTGTTGCCATCGCAGCTGGCCCAGGCGTTCAGCCAGGGCAAGGCGCTGGCGGTACGGCATTCGGAGGTCAGCAGCCAGTGCGTGATGGCCGAGTTCATGGCCCGTGGGCACTTTCAGCGGCATATCCGGCGCATGCGCAAGGCGGCGTTGAGCCGGCGCAATGTGCTCAAAGCCGGCTGGCCTGTGGATATTCCAGGGCTGGGCCCCATGCCTGAAGTGGCGGCAGGGCTGCATGTGAAAGTTGATGTGGATAACTTTGCGCGGGAGCAGGAGCTGGTGGCCAGGGCCGAAGCTGTGGGGGTGGAGGTGACGCCGCTGAGCAATTTCTGGTTGCCAGATAGCGAGGTGCCTGTGGATAAGCGCGCGGGGCTGGTGCTGGGGTTTGCGGCAGTACCTGAGGGTGAGATTGCCGAGGCGGTGATGAAACTGCGCAAGGCGTGGAGAAAGTGAACGGGGCCGCTGTGCGGCCCTTCGCGGGCTTGCCCGCTCCCACAGAGTTCGGCGGTTACACGATCAATGTGGGAGCGGGCGAGCCCGCGAAGAATCCAACTCAGGTGCCGGACTTGATCCGCGTCCAGGCCCTGGTCCGCGCCCGCTCTGCATCCCGCGCCAGCGGCTTGAGCGTGTACAGCTTGGCCATCGCCTCTGCCGTCGGGTACAGGTTGGGGTTGTTGCGAATAGCCGGGTTCACCTTGTCGGTCGCGTCCTTGTTCGGGTTCGGGTAGCCGACAAAGTCGCTGATCGGTGCAATCACCTCAGGCCGCAGCAGGTAATTGATGAACGTGTGGGCATCCTCCGGGTTGGCCGCGTTCTTCGGTATCGCCAGCATGTCGAACCAGATAGGCGCACCTTCCTTGGGCAGGCGCATGTCCACCACCACCCCGTTCTTCGCATCGCGCGCGCGGTTTGCGGCCTGCGAGAAGCTGCCGCTGTAGCCCACCGCCACGCAGATATCGCCATTGGCGATGTCTGCCATGTACTTGGAGGAATGGAAGTAGGTGATGTACGGGCGAATCTTCAGCAGTAAGGCCTCGGCCTTCTTGTAGTCCTCCGGCTTGCCGCTGTTGGGGTCCAGGCCCAGGTATTTCAGGGCCAGCGGCAAGATCTCCGAAGGCGAGTCGAGCAGGGCCACGCCGCACTGCTTGAGCTTGGCGATGTTCTCTTCCTTGAAGATCAGGTCCCAGCTGTCCACCGGCGCGTTGTCGCCGAGCGCGGCCTTGACCTTGGCCGGGTTGAAGCCGATCAGTACGGTGCCGTACATGTAAGGCACGGCATACTTGTTACCCGGGTCGTTGGCCTCGATCAGTTTCATCAGCGCCGGGTCCAGGTGTTGCCAGTTCGGCAGCTTGCTGCGGTCCAGCGGCTGGAATACCCCGGCTTCGATCTGCTTGGCGAGGAACACGTTGGACGGCACGACCACGTCATAGCCGGAGTTGCCGGTGAGCAGCTTGGCTTCCAGCGCTTCGTTGGTGTCGAAGATGTCGTAGATCAGTTTTACGCTGCTGTCCTTCTGGAAGTCGGTCAAGGTCTGCGGGGTGATGTAGTCGAACCAGTTATACACACGCAGGGTGCGCTGCTCGGCTTGAGCGTGCAGGGCACCGGTGAACAGGGTGGCAGCGATGAACGGGGCGAGCAGACGCTTGAGTCGGACCATTACCTGGCTCCTGGCTGGGCGCGCTGGAAGCCTTCCAGCACATTGACCGCGTTGATACCGATTTCTTCCACAGCGTAGCCGCCTTCCATCACGAACAGGGTCGGCTTGCCGAGCTGGCCGATGCGCTCGCCCATTGCCAGGTAGTCCGGGCTGTCCAGCTTGAACTGGGAAATCGGGTCGTCCTTGAAGGTATCCACACCCAGCGAAACCACCAGCACATCGGCGTCATAGTGGGCGATGCGCTGGCAGGCGTCTTCCAGGGCGGCGCTCCAGGCGGCCCAGTCGCTGCCGGCCGGCAATGGATAGTTGATGTTGCAGCCCTCGCCAGCACCCTCGCCGGTTTCATCGGCATAGCCGAGGAAGAACGGGAATTCGTCCTGCGGGTCACCGTGGATCGAAGCGAAGAACACGTCGTTGCGGCTGTAGAAGATGTCCTGGGTGCCGTTACCGTGGTGGTAATCCACGTCGAGGATGGCGACTTTGCGCTTGCCTTGGTCCAGGAAGGCCTGGGCGGCGATGGCGGCGTTGTTCAGGTAGCAATAACCGCCCATGACTTCGCCGGCAGCGTGGTGCCCTGGCGGCCGGCACAGGGCAAAGGCCGAATGGGCGCCTTGCTGGATTGCGGCCTGGGCGGTGAGGGCAACCTGTGCGGCGCTGTAGGCGGCTTGCCAGGTACCCGCGGTAATCGGCGCACCGGCATCGAAACTGTAATAGCCCAGTTCACCGTGCAGGCCGGTCGGTTTTACCTTACGCAAGGTGCGTGCGGGCCAGGTGAACGGCAGCAGGTCGCCTTCCTGGCCCATCGCGGCCCAGCGGGCCCAGGCGCCCTCGAAGAAGGCCAGGTAGTCGGCGCTGTGGATGCGTTGCAGCGGGGCGCGGCCAAAGTCGGTGGGGCCCTGGATGTCACCGAGGTTGCGCTTCTTGACCTGGTCCAGCACGTGGTCGGCACGCGAAGGCATCTCGAAGCAGGGCATCAGCTTGCCGTCGATCAGCTCGCAGCGGCCGTGGTGCAGGCGGTGGTCATCGGAATAGATCGTCAGCATTGTTGTTCTCCGGTGGGTACTGGCGTGGGTCCATTGTCATGGGCGGCTCAGCAGGGGAGAACGACGCAAACGGCCAAAAGGGGATCGATGTGGCCAAGCTCTTTGGCCGGGTTTTCCTGTGCTGGCCTCTTCGCGGGCTCGCCCGCTCCCACAGGTACCCCACAGTATTCGGGCCTTGCGCGGTCCCTGTGGGAGAGGGCAAGCCCGCGAAAGGGCCAGAACAGGTCAACCGCGGAAGTGGCTGGGCGCCACACCACTCCAACGCTGGAAGGCATGCCGGAAGCTCGCGGTTTCGCTGAACCCCAAGGTCTCGGCAATCCGGTAGATCGGCATCTGCTCATCAGCCAGCAACTGCTTGGCCCGCTCAAACCGCAATTCGTCCAGCAACTGCTGATAACTGCTGCCAAGCGCCTGCAAATGCCGGCGCAAGGTGCGCGACGAGCAATTCATCTGCCGCGCCAGGCCTTCCAGCCCAGGTGCGGCATCCAGTTGCTGCGCCAGCAACTGGCGAATCCGCCCCAGCCAGGCCTGCCGGCCCGTAAATTCCAGGTTCAGGCGCCGGCAGCGTTCGCTCATGGCCTTGAGGGTAATGGGGTCGGCCAGTGGCAGCGGCATGTCCAGCCAGCGCCGCTCGAAAGCAAAGGCATTGTCCTGGGCATCGAAACCGACCGGGCACTGGAATGCACCGGCATAGAGCGCGTGGTAGCCGGGCCGGTTATGTTCGAAGCGCGCGCCAAGCAGCGGTAGCGGGCGACCAAGCAGGTCATCGCAGATCACTTTCAGCGAAACCATGCAGAACTCGGCATTGAAGGCGCTCAGCGCCGGGCTGTCGTGGTAATCACTGGCGCTGAACCAGACTCGCTGGCCGTCGTCGATCAAACGCAGCTTGAACACTGTTCCCAGCAGTGCCGGATACTCCAGCGCCAGGCGCAAGGCGTCACCCAAAGTGGCACTGGAGAGCAGGGCGTAACCGAGCATGCCGTAGCACGACACATGCATGCGCCGGCCCAGCTCCAGGCCAATATCCTCGCGCCGGGCCACGGCATTGGCGCACACCTGCAGTTCTTGTTGGGTAGTGATGCGTGCATCAGCATGCCCCAGGTCTGCCGGGCCAATGCCGCTGCCGGCCAGCAGGTCCGCAGCGTCACAACCGTCTGCCTGGAAGACGTTGAGAATCAGCGAAACTGCGTTGAGGGTAGTGAGGTGGCTGTGCAGCATTTGGGTAATCCCGATGGGCTGGGACGCATTATGGAGCAAGTTGTGTGCCGATATCCGGCGCCGCAGCACGGCCGCAAAAACCATCAGGCAAAAAAAGGCCCGAAGCATAGGCTCGGGCCTTGAAAGGTTGAGAGGTGTCTAGTCCCTTAACCTGGTGAGACTGTTTGCAGCGGTCGGGTTACGCCTTCAGCGGAACCAGACGGGGGGCGATCATGTTTTCCGGGCGCAGGATGTCGTTGAGCATCTCTTCGTCCAGCAGCTTCTCTTCACGCACCAGTTCCAGTACGCCGCGGCCGGTTTCCAGGGCAACGCGGGCGATACGGGTGGCGTTTTCGTAGCCAATGTACGGGTTCAGGGCGGTGACCAGGCCGATCGAGTGCTCGACCAGTTCACGGCAACGCTGTTCGTTGGCAGTAATGCCGACGATGCAGTGCTCGCGCAGCATGTCCATGGCCCGTTGCAGCAGGCGGATCGAGTCGAAGATCTTGTAGGCGATCAGCGGTTCCATCACGTTCAGCTGCAGCTGGCCACCTTCGGCGGCGACGGTCAGGGCCAGGTCGTTGCCCATGATGGCGAAGGCCACCTGGTTGACGGCTTCCGGGATAACCGGGTTGACCTTGCCTGGCATGATCGAGCTGCCTGGCTGACGCGCTGGCAGGTTGATTTCGTTGATGCCGGTGCGCGGGCCGCTGGACAGCAGGCGCAGGTCGTTGCAGATCTTCGACAGCTTGACTGCGGTACGCTTGAGCATGCCGGAGAACAGTACGAAGGCACCCATGTCGGAAGTGGCTTCGATCAGGTCGGCAGCCGGTACCAGCGGCTGGCCGCTGATAGTTGCCAGGCGCTGAACGGCCAGGGCCTGGTAGCCAGGGTCGGCGTTGATGCCGGTGCCGATGGCGGTACCGCCCAGGTTGATTTCGGTCAGCAGTTCCGGGGCCAGCGAGCGCAGGCGCTGCAGGTCTTCGGTCATGGTGGTGGCGAAGGCGCGGAATTCCTGGCCCAGGGTCATCGGCACGGCGTCCTGCAGCTGGGTACGGCCCATCTTCAGTACGTGGTCGAACTCTTTACCTTTGGCAGCGAAGGCCTGGATCAGGCTGTCGAGGCTGGCCAGCAGGGCGTCGTGACCCAGCAGCAGGCCCAGGCGGATAGCGGTCGGGTAGGCGTCGTTGGTCGACTGCGCCATGTTCACATCGTTGTTCGGGTGCAGGTACTGGTACTCACCCTTCTGGTGGCCCATGGCCTCCAGCGCGATGTTGGCGATGACTTCGTTGGCGTTCATGTTGGTGGAAGTGCCAGCACCGCCTTGAATCATGTCCACCACGAACTGCTCGTGGTAGTCGCCTTTGATCAGTCGGCCGCAAGCGGCGCTGATGGCGGCGTGCTTGGCATCGCTCAGGTGCCCCAGCTCACGGTTGGCGTCAGCAGCAGCCTGCTTGACCATCGCCAGGCCGACTACCAGTTTCGGGTAGTGCGACAGCGGAACGCCGGAGAGGTGGAAGTTGTTGGCAGCGCGCAGGGTCTGGATGCCGTAGTAGGCATCAGCAGGAACTTCAAGGGTACCCAACAGATCTTTTTCGACGCGGAACGATGCAGCGGAGGACATGATGTATATCATCTCGATTTTGACCCGGCACATGCCGGAATGGCGCCAATCCTAGGCCTGAAGGTGATTTTGCGGCCAATGCTGTTGCACGCTAACCTATGCACAAACGGCATAGTGTTTCATGTGACGCCAATTGACATTCGAGCGTGTTCCATTTTGGTGCACGCCAGGAGATGTGCTTCGTGAACCTTGAAAGCAAATGGCTGGAAGACTTCAGCGCACTGGCCTCCACCCGCAGTTTTTCCCAGGCGGCAGAGCGGCGGTTCGTTACCCAGCCGGCCTTTAGCCGGCGCATTCGCAGCCTTGAAGCAGCGTTGGGCCTGCAGCTGGTGAATCGTTCCCGCACGCCGATCGAGCTGACCGAGGCTGGCCAGCTTTTTCTTGTCACGGCGCGTACTGTTGTCGACCAGTTGAGCGAAATTCTGCGCCATTTGCATCATCTTGAAGGCGGGCAGGGCGAGGTGGTGCAGGTGGCTGCGGCGCACTCCCTGGCGTCGGGCTTTTTCCCCCGCTGGGTGGCCCAGTTGCGCAATGACGGCTTGAACATCGCCACCCGCCTGGTTGCGACTAACGTCGGAGATGCCGTGCACGCATTACGTGAAGGTGGCTGCGACCTGATGCTGGCCTTCTATGACCCGGACGCGGCCTTGCAGATGGACGCCGAGATTTTCCCGTCGCTGCACATGGGCACCACGGAAATGTTGCCGGTGTGCGCCGTGGATGCCGAAGGCAAGCCGCTGTTCGACCTGGAAGGCGAGGGCAGTGTGCCGCTGCTGGCCTATACCGCAGGCGCTTTCCTTGGGCGCTCGGTCAATTTGCTGCTGCGTCAGCGCAACCTGCGCTATACCACCGTCTATGAAACGGCCATGGCCGACAGTCTCAAGAGCATGGCGCTGGAAGGCATGGGCATCGCCTGGGTGCCGCGCCTGTCGATGCGGGGCGAACTGGAACGGGGCGAACTGGCCATCTGTGGCGGCAGCCAGTGGCACGTACCGCTGGAGATCCGCCTGTACCGTTGCGCCCTGGTACGCAAGGCCAACGTACGGCTGCTGTGGCGCAAGCTGGAAGGTGCGGTGGCGGTTGACCCAAAAGTCAGCCAAAGCCCCGAAAAATAAGGGGCGACAGTTGGTCGCCGGGGTGCCTTAAACGCACCACCTTACGGTATACTGCGCGGCCTTTCGACCGGATGCGTCCGGTCCTGATCAGCAAACAAGCCACGCCGGTCGTCCCGCGTGGCTTGTTGTTTTTTGACGCGCCCACGGGCGCACAAGCGAAGAGGCTCGACGATGAGTGCACTGGTTGGCGTGATCATGGGCTCCAAGTCCGATTGGTCCACCCTTAGCCACACCGCCGATATGCTGGAAAAACTCGGCATTCCCTACGAAGTGAAGGTGGTTTCTGCCCACCGCACCCCGGATCTGCTGTTCCAGTATGCCGAGGAGGCCGAAGGCCGTGGCATCGAGGTGATCATCGCCGGTGCCGGTGGCGCAGCCCACCTGCCAGGCATGTGCGCCGCCAAGACCCACCTGCCGGTGCTGGGCGTGCCGGTGCAGTCGTCGATGCTGTCGGGCGTCGATTCGCTGCTGTCGATCGTGCAGATGCCAGCCGGCGTGCCGGTTGCCACCCTGGCCATCGGCCGTGCCGGTGCCGTCAACGCTGCGCTGCTGTCGGCCAGTATCCTGGGCGCCAAGTACCCGCAGTTCCACGCGGCGTTGAAGCAGTTCCGCACGGAACAGACCGACACCGTGCTGGACAACCCAGACCCGCGCCAGGCTTGAGGCTCAACCCATGAAGATCGGTGTAATCGGTGGCGGCCAGCTGGGCCGCATGCTGGCTCTGGCGGGCACCCCGCTGGGCATGAACTTCGCCTTCCTCGACCCGGCGCCGGACGCCTGCGCCGCGCCATTGGGCGAGCACCTGCGTGCCGACTACGGTGACCAGGACCACCTGCGCCAGCTGGCCGACGAAGTCGACCTGGTCACCTTCGAGTTCGAAAGCGTCCCGGCCGAGACCGTGGCCTTCCTCTCGCAATTCGTGCCGGTCTACCCAAGCGCCGAAGCGCTGCGCATCGCCCGCGACCGCCTGTTCGAGAAAAGCATGTTCCGCGACCTGGGTATCCCGACCCCGGCCTTCGCCGACATCCTCTCGCAGGCAGACCTGGACGCCGCGGTAGCCAGCATCGGCCTGCCGGCCGTGCTGAAAACCCGCACCCTGGGTTACGACGGCAAAGGCCAGAAGGTGCTGCGCACGGCAGAAGACGTGGTAGATACCTTCGCCGAGCTGGGCAGCGTGCCCTGCCTGCTGGAAGGCTTCGTGCCGTTCACCGGTGAAGTGTCGCTGGTGGCCGTGCGTGCCCGTGATGGCGAAACCCGCTTCTACCCGCTGGTGCACAACACCCACGAAAGCGGCATCCTGCGCCTGTCGGTAGCCAGCCAGGCGCATCCGCTGCAGGCCCTGGCCGAAGACTATGTTGGCCGCGTGCTGCAGAAGCTGGACTATGTAGGCGTGATGGCCTTCGAGTTTTTCGAAGTCGACGGTGGCCTGAAGGCCAACGAAATCGCCCCACGTGTGCACAACTCCGGGCACTGGACCATTGAAGGCGCCGAGTGCAGCCAGTTCGAGAACCACCTGCGCGCTGTCGCCGGCCTGCCGCTGGGTTCCACGGCCAAGGTGGGTGAGAGCGCGATGCTCAACTTCATTGGTGAAGTACCGGCTGTGGACAAGGTTGTCGCCATCGATGACTGCCACCTGCACCACTACGGCAAGGCCTTCAAGGTAGGCCGCAAGGTTGGCCATGCCACCCTGCGCTGCCATGACATGGCTACCCTCGAGCGCAAGATTGCCGAAGTAGAAGCCCTGATCAGCAACTGATCGAACTTCTGCCACCGGCTTGCCCTCTGAAAATGGCAACAAGCCTGAGCGCTGTCTAGGCTTTGGCTTGTTCCATCTTCGAACTGCAGAGGGATTGCCATGGGCATCATTGGAACCATCTTCATCGGCCTCATCGTCGGCCTGCTGGCCCGCTTCATCAAGCCGGGTGACGACAGCATGGGCTGGATCATGACCATCCTGCTGGGTATTGCCGGCTCCCTGCTGGCCACCTATGGCGGCCAGGCACTGGGTATTTACCAGGCTGGGCAGGCGGCGGGCTTCTTTGGCGCGCTGGTCGGTGCCGTGGTACTTCTGGTGATCTACGGATTCATCAAGAAACGCTGAATAGTGGTTAGAATGCCCGGCAATTCATCCGAGTTGCCGAGCATTTCCATGCGTGCCTTTTTCCTTGTCCCCTTGCTGTTGGCCAGCGCCCTGGCCCATGCCGAACTGCCCGAAACCGACTGGCTGGAGCTGATGCCCAAGTCGGACCAGAAGGCGCTCGAGCAAATGCCTGAAATCGACCACAACTCGCCGGAAGCCATGGGCACCTTTACCGACAAGGGCGGCTTGAAGCAGAGCAAGGGCTTGCCGGCGGTGATGTACTCCACCAAAACCGTGGCGGCCATGAACGGCAAGGACATCCGCCTGGGCGGCTACCCGGTGCCGCTGGAAAGCGATGCCAAGGGCAACAGCACGCTGTTCTTCCTGGTGCCGTACCCGGGCGCGTGCATCCACGTACCGCCACCGCCGCCGAACCAGCTGGTGTTGGTGCGCTACCCGAAAGGCCTCAAGATCGATGACATCTACACGCCGCTGTGGGTCAGCGGCACGCTGAAGGTGGAAAAGGTCAGCAATGACCTGGCCGATGCGGCCTATGCGCTGGATGCAGGCAAGGTGAGGGTGGTGGAAGACGCGGACCTCTGATTTTTCTGTGCCGGCCTCTTCGCGGGCTTGCCCGCTCCCACAGGTACACCACAATTTTCAAGGTTTGTAGAGAACCTGTGGGAGCGGGCGAGCCCGCGAAGAGGCCGGTACAGGCGCTGCAACACTCAGATCATTTCACACCCGATCCTGACCCCCAGCGAACTGCTGGCCCCAGGCTTCAACTCCACCAGGTCATCCCACACATTCGCCGTCTCGATGCACAGCATCCGCTGCCAGCCGTCATCGGCCATGTCCGCCAGCTCCTTGGCCCGCTCGGTCCAGGGGTTCCAGATCACCGCCGAGCGTGACCCGCTGCTGGTCAAGGTAATGCGCCGCCCCCAATGCGGGTCGACAATGCTCAGGGTTTGCGGGGTGTCGAGGTAGATCCGGTCAGTCTCCCCGGCAAACTCAAGCGCCCCTTGCTGCTGGCGCTGTTCCCAGTCAGCCAGGGTTTCGATATAGCCCAGCCCCTCGACCCCTTCGACCCGCGCCTGGCGTACATCGCTGACTGCAAAGTAGCTGTGCAAGGCCTGGCTGATGGTCACCGGGGTATTACCCATGTTGCGGCTGGTCAGCTTCAGTGCCAGTGCTTCTCCCAGGTGCACCACGAGCTTCAGCTCGACGTCATGGGGCCAGTCGGGCAGGTCGCCTTGTGCTTCAGGCAGTTCGAATTCAATGCGCAGCCCGTCGCCTGCTTCTTCGATACCCAGCAACTGCCAGTCACGTGAGCGCGCCAGACCATGGGCAGGGGCCTGCTCGCCGTGGTACATGGCCTGCACGGCCTGGGGGTTGCGCTGCAAGTTGCCGAACCACGGCCAGCACACCGGTACCCCGGCACGTACCGACTTGCCCTTGCGGAAGATGGCCTGGTCGCTCAGCCACAGCAGCGGTGGCTCGTCCACCCGCTGGTAGCTGAGGATCTGCGCGCCCTGCTGGGCGATCAGGAGTTCGGCGCGGTCGCTGCTGATACGCCAGCAGTTCAGTTCGCCATGTTGCTCGGTTACGACCTGGTAGGTAGCCATTGCATTCATCTCATTGATTGCCAGTGGGCCTTGGACCCGGGCACATGCAATGAGTTTACCGCTGGCGTTGCTCAGCGACGAGGCACAGAGCGGGTGCGGCCGCTGCCGTCGATGGCGACGAAGACGAATACCGCCTCGGTCACCTTGCGCCATTCGCTGGAAAGCGGATCGTCGCTCCACACTTCGAC
This sequence comes from Pseudomonas sp. NPDC008258, assembly GCF_042956345.1. Classification (NCBI taxonomy): domain Bacteria; kingdom Pseudomonadati; phylum Pseudomonadota; class Gammaproteobacteria; order Pseudomonadales; family Pseudomonadaceae; genus Pseudomonas; species Pseudomonas sp. NPDC008258. Next base: position 102,818 of record NZ_JBIBGE010000015.1, read on the forward strand.
CATCATCCGGATCGAGCTGCGGCCGATTTCCAGGGTCTGGGTGTAGAACGACAATTGCGCGCCCACCGCTACCGGTACCAGAAAGGCCATGCGATCAATGGCCACGGTTGCCACGCGGCCACCGGCGACGCGGCTGGCCATGGCGGTGCCGGCCAGGTCCATCTGGGCGACCAGCCAGCCGCCAAAGATGTCGCCAAACCCGTTGGTCTCGCGTGGGAGTGCAGTAATTTGCAAGGCCAGGTCGCCTTGCGGGATGGGATCTTCTTGTTCGAGCTCAATCATGCGATGGGGCCTCTGACCCGTGACGCTTTTCGTTGGTGTGGCGCAAAGGCCGGGTAAACGATTCAGCTGGAAACATACTACGCCGATTTCGTTTCACTGGACGGCCGTAGGGAAACTCTGCGAAACCGTCTGACATAAAGACCGGCGTTTTCGCACAACATCCCACGCGAGCAGCAACCTTTTCCTACGAACTGCCAGTATATAGAGCATAACGGCCAGCGACGACCGCGCATTCATGAATATCTGTATGGATTTTGTATCGCTTTCGGCGCAGCTCGGCAATTTGCTATCTTCGCCTGTCCCCTAATCCAGAAGCCGCGTGCCAAGCGGCCTGCATGCCCTACAAAGAGAACAACGAGCGATGACTTCCGTGCCCAGCAGTATCGAGCAGCCCTCGCGGCCGCTGACCCGCAGTGACTACAAGACCCTCTCACTGTCCGCCCTGGGCGGCGCGCTGGAGTTCTACGACTTCATCATCTTCGTGTTTTTCGCCACGGTGGTCGGCAAGCTGTTCTTCCCGGCCGACATGCCAGAGTGGCTACGCCTGATGCAAACGTTCGGCATCTTCGCCGCCGGCTACCTGGCGCGGCCGCTGGGCGGCATCGTCATGGCCCACTTCGGCGACCTGCTGGGGCGCAAGAAGATGTTCACCCTGAGCATCTTCATGATGGCCCTGCCAACCCTGATCATGGGCCTGCTGCCCACTTATGCCCAGATCGGCATGTGGGCGCCGATCCTGCTGCTGCTGATGCGGGTGATACAGGGCGCGGCAATCGGTGGCGAGGTCCCGGGCGCCTGGGTATTCGTGTCCGAACACGTGCCGGCGCGCAACACCGGCTACGCCTGCGGCACCCTGACTGCGGGGCTGACCTCGGGCATCCTGCTGGGGTCGCTGGTCGCTACGTTGATCAACACCATCTATACCCCCGAAGAAGTGGCGGATTACGCCTGGCGTGTACCGTTCCTGCTCGGTGGTGTATTCGGCCTGTTCTCGGTTTACCTGCGCCGCTGGCTGCACGAGACCCCGGTATTCGCCGAGATGCAGCAGCGCAAAGCCTTGGCAGAAGAACTTCCGCTGCGTGCGGTGCTGCGTGATCACCGTGGCGCGATTGTGCTTTCGATGCTGCTGACCTGGCTGCTTTCGGCTGGCATCGTGGTTGTCATCCTGATGACCCCTGCACTGTTGCAGACGTTCTATCACGTCAGCCCCACCGACTCGCTCAAGGCCAATAGCCTGGCAATCGTCCTGCTCAGCGTTGGTTGCATCGGCGCTGGCCGCCTGGCCGACCGTTTTGGTGCGGGGCGCGTTTTCATCGTCGGCAGCCTGTTGCTGCTGGCGAGCTCATGGACCTTCTACCATAGCCTGCCCACTCGGCCAGACCTGTTGTTCCCTCTTTATGCACTCACCGGATTGTGCGTCGGTATCGTTGGTGCAGTCCCGTATGTGATGGTAAAGGCCTTCCCGCCGGTGGTGCGTTTCAGTGGGCTGTCGTTCTCCTACAACATGGCCTACGCGATCTTTGGCGGGTTGACGCCGATGGTGGTGACTGCACTGCTGAAAGTAAGCCCGATGGCGCCTGCCTATTATGTGGCCGGGCTGTGTGCTGTTGGTCTGGCTGTGGGGCTGTACCTGCTCGCCAACAAGCGCTGATCTGCGTTCGGGCTGCTGGCCTCTTCGCGGGCATGCCCGCTCCCACAGGGACCCCATAGGCTTCGAAGCCTGTGCAATACCTGTGGGAGCGGGCGTGCCCGCGAAGGGGCAGGCCTGCCTGCAGTGATGGCCTTTCATCCAATTGTCACATTCAAGTCATATCGTGTTCATGCGGCCTACCGATACTTGGGCCCGTTCCATCCAACACCCCAATATTCCTGCTAGGAGCAAGGCATGAAACTGAAGCGTTTGATGGCGGCCCTTACCTTCGCCGCCGCGGGCGTTGCAACCGCCAACGCGGTAGCCGCCGTCGATCCGTCGATCCCGACCTACACCAAGACCACCGGTGTATCGGGCAACCTCTCCAGCGTAGGTTCCGACACCCTGGCGAACCTGATGACGCTGTGGGCCGAGGCCTACAAGAAGGAATATCCGAACGTAAACATCCAGATCCAGGCTGCCGGCTCCTCCACCGCGCCACCCGCGCTGACCGAAGGCACCGCCAACCTCGGCCCGATGAGCCGCAAGATGAAAGACGTCGAGCTGCAGGCCTTCGAGCAAAAGTACGGCTACAAGCCGACCGCCATCCCGGTTGCCGTCGACGCCCTGGCTGTGTTCGTGCACAAGGACAACCCGATCAAAGGCCTGACCATGGCTCAGGTTGACGCCATCTTCTCTTCCACCCGCCTGTGCGGTGGCAAGGCCGAGATCAAGGCCTGGGGCGACGTGGGTGTGACCGGCGACCTGGCCAACAAGCCAATCCAGCTGTTCGGCCGCAACTCGGTATCGGGCACCTACGGCTACTTCAAGGAAGAAGCCCTGTGCAAAGGCGACTTCAAGCCTAACGTCAACGAACAACCTGGCTCGGCTTCGGTCGTGCAGTCGATCAGCTCCTCGCTGAACGGCATCGGCTACTCGGGCATCGGTTACAAGACCGCCAGCGTCAAAACCGTAGCCCTGGCCAAGAAAGAAGGCGGCGAGTTCGTTGAAGACAACGAAGCCAACGCCCTGAACGGCAGCTACCCGCTGTCGCGCTTCCTGTACGTTTACGTGAACAAGGCCCCGAACAAGCCTCTGGCCCCGCTGGAAGCCGAGTTCGTCAAGCTGGTGCTGTCGCAAGCTGGCCAGCAGGTCGTGGTGAAGGATGGCTACATCCCGCTGCCGGCCAAAGTCGTCGACAAGACCCTGGCTGACCTGGGCCTGTCGCACGCCGGTAATGTTGCAAAGAAGTAAGTAACTGATGAAGAGGCCGGTGCCACTGCCCGGCCTCTTCCACGAATTCCAAGTCCGAAGCCAGGTATCCTGTGCGGCGGGCTTTCGCGCGTCACCACTTTGTAATGTTTTTGTCACACGGGACCGCTAGGGTGTGCGCATGAATGATCTGGCCAATTCCAACATGACCCAAAACTCCCAGCCCGTGCGCATTGATTTCAATACGCCCGAGTTGCAACGCAAGCGCCGCATGCGTGCGCTCAAGGACCGCCTGACCCGCTGGTATGTACTGGTGGGCGGGCTTGCCGTATTGGCGGCCATCACCCTGATCTTCTTCTACCTGGCCTATGTGGTGCTGCCACTGTTCCAGGGTGCCCACCTGACCAGCAAGCAGGCCCTGGCGCCGACCTGGCTGCAGCAGGATGCCGGCAAGCCGCTGATGATCGCGCTTGAAGAGCAGAACCTGGTGGGGATGCGGGTTTCGGACAAGGGCCAGGCATTGTTCTTCGACACCAAGACCGGTAACGAGCTCAAGCGTGTCGACCTGCCCGTGCCGGCAGACGCCCAGGTTACTTCGATCAGTGCCGATCAGCCGGGCAGCCCGCTGGTGGTACTGGGCTTGTCCAATGGCCAGGCGTTGGTGTTCCACCACACCTACAAGATCACCTACCCGGACAACAAGAAGACCATCACCCCCAACATCGACTACCCGTATGGCGAGCAGCCGTTCGTACTCGACGAACAAGGCCGTGCGCTGGATCACGTCAGCGTCAACGTCAATGGCGACACGTTGGTACTGGCCGGCTCCACCGGCGCGCAACTGCAGGTGCTGGAGCTGACCCGCAGCGAAAACATGATGACCGAAGAGGTCACCACCGAGCAGAACCGCATCGTCCTGCCGCAGATGACCGAGGTGGTGAAGAACATCTTCATCGACCCGCGTCAGCAATGGCTGTACGTGATCAACGGCCGCGCCACGGCCGATGTGTTCAGCCTGCGCGACAAGAGCCTCAATGGCCGCTACAAACTGTCCGAAAGTGCCGACACCGAAGTGACCGCCACTGGCCAGTTGGTCGGTGGCATCTCGCTGATCATCGGTGACTCCAACGGCGGCCTGGCCCAATGGTTCATGGCCCGCGACCCGGACGGCGAATCGCGCTTCAAGCAGATCCGTACCTTCCAGATGGGCAAGGCGCCTATCGTGCAGATCGACGCCGAAGAGCGCCGTAAAGGCTTTATCGCGCTGGACGCAGACGGCAAGCTGGGCGTGTTCCACAGCACCGCGCACCGTACCCTGCTGGTCGAGCCGGCTGCCGAAGGCCCTGGCATCCTGGCCCTGTCGCCACGCGCCAACCGCATCATCATTGAAGAAGGCGGCAAGCTGCTGCCGCTGAGCCTGCGCAACCCGCACCCGGAAATCTCCTTCAGCGCACTGTGGGGCAAGGTGTGGTACGAGAACTACGACGAGCCGAAATACGTCTGGCAATCGACCGCCTCGAACACTGACTTCGAGCCCAAGCTGAGCCTGTCGCCGCTCACCTTCGGTACCTTGAAGGCCGCGTTCTACGCGATGATCCTGGCCGCCCCGCTGGCCATTGCCGCGGCTATCTACACCGCCTACTTCATGGCCCCGGGCATGCGCCGCAAGGTCAAGCCGGTGATCGAGCTGATGGAGGCCATGCCGACGGTGATCCTCGGCTTCTTCGCCGGCCTGTTCCTGGCGCCGTACCTGGAAGGCCACCTGCCAGGTGTGTTCAGCCTGTTCCTGCTGATGCCGTTCGGCATCCTGCTGGCCGGTTTCACCTGGACGCGCCTGCCAGAATCGATCCGCCTGCGTGTGCCGGATGGCTGGGAAGCGGCGATCCTGATCCCGGTCATCCTGTTTACCGGCTGGTTTGCCCTGACCATGAGCCCGCACCTGGAAAGCTGGTTCTTCGGCGGTGACATGCGCCTGTGGATCACCAATGACCTTGGCATCACCTACGATCAGCGCAACGCCCTTGTCGTTGGTATCGCCATGGGCTTCGCGGTTATCCCGAACATCTACTCCATTGCCGAAGACGCCGTGTTCAGCGTGCCACGCAGCCTGACCCTGGGCTCCCTGGCCCTGGGTGCGACGCCCTGGCAGACGCTGACCCGCGTGGTCATCCTCACCGCCAGCCCGGGTATCTTCTCGGCGCTGATGATCGGCATGGGCCGTGCGGTGGGCGAAACGATGATCGTGCTGATGGCCACCGGCAACACCCCGGTGATGGAGATGAACCTGTTCGAGGGTATGCGCACCCTGGCCGCCAACGTGGCCGTGGAAATGCCGGAATCGGAAGTCGGCGGCAGCCACTATCGCGTGCTGTTCCTGGCCGCCCTGGTGCTGCTGATGTTCACGTTCGTGATGAACACCTTGGCCGAGCTGATTCGCCAGCGTCTGCGCAAGAAATACTCGTCGCTTTGATAGAAAGGTAGCGATCCGTGAAAAAGGATTCCCTCAAAGGCTGGTTCAAGAGCGGTGCCCCAGGCGTCTGGATGAGCGGCGGTGCGGTGGCCATGGCGGTGATCATGACCGTCGGCTTGCTGGCAGTGATTGCTGTGCGCGGCCTGGGCCACTTCTGGCCGGCTGATCTGGTGCAGGCCACCTACAAGGTGCCGGGCCAGGCTGACCACGTCGTCATTGGCGAAGTGGTGCAAAAGGAAGAAGTACCCCGGGCCCGCCTGAAAGGCGCCGGCCTGCCGGTACCGGACCAAGGCCCGGAGTTCATGACCCGCGAGCTGATCAAGGTCGGTAACCGCGACCTCAACGGCAGCGACTTCACCTGGGTGGTCGGCGACTGGCTGGTTGACGAAAAACGCCCGGCCGAGCTGATGGCCCTGGAGCGCCGCGAGTGGGGCAACTTCTACGGCTACCTGGTCAGCGTCAAGGAAGAAGGCCGCGTGGTTGCCGAAGGCCCGGCTGCCTGGCACGAACTTCAAGCCCGCCTCAAGCGTGCCAACCAGCTCAACGGTGAGTTGCAGCAGCTGGAGAAGAAAGACATCGGTGCCATCAACCATGGCCTTGAGCGCCTGCGCCTGCAGGCCCGCAAGCTGGAGCTGCATGGCCAGCTGGACGCCGCTGCCCAGGCCGACATGGACGCCGACCGCGCCGAACTGAACAGCCGCTACAAAGCCATTGAAGACCGGTTGAGCGGCCTGCACCAGGCCTTCGCCCGCGACAGCCTGGTGGCCCGCGATGGCAATGGCCGTGAGGTTGAAATCAACCTGAGCAAGATTGTGCACGCCATTCAGCCGAACGGCATGTCCGGCTTCACCAAGCTGGGCACCTACTTTGCCAAGGTCTGGGAGTTCCTCAGCGACGACCCGCGTGAAGCCAACACTGAAGGCGGTATCTTCCCGGCCATTTTCGGTACCGTGATGATGACCCTGATCATGGCCGTGATCGTCACCCCGTTTGGCGTGCTGGCGGCTGTCTACCTGCGTGAATACGCCAGGCAGGGCCCGGTCACACGCCTGATCCGCATTGCGGTGAACAACCTGGCTGGCGTGCCCGCGATCGTCTACGGCGTGTTCGGCCTGGGCTTCTTCGTGTACGTGCTGGGTGGCTCGATCGACCGCCTGTTCTTCCCCGAAGCATTGCCGGCACCGACGTTGGGTACCCCTGGCCTGCTGTGGGCATCGCTGACCCTGGCGCTGCTGGCCGTACCGGTGGTGATCGTGGCCACCGAAGAAGGCCTGGCGCGCATTCCGCGTACCGTGCGCGAGGGCTCGCTGGCCCTGGGCGCAACCAAGGCCGAGACGCTGTGGAAGATCGTCCTGCCCATGGCCAGCCCGGCCATGATGACCGGCATGATCCTCGCCGTGGCCCGCGCCGCCGGTGAAGTGGCGCCGCTGATGCTGGTGGGTGTAGTGAAGCTGGCGCCGTCGCTGCCGGTGGACGGCAACTACCCGTACCTGCACCTGGACCAGAAGATCATGCACCTGGGCTTCCACATCTATGACGTCGGCTTCCAGAGCCCGAACGTCGAGGCCGCACGGCCTCTGGTGTACGCGACCGCGCTGTTGCTGGTGCTGGTGATTGCCGCCCTCAACCTTTCGGCGGTGTGGATCCGTAACCACCTGCGCGAGAAGTACAAGGCGCTGGACAGCTGATTGAAGCTTTAAGCCACAAGCGGCAAGCTTCAAGCAGATTGCCGCTTTGCCCAAACTTGCAGCTTGCAGCTCGAAGCTTGCAGCTACAGACGGAGTCAACCATGCAGAACGAATCCCATACCCACGGCATCGACATGTCTGCCTTGGGCCGCAACAAGCAGAGCCTGCAACTGGCCGATGAAACCGTGGCCATCGAAGTACCGGGCCTGAGCCTGTTCTACGGCGACAAGCAAGCGCTGTTCGACGTCAGCATGAACATTCCCAAGCAGCGCGTGACCGCCTTCATCGGCCCGTCCGGCTGTGGCAAGTCGACCCTGCTGCGCACCTTCAACCGCATGAACGACCTGGTTGACGGCTGCCGCGTGGAAGGCGCCATCAACCTGTACGGCAACAACATCTACCGCAAGGGCGAAGACGTGGCCGAGCTGCGCCGCCGTGTGGGCATGGTGTTCCAGAAGCCCAACCCGTTCCCCAAGACCATTTACGAGAACGTGGTATACGGCCTGCGTATCCAGGGCATCAACAAGAAGCGCGTGCTGGACGAAGCGGTGGAGTGGGCGCTGAAGGGCGCGGCGCTGTGGGACGAGGTCAAGGACCGCCTGCACGAATCGGCGCTGGGCTTGTCCGGTGGCCAGCAGCAGCGTCTGGTCATTGCCCGCACCATCGCCGTCGAGCCGGAAGTGCTGCTGCTCGATGAACCGTGCTCGGCACTGGACCCGATCTCGACCCTGAAGGTCGAAGAACTGATCTACGAATTGAAATCCAAGTACACCATCGTCATCGTGACCCACAACATGCAACAGGCGGCCCGTGTTTCGGACTACACCGCGTTCATGTACATGGGCAAACTGGTCGAATTCGGGGATACCGACACCCTGTTCACCAACCCGGCCAAGAAGCAGACCGAAGACTACATCACCGGTCGCTACGGTTAACAGCCACAGTCTTCAGGCTGTCCCCGCCCCATGTGGGAGCGGGCATGCCCGCGAAGCAGGCGACGCCGAAAGCAGGGAATGACACGAACAATTTGAAGCTTGCAGCTTCTTCGCGGAGCGAACGATGATCAACAAAGAAAGCCTTACCCACCATATTTCCCAGCAGTTCAACGCCGAGCTCGAAGAGGTACGCAGCCACCTGCTGGCCATGGGCGGCCTGGTGGAGAAGCAGGTCAACGATGCGGTCACCGCGCTGATCGAGGCCGATTCGGGCCTGGCCCAGCAAGTGCGCGAAGTCGACGAGCAGATCAACCAGATGGAGCGCAACATCGACGAGGAATGCCTGCGCATCCTCGCCCGTCGCCAGCCGGCAGCCTCCGACCTGCGCCTGATCATCAGCATTTCCAAGTCGGTAATCGACCTGGAGCGCATCGGCGACGAGGCGACCAAGATTGCCCGCCGCGCCATCCAGTTGTGCGAAGAAGGCGAGTCGCCCCGCGGCTACGTCGAAGTGCGCCACATTGGCGACCAGGTACGCAACATGGTTCGCGATGCGCTGGACGCCTTTGCCCGCTTCGACGCCGACCTGGCATTGTCGGTGGCCCAGTACGACAAGACCATCGACCGCGAGTACAAGACCGCCCTGCGCGAGCTGGTGACTTACATGATGGAAGACCCGCGCTCAATCTCGCGGGTATTGAGCGTGATCTGGGTGCTGCGCTCGCTGGAGCGTATCGGTGACCACGCACGCAACATCTCCGAGCTGGTGATCTACCTGGTTCGCGGTACCGATGTGCGCCACATGGGCCTCAAGCGCATGACGGCAGAAGTGCAGGGTACCGCCGTCGCCGATGCCGAAAAGGCTAATGTTCCGGGCGAATCTGACGATAAATAAGGTTGCTCCCGAGCATCCACGCCCGGCCTAGGCCGGGCGTTTTCGTTTGCGGTCGAGGAGCCGGCAGGCACCCGCGAACGATGCGAAGAAGTCCCGGCGTGACCAGGTTGTAGCAAGTAGCCACTATTTGGCAGTAGGCTAGTCGGGATTAAAAGGAGTATCGATGAGTAAAGTGAATGTGCTGGTCGTGGATGACGCCCCGTTTATCCGTGACCTGGTCCGCAAGTGCCTGCGCAATGCCTTCCCGGGCATGGCCATCGACGACGCCGTCAACGGTCGCAAGGCCATGGCGATGCTGGACAAGGAAGCATTCGACCTGGTCCTGTGCGACTGGGAAATGCCGGAAATGTCTGGGCTGGAACTGCTCACCTGGTGCCGTCAGCAGCCTGCGCTGAAAAACCTGCAGTTCATCATGGTGACCAGCCGTGGCGACAAGGAAAACGTCATCCAGGCGATCCAGGCGGGCGTTTCCGACTTTGTCGGCAAGCCGTTCACCAACGAGCAGCTGCTGACCAAGGTGAAAAAGGCACTGGCCAAGATCGGCAAGCTCGAGAGCCTGACGGCCATCGGCCCGGCGCGGGCCAACTCGGCATTCGCCAACGATTCGCTCAGTGCGCTGACAGGTGGCAAGCCAGAGGCGGCCAAGGTGGCGGCACCCGTGCCCGCTGCGGCCAAGCCATTGGCCAGCGCACCCACACCGCCAGCGCCTGCACCGACCGGCCGTGGCCAAGGCCAGTTGCGCCTGGCCAGCGGCACGCAACCTTGCGTAATCAAGGCGCTGAGCCTGAAAGAAGCCCTGCTGGTAGTGCGCCGCAGCGCGGCGTTGCCGCAGGTGCTGGAAGGGGCTGTGCTGGACCTGGAACAAGGTGAGAGCGCCGAAGTCGCGCGCTTGAACGGTTACCTGCATGCCGTTGCCGCATTGGAGCCCAAACCTGACAGCGACTGGCTGCAATTGACGTTCAAGTTCGTCGATCAGGATGCCCAGAAGCTCGATTACCTGTCGCGGCTGATTGCCCGCGGGACTGCGCAGAAGCACTTCACCCCAGGCGCCTGAGTATCGGCTACTGGCCTCATCGCCGGCAAGCCAGCTCCCACAGGATGCGCACGAGGCCTGAGGCTGGCGCTGTACCTGTGGGAGCTGGCTTGCCGGCGATGAGGCCAGGCCTGCGGTCGCCATCCGACCAACTGCAATACCCACCACAGAACCCGCTGCTAGGCTTCGACAAATCAAAACTGTCAAAAAGCCACTATCATGCCCACGCGCCTGCTGCTGTTCTGTGCATTGCTCATGGTCTCGGCGTCGAGCCTGGGTGTGACCCTCTACAAGATCACTGACGATTACGGTGTGGTCTCCTATTCCGACCGCCCAGGCCCTGGCGCCAAGCCCTTGGTGCTGCGCGACCCTATGGTCGAAACGTTGGAGGGCCAGGTGTTGCTGAACGCCAAGGTCTTTGACGGTGGCGTGAGTTTTTCGGCACGCAACGAGCTGCATGTTCCCGTTGAAGTCGAGTTGCGATTAGACAACCTGGTGAACGCACAGGGCGGCGATGCCCCGCGTATCGTGCGTAGGTTGCTGCCGCCGCGTACCACGCAAATGCTCAGCGTGCTCCGGGGGCGGCCAGGGCTGCTGCTGAATTACCGTTCGACCCTGCTGCAGGCCATGGGTGACCCGGGTATGCGCCCCCAAGGCTTCCGTTATGCGTTCCCTTGGGTTGGCGGGCCGTTTCGCGTCACCCAGGGGCCTAACGGGCGGGTCAGCCACTTCGGGCCCAAAGGGCGCTACGCCATGGATATCGCCATGCCCGAAGGCACCACCATCATTGCTGCACGCGAGGGCGTGGTGGTAAAGACAGAGAACAGCCAGAGCGGGCGGGCGCCCAACCCTTCGGGCAACTTTGTCAGGATTCTGCACCCCGATGGCACCATGGGCGTGTACCTGCACCTGATGCGCGGTTCGGTGGTGGTAGCGGAGGGGCAGCGGGTGCGCCAGGGGCAGGTGCTGGCCAAGTCGGGCAATACCGGCAACAGCACCGGGCCGCACCTGCATTTTGTGGTCCAGCGCAATGTGGGGTTGGCGCTGGAGTCGATACCTTACAGGTTCGACAAGCCGATCAGCGGGTTGCCGGATTTTACTGCGGGTAACCCATGATCTGTGCCGGCCTCTTCGCGGGCTCGCCCGCTCCCACAGGTAATCTGAAAGGCCCGGCCTCAGGTGATCCTGTGGGAGCGGGCGAGCCCGCGAATGGGCTTTAATCCAGCTTCAGCACCTTGGCCAGCACGATCTTCGGCCCTTTCATCTTCTTGATGATGATGCGCAGCCCTTCGACCTCCAGCACTTCCTCTTCTTCAGGTACGCGCTTGAGTGTCTCGTAGACCAACCCTGCCAGGGTTTCTGCCTCGATGTGGTCGAGGTCGATGCCCAGCAGGCGCTCAACCTTGAACAGCGGCGTATCACCGCGTACCAGCAGTTTGCCCGGCTGGTAGGCGAGGATGCCGCGCTCGGTCTTGCGGTGCTCGTCCTGGATATCGCCCACCAGCACTTCCAGCACGTCTTCCATGGTCAGGTAGCCGATTACCTTGCCGTCGGCTTCTTCCACCAGCACGAAGTGCGCACCCCCTTTGCGGAACTGCTCCAGCAGTTGCGACAGCGGCATGTGCCGCGATACGCGCTCCAGCGGCCGGGCGAGGTCGTCCAGGTCGATGGTCTCGGGCAAGTGCTCCAGCTCGGCCAGCTCCAGCAGCAGGTCCTTGATGTGCAGCAAACCGGTGAACTCTTCACGCTCTGCGTCATACACCGGGTACCGGCTGAACTTGTGGCGGCGCACCAGGGCCAGGATCTGCTTCAGCGGTGCATGGGCGTCGATGCTGACCATGTCCTCACGCGAGTTGGCCCAGTCGACCACTTCCAGCTCGCCCATTTCCACGGCCGACGCCAGCACGCGCATGCCTTGGTCGCTTGGGTCCTGGCCACGGCTGGAGTGCAGGATCAGCTTGAGTTCCTCACGGCTGTAGTGGTGCTCGTGGTGCGGGCCTGGCTCGCCCTGGCCGGCTATGCGCAGGATGGTGTTGGCGCTGGCATTGAGCAGGTAGATGGCCGGGTACATCGCCCAGTAGAACAGGTACAGCGGTACTGCCGTCCACAGCGACAGCAGCTCGGGTTTGCGGATGGCCCAGGATTTGGGTGCCAGCTCACCGACCACGATGTGCAGGTAGGAGATGACGAAGAAGGCGATGAAGAACGAGATGGCCTTGATCAGCTCGGGCGAGTCGACGCCAAAGTAGGCGAGCAGCGGCTCCAGCAGGTGGGCAAACGCCGGTTCGCCAACCCAGCCCAGGCCCAGGGAGGCGAGGGTGATACCCAGCTGGCAGGCCGACAGGTAGGCGTCGAGCTGGTTGTGTACCTTGCGCAGGATATTGCCGCGCCAGCCATGCTGTTCGGCAATGGACTCTACGCGGGTGGCGCGCAGCTTGACCATGGCGAACTCGGCGGCAACGAAGAAGCCGTTGAGCAGCACCAGCAGCAAGGCAAAGATGATCATGCCGAAGTCGGCGAATAACGAGGTGAGGCTGATACCAGGGGAAGGGTCCATGATGGAGTTTTTACGGGGTCCGTCTTAGAAATAGAGAGAAAAAAAGTGCCAGCTCTAGCTGGCACAGGGGATCCAATGTAGCGGCTGAAGCCGCAAAAGCAAAGGGTGCTGGATTTTTTGGGGGCGCGTTGCGCCCCATCGCCGGCAAGCCAGCTCCCACAGGGAAAGCGGAACACCTGTGGGAGCTGGCTTGCCGGCGATGGGCTGCAAAGCAGCCCCAAGGGTCTCAAGCCTTGCCGTTGGCCAATTGTGCCGGCAAAAAATGACAGGTAAAGGTACTGCCATGCCCCGGCACACTGCTGATTTCCAGCTTGCCGCGGTGGCGCATCAGCACATGCTTGACGATCGCCAGCCCCAGGCCGGTACCACCGGTATTCGACGCCCGGCTGGAGTCGACCCGGTAGAAGCGTTCGGTCAGGCGGGGCAAGTGCTTGGCGTCGATGCCCACCCCCGAGTCCTGTACCGACAAGTGTGCACCCTGGGCATCGGCCCACCAGCGGATACGGATGTTGCCTTCGTCCTGGGTGTACTTGACCGCGTTGAACACCAGGTTGGAAAAGGCACTGCGCAGTTCAGACTCGCTACCCTTGAGCTTCACGCCAGGCGCCGCTTCCAGCGTGATGCGCTGGTTGCGTGGCCCGGACAGCGCCTGGGCGTCGTTCTTGATGGCGGTGAGCAAGGCATCGACTGCCACCGGCTGGTTGTCCGACGGGTAGTCGGTGGCTTCCAGCTTGGCCAGCAGCAGCAGGTCGTTGAGCAGCGTCTGCATGCGCGAGCCTTGCTGGCTCATCTGCTGCAAAGCGCGCTTCCAGCGCGGGTTCACGTCTTCGACGTTATCCAGCAGGGTTTCCAGATAGCCGGTGATCACGGTAAGCGGCGTGCGCAGCTCGTGCGAGACGTTGGCGACGAAGTCCTTGCGCATCTGTTCCAGCTGGTGGATGCGCGTGACATCGCGCACCAGCATCAAGTGCTCGTTGTTGCCATAACGGGTGATGTGCAGTTGCACACGCATGCGGTCGTTGATTGGCGAGGGGATTTCCAGCGGTTCGAGGTAGTTCTCCGCTTCGAAGTACTCCTTGAAGCGTGGGTGGCGCACCAGGTTGGTGACCTGCTGGCCACCGTCCTGTGGGGTCTTGAAGCCCAGCAGGGTTTCGGCGGCACGGTTCCACCACTCCAGGTTGCCGTCGCTGTCGAGCATGATCACGGCGTCACGCAGTGCGGCAGTGGACTCCTGCACCCGGTCGATCACCGCCTGCAGGCGGCCACGCACTCGCTGGTCGCGGCGTTGCAGGTGGTAGATGCTGTCGAACACCTCACCCCACAGGCCGTAGCCATCGGGCGGTGCTTCATCGGGTTGGTGATTGCGCAACCAGTCGTGCAGGCGCAGCAGTTGCTTGAGGGTCCAACCCAGGTAGAGCGCCAGGCCAATGGCCAGGCTCCAGCCATAGTAGCCACTGACCAGCCCACCGATCAGGCAGACGGTAAACAGCAACAGCAGGTGGCGAATCAGGGTCGCGTGCCAGTTCTGGTTCAATTGACGGTCCTTGTACAACAACGTGCAGCGTGGCGCTTTTGAACTCGATCAGCTCTTGGTCGAGAAGCGGTAGCCAGTGCCCCGGACGGTTTGTACCAGATTTTCATAGGCTTCACCCAGCGCCTTGCGCAGGCGGCGGATGTGCACGTCAACCGTGCGTTCCTCGACATACACGTTGCCACCCCACACTTGGTCCAGCAGCTGGCCACGGGTGTAGGCGCGCTCCTGGTGGGTCATGAAGAACTGCAGCAGGCGGTATTCGGTGGGGCCCATCTCGGCCGGCTTGCCGTCGATGGTCACGCGGTGGCTGATCGGGTCGAGCAGCAGGCCGCCGACTTCGATCGGTGCTTCGCTGTCGCTCGGGCCGGTGCGGCGCAGCACGGCTTTCAGGCGCGCCACCAGCTCACGCGGCGAGAACGGCTTGGTGATGTAGTCGTCAGCGCCCACTTCCAGGCCCTGGATCTTGTTGTCTTCTTCACCCTTGGCGGTGAGCATGATGATCGGGATGTCGCCGGTCAGCTCGTCGCGCTTGAGGCGGCGGGCCAGCTCGATGCCGGAGGTGCCTGGCAGCATCCAGTCGAGCAGGATCAGGTCCGGTTTGCGGTCGACGATAATCGCGTGGGCCTGTTGGGAGTTTTCCGCTTCCAGGCAGTCATAGCCGGCCATTTCCAGGGCAACGGCGATCATCTCGCGAATGGGCGCTTCGTCGTCGACGATCAGAATGTTTCTGCCAACCATGCTCAAAACCTCTCCTGGATTCGGTGTCTTGGCCCGCATTAGATAACGGAATTATTGCAGCTGTGTGACAGGGTGTTGGCCGTTCTGGCGACATTCCGTGACTGGACTAGGCTTGAAAGGGCCGCAGCGGCGGCAACCCGAACCTAATCCCCCCGAAACAATGGTGAATCCAATGACACGACAAACGCTGAGCTGGATGGCCCTTTTCGCTGCGCTGGCGCTCCCGGGGGTGGCGTCGGCCCACCATGCCATGGAGAAGGACGGCATGTGGGTCGATCATGCCGGCATGACGTTGTACACCTTTGACAAGGATGCGGGTGGCAAGTCGATGTGCAATGGCGAATGCGCTACCAACTGGCCGCCGTTGAAGGTCATGGATGGTGAAAAGCCTGACGGCAAGTGGACACAGATCAAGCGTGATGACGGTTCGATGCAGTGGGCTTACGACGGCAAGCCGCTATATACCTTCGTCAGGGACAAGAAGGCCGGGGACAAGACCGGTGATGGCGTGAAGGATGTCTGGCATATCGCCAAGCCTTGAAATTGCCGGGGCCGCTTTGCGGCCCTTTCGCGACACAAGGCCGCTCCCACATTGATCGGCGTATGCAGGACCATGTGGGAGCGGCCTTGTGTCGCGATGGGCTGCAAAGCAGCCCCAGAGTTTTCAGCGCAGTGCGTAGTCCAGCACCACACCAATAAACACCAGCAACCCCGCCCAGTGATTGTGCAGAAACGCCTTGAAGCACGACTCCCGGTCCAGCTTGCGTGTCGACCAGTACTCCCACGCAAAGCACGCCGCCGCACCCAGCAACCCCAGGTGGAACCAGCCCCCCAGCTCGAAGCGGCTACCCGCCAGCAACAGGCAGCCCAGCGACAGCAGCTGCAAGGTCAGGATGATGGTGCGGTCGGCCTCGCCGAACAGGATTGCGGTCGACTTCACTCCAATCTTCAGGTCGTCATCGCGGTCGACCATGGCGTAATAGGTGTCGTAACCCACCGTCCACAGCAAGTTGGCGATGTACAGCAGCCAGGCGCTGGCCGGCAGTTCGCCACCCGCTGCCGTGAAGGCCATGGGAATGCCCCAGGAATACGCGGCACCCAGCACCACCTGTGGGTAATAGGTATAGCGCTTCATGAACGGGTAGCAGAACGCCAACGCCACCGCGCCAAACGACAGCCACACCGTGCGGCTATTGGTGCACAGCACCAGCAGGAAGCTGACCCCGACCAGGATGGCGAACAGTGCCAATGCCTCGCGCGGCCGGACCCGGCCACTGGCCAAGGGCCGGTCGGCGGTGCGCTTGACGTGGCCGTCCACCTTGCGGTCGGCAAAATCGTTGATGCAGCAGCCTGCAGCGCGCATCAGCACCACGCCAAGGCCGAAGATCAGCACATTGGCCAGGGTCGGTGAACCGTTGCCGGCGATCCACACCGCCGACAAGGTTGGCCACAGCAGCAGGTAGATACCGATCGGCCGGTCCATGCGGCTGAGCTGGACGAAGTCCCAGGCCCGCGGGTGCAGGCGGTTGAGCGACTTGAGCAGTTGCAGGTACATCAGCGGTTCTCCTCCTTGGCCGCTTGCCACAGTGCCGGCAGGAATACTTCTGCCACCAGCAGGTCCAGGCCGCCACGCTCGAAGCGCGAACGGCGCCCCCACAATGCGTCATGAGCGGCTTCGGTTGGCAACCATGCCTGTGGATAACTGCACACTTCAATGGGGTGGCGAATGAACGCCTGGTCGCAGAACAGCAACTCGCCCAGCGAGCGGCTGCCCAGGGTTTCAAGGTCCAGCCCGCCGCGCTCCAGGGCGCTGCGGCTGGCGACGCTGTGGGCGAATACCCAGGGTTGGCCATGGCCGCGCAGGTATACCTCGCGTACCCAGCCTTCGGCGCCGGAGGCAATGCCCAGCGCCTGGCATTCATCATCGCGCAGCGGCTGCCAGCCCTCGAACAGCGGGGTAACAGAGAAGTGATCAAAGGACAGGCGGGTCAGGCGGCGGGTCAGCGAGCCCTCGTCGAACAGCCAGTCAAGGGTGGGCTGGTCGATGTCGGTCGCCAGCCGTGAATACGGCAGCCACGCCACAGTGGCTGCTTGCGGGGATTCGTACGACACGTCGGTCTGCTTGTTACAACCAGAGAGGCGGCGAGCTTAGCATGATTGCCCCGACTGCTTGCATACTGGTGGCGGGGCCGCTACAAAGCCCCCAAGAATTGCGCGTCGGCCCCATTCGCGGGCTCGCCCGCTCCCACAGGTTATGCACCTCGCCCTGTGGGAGCGGGCGAGCCCGCGAAGAGGCCCTCAGCAGCTACACAAAGCCCCAGCCTGACCCGAGGAAAAAGACCTGATGAAAAAGTGGCAGTGTATTGTCTGCGGCCTGATCTACGACGAAGCAGAAGGCTGGCCAGACGACGGCATCGCCCCCGGCACGCGTTGGGAAGACGTGCCTGAAGACTGGCTGTGCCCCGACTGCGGTGTCGGCAAAAGCGATTTTGAAATGATCTCCATCGGCTAATCGAGGAAAGCACGACATGACGTCCCCCGTGGTAATCATCGGTACCGGCCTTGCGGGCTACAACCTGGCCCGTGAATTTCGCAAACTCGATGCGCAGACGCCGCTGCTGCTGATCACTGCCGACGACGGTCGTTCCTATTCCAAGCCCATGCTCTCCATGGGCTTTGCCAAGCAGAAAGGCGCCGATGGCCTGGTCATGGCCGAACCCGGCGCAATGGCCGTGCAGTTGAACGCCGAGATCCGCACCCACACCCGCATCAGCGGCATCGACCCGGGCCACAAACGCCTGTGGATCGGCGAAGAGGCCGTTGAATACCGCGACCTGGTGCTGGCCTGGGGCGCCCAGACCGTGCAGGTGCCGATTGAAGGCGATGCAGGTGAGTGGGTATTCCCGATCAACGATCTGGAAGACTATGCCCGCTTCCGGGCCGCCGCCGCTGGCAAACAGCGCGTGCTGATTCTTGGTGCGGGCCTTATCGGTTGCGAATTTGCCAACGACATGAGCGTGGGTGGCTTCCAGGTGGACGTGGTCGCGCCGTGCGAACAGGTGATGCCAACCCTGCTGCACCCAGCCGCTGCGGCGGCCGTGCAAGCCGGGCTGGAAGGCCTGGGCGTGCGTTTCCACCTGGGCCCGGTGCTGAACCGTGTGCAACAGGTAGTCAACGGCCTGGAGGCACACCTGTCCGATGGCAGCGTCATCGCCTGCGACCTGGTGGTTTCGGCCATCGGTCTGCGCCCTCGCATCAATCTGGCTGCCGCAGCCGGCTTGCAGACCAACCGTGGCGTCAGCGTAGACCGCGAGCTGCGTACGTCCCACGCCAACATCTTCGCCCTCGGCGACTGTGCCGAAGTCGATGGCATCAACCTGCTCTACGTGATGCCGCTGATGAGCTGTGCCCGGGCGCTGGCGCAAACCTTGGCCGGCAAGCCGACCGCGGTCGCCTACGGGCCAATGCCGATCACTGTAAAAACACCGGCCTGCCCGTTGGTGGTCTCGCCGCCACCCTTGGGCCAGGACGGTCATTGGCAGGTGGAGGGGCAGGGCAGTGACCTCAAAGTGCTCTGCCATGGCGCTGACGGCCAGTTGCTGGGCTACGCCCTGACCGGGGCCGCCGTCATGGAGAAGCTGGCGCTGAATCGCCAGTTACCGGCGGTAATGGCTTAAATAGAGGGCGTTCTGTCGGATTTATCCTGTTGTTGCCCGCACAATGGCCGCCCAGATACTGGCGCGGCCCCGGAGCTCGTGCCATTCTCACTTCCGTCTGCCGCAGATTAGAGCCTGCGGTGCCTTGAGCGCTGCTCCCAAAGGCAGCACGGCATAACAACAAGAATTCCGTCAAAGAGGCTTCACTATGCGCAAACCAGAACTCGCCGCCGTCATCGCCGATAAGGCCGATCTGACCAAGGAAAAGGCCAATCAGGTTTTGAACGCGATTCTCGACAGCATCACCGGCGCCCTGGACAAGGACACCGTGACCCTGGTCGGTTTCGGCACCTTCGAAAAGCGTCATCGCGGCGCGCGTACCGGCAAGAACCCGCAAACCGGTGAGCCGGTCAAGATCAAAGCCAGCAATACCGTGGCGTTCAAGCCAGGCAAGAACCTGCGCGACAGCGTCAACGCCCCGGCCAAGCCAGCCAAGAAAGGCAAGTGATCGCCTTCTGACAACCCCAGTGTCAGCCAAGCGGGCGCCCCAGGGCGCCCGTTGTGCTTTGTGCAGGCAAAATGTTTCGAACTTGCATAAATCGTCCTGGAAAAGTATAGACTGCGCGACTTAGTCACTTTTTATTCGAGGCGCGTTGATGAAGTTCCGCTTTCTTCTCTGGGCCATGGGGCTGTTGATGGCCAGGGCCAGCCGTAACAATCCGGCGTTCCAGCAACAGCTCAAGGGCAAGGACCTGGTGTTCCAGATGCAGACCCTGGACGGCAATGTCGCCCGGCACTTCATCGTCAATAACGAGCGCATCAGCAGCAAGGGCGGCGCGCACCCACAGCCGGCCTTCGCCATTGCCTTCAAGGACGCAGCCTATGGCTTCGCCACGATGCAGGCGGGCAACAAGCAGTTGGCGTTCATGCAGGGCATTCAGGACAAGAACATCCAGATCAAGGGCAATCCGGCGCTGGTGATGTGGTTCCAGGGGTTGATGAAGTACCTGAAGCCGAAGAAGAAGTAGGGCTGAAAACCAGCAAAGGTGCTGGTGCTTAACCTGTGGGAGCGGGCGAGCCCGCGAATCAAGCGACGCGGTGCTTGGCACCGGCTGCGCCGGTGTTCGCGGGCTTGCCCGCTCCCACAGGTTATGCGTTGATGCTTAATGCGGTGCGTGGAACTGCGAAGCCAGTTCACGCAACAGGTTCTCGGCCTCGAGTACCTTGTTCACCACATCCTCCGCCTTGTCCCGGGTAATCCCCAGGCGCTCCAGCAGCTCGTCAGGAATCTCCTCCTGCGGCCCCGAACCAATCCCCCGCGAACGCAGCAAACGGGTGGCCAGGCACACCAGGTTGGGGAACGCCGAATACTCGCCGTCGTAGGCCGGGTCGTGCTGGAAGCGCAGTGCGGTCGAGAGCTCTTCCGGCATGTCCCACAGCTTCATCAGCCAGGCGCCAATCTGTTCGCGGCTGATGCCCAGCAGGTGCTGTTCCACGTAGGTGTGGTTCAGGTGCGGGTTGACCTCCAGGTGGCGGCAAATCAGTGAGAAGTGTGGCGGGAACACGTGCGCCAGCAGCAGGTAGCCGAAGTTGTGCAGCAGTCCGGCCAGGTAGGTCAGGCCGGCCTCGGGGCGTTCTGCCCGAGGTATGGCGCGGGTCAGGCCTTCGATGATCGCTGCGGTGTAGATCGACTGCTGCCAGTATGGCGTGGCTTGTTGCGGGTGGTCTTTCGGCAGGCTCAACGTCTTGCCCAGCGCCAGGCCCAGGGCCAGGTTGATCACCAGGTCGAAGCCCAGCACGCGCACGATGGCATCCTCCACCGAGCGGATCTTGCCCGGCGAAGCGTAGTAGGGCGATGCCGCCCAGCTCACCACTTGTGCCGCCAGCGCCGGGTCGGTTTCGACCACGCCGGTGATGTCATCGATACTGGCGTTGGGGTCTACCCGCAGCTTGATGATCTTTTGCGCGGTGTCGGCCAGTGGAGGGATCTCGATGGTTTCTTCCAGGCGCTTCTGGATGCGCCGGGCCGTGAAGGCCTGCACGGCGGTGGTGATTTCCCGGGTATCGTCATCGGGGCGGTTGAGGTTGGGGCGGATTTCCCGGACCGGTTGGCCGAAACTGCCAGCGCTGGCTTTTTTCAGCATGCGCTTGAAGTCTTCCTGCTCGATTTCCAGCAACAGCCCGGCTTCGCCAGACTGGATATACAATTTTTCGGCAGCCAGCAGCTTGTCTTCGTAGAGGCAAGGTGAGCTGGTCAGTGCCGGAATACCCGGCAGGTTCTTCAGCTGGTGCTTGTCGAGCATCTGTTTCAAGCGCGCCAGTGGCACCGCCTTGAGCTTGCGGCCGGTCAGTTCTTCCAGCCGGTTGAGGTCCAGCATCTTGCTCTGCGGGAACAGCACCATCAATGCGCCGATCTCATCGTCAAGCAGGATTGCCTGCACCCGCGAGGCGGCCGGCAGCTCCGAGTGTTCGACCACCTCTCGGTAGGCGACGCCAACCTTATCCAGCAGCTGCCTGATAACAGAGGGGGCGTGTGGGGTTGCGGTGTCCAGGGCAACTTCAGTCATGGTCCGTATCCACTGATTCTTTTAAACGCGAAGTATAACCAGCCTGCGAGCAAATCTGGATCCATTCTGGGACTGGCGTCACACTTGCCCGTATTGTTGGCCATGACGCAGCCAGCGGTCGAGCAACGGGCTGACGTGCTCCGGCCAGCGCGCGATCAGGGCCTGGGCGGCGTCGCGCACGGCTGGCAGCAGGTCGGCGTCGCGCATCAGGTCGGCGACCTTGAACTGTAGCAGGCCGGTCTGCCGAGTCCCCAGCATCTCGCCCGGGCCGCGCAGCTCCAGGTCTTTTTCGGCGATGATGAAGCCGTCGTTGGTCTCGCGCATGATCCCCAGGCGCTCGCGGCCGATCTGCGACAGCGGCGGGTGGTACAGCAGCACGCAATGGCTGACGGCACTGCCCCGGCCAACCCGGCCTCGCAGCTGGTGCAACTGGGCCAGGCCCAGGCGTTCGGGGTTTTCGATGATCATCAGGCTGGCGTTGGGTACGTCCACGCCTACTTCGATGACAGTGGTCGCGACCAGCAGCTGCAATTCACCGGCTTTGAACTGCGCCATGATCTCGGCTTTTTCCGCAGGCTTCATGCGGCCGTGGATCAGGCCTACACGCAATTCGCCCAAGGCGCTGCCCAGCTCTTCGTACGTGCTTTCGGCCGCCTGGCAGGTCAGCTCTTCGGACTCTTCGATCAGGGTGCACACCCAGTAAGCCTGACGCCCCTCGGCGCAGGCAGCGCGAACCCGCTCGACCACTTCGAAGCGGCGGCTGTCAGCCACCAGCACGGTGTTGACCGGCGTGCGCCCGGGTGGCAGTTCATCGAGTACCGAGGTATCCAGGTCGGCGTAGGCGCTCATGGCCAGGGTGCGCGGAATAGGCGTGGCGGTCATGATCAGCTGGTGCGGGCACAGCTCGCCGGCCACGCCCTTCTTGCGCAGGGCCAGACGTTGCTGCACGCCAAAACGGTGCTGTTCGTCGATGATCGCCAGGGCCAGGTGCTTGAACTTCACCTCTTCCTGGAACAGCGCGTGGGTGCCGACCACCATTGGTGCGCCGTTGGCGATTTGCTCCAGGGAAGCGGCCCGTGCCTTGCCCTTGAGCTTGCCGGCCAGCCAGGCCACTTCGATGCCCAAGGGCTCGAGCCAGCGCTTGAAGGTGATGTAGTGCTGTTCGGCGAGGATCTCGGTGGGTGCCATCAGCGCCACCTGGTAGCCCGCTTCCAGGGCCTGCAACGCGGCCAGGGCGGCAACCACAGTCTTGCCGGCCCCCACATCACCCTGCACCAGGCGCAACATCGGCTCGTGCTGGCTGAGGTCGTAGGCAATTTCGTTGGCCACCCGCTGTTGCGCGCCGGTTGGCTGGAAGCCCAGGTTGGCCAGGTACTGTGCCTGCAGGCGCGTGGCCTTGGGTAGCACCGGCGCGCGCAGGCTGCGCAGGCTTTCGCGCAGGCGTTGCTGCGACAGCTGATGGGTCAGCAGCTCTTCGAAGGCCAGGCGGTGCTGGGCCCAGTGCTGGCCTTCGGCAAGCTCGTCGAGGTCGGCGTCGGCCGGCGGGTTGTGCAGGTAGCGGATGGCATCGTCCAGCGGCGCCAGCTGATAGTCCCGGGCCAGTTCGTCAGGCAGCCAGTCGGGCAGGCTGCGCGGGCCGAGCAGGCCCAGGCTCTGTTGGCACAACAGGCGCAGGCGTTGCTGGGTAAGGCCTTCGGTGGACGGGTAGATCGGCGTCAGGGTCTGCTCGACCGGCGGCGGTGGCTCGTCACCATTCAGCGCGCGGTATTCCGGGTGGTAGATTTCCAGGCCCGAGGCGCCGGGGCGGGCTTCGCCGTAGCAGCGCAGATGGGTGCCACGTTTAAGGCCTTCTTTCTGTGCGTTGCTGAAGTGATAGAAGCGCAGGCTCAGCACACCTGTGCCGTCACCCAGGCGTACCACCAGGCTGCGGCGCTTGCCCATGGTCACATCGGCACCGCTGACCACACCCTCGATCACGGCATCCTGGCCTGGGCGCAATTGGCCAATCGGCACCACGCGGGTGCGGTCCTGGTAGCGCAAGGGCAGGTGGAACAGCACGTCCTGCAGGTTCTCCAGGCCCACCTTGGCGAGCTTCTCCGCCATGGCTTCGCCAACGCCCTTGAGTACCGTGACCGGGACCTTCGACAGCTCACTCATGACTCAGGCCGGTTGTTCCGCAGGGGCTTTGGCGACCGAGCACAGGCGGATCGAGTCGGCGAGGATCTCGATGGCCTTCGGCCGCGGGAAGCTGGCCCGCCAGGCAATGGCCACGGTGCGGAACGGCGCTGGGGCGGTCAGCGGGCGAACCTCGATGATGCCAGGGGCGTAATGATGGCTGTGCACGGCAGACAGCGGCAGGATCGACACGCCAAGGCCGGAGGCCACCATATGGCGGATGGTTTCCAGCGAACTGGACTCTACCGTGGTGTGCCTGGAGCCTTCGCCACCCTTGTTCAGGGTCGGGCAAGCTTCCAGTACCTGGTCGCGGAAGCAGTGGCCTTCACCCAGCAACAGCAGGCTCTTGTCGTTGAGCATGGCGGTATCGATGGTCTTTTTCGCCGTCCACGGGTGGTCGGCCGGCATCAGGGCGCAGAACGGCTCATCGTACAGCGGCAGGGTCAGCACATCGGCTTCGTTGAACGGCAGGGCGATGATCACCGCGTCCAGCTCACCATTGCGCAATTTTTCGCGCAGTACGTGGGTGAAGTTTTCCTCGATGTACAGCGGCATCTGCGGCGCCACGCGGTGCAGTTGCGGGATCAGGTGCGGGAACAGGTACGGGCCGACGGTATAGATGGCGCCAACCTTGAGCGGGGCAGTGAGCTGGTTCTTGCCGGCCTGGGCCAGTTCGCGAATGCCTTGGGCCTGCTCCAGTACCTTCTGCGCCTGGGCGACGATGCTTTCGCCGACCGGGGTCAGGCGCACCGCGCTCTTGCTGCGTTCGAAGATCAGAACGCCAAGCTCATCCTCGAGCTTCTTCACACCGACCGACAGGGTCGGCTGGCTCACGTGGCAGCGTTCGGCGGCATGGCCGAAATGCTGTTCCTGGGCGAGTGTGACGATGTAGCGTAATTCTGTGAGGGTCATAACGTGCGTCCATGAAGTTGCGGGCCCAGCATAGCGGCTGCAATCGATAGACGCACGTTATCAGACTTGCCGATTTGTGACAGAAACAAAAGTCTCAGCGGCGGTCCAGCGAGTAGACGAACGGTGCCACGACTTCGATCGTGCCATTGTTCAGCAACTCAGGTGGCGGCTTGGGTACCGTGCCGGCCCGACGGATCATTTCCAGGGTCGCCCGGTCCAGTGCAGCACTGCCCGAACCACCGGCCATGGCGTACGACACCACCTTGCCTTCGGCGTCGACCACGAAGCGCAGGCGGTTGATGCCTTGCAGGCCGCGACGGCGCGCGTCTTCCGGGTAACGCTTGTACTTGGCCAGGTGGCGTAGCAGGTCGCTCTGCCAGGTTGGCAAGGCGTTGCTGTTGGACGCAATGCTCGGCGCCGGTGCCGCGGACTTCTGCGGTGGCGTGTTGCTGGGCGGTGCGTCTACCGTTTGTTCGGTTGGCGGTGCTTCCGTCGGCGGCTCAGGCTTTTTCTCCGGCTTTGGCGGCTGGGGTTTGGCCTTCGGCTTGGGCGGCTTGTGCACTGCGATCTTGGGCTTGGGCGCTTCCACCAGCTTTGGCAGCGGCAGTTCTTCGACCGGTGCCGGTGGCTGTGGAGCCGCTTTCGGTGGCGGTGGTGGCGCAGGCTCCGGCAACGGTGCCAGCTCGACCATCATCGCTGCCGGGGGCAGCTCGATGGCCTGGGGCACCGACCAGTTGAGCGTCAGCAGCACAGCGACCACGTGCACGCCCAGCACGATCAGCAGGCTGCCACCGTAGCGCGCCATGTTTGAGCGCGTTTTCGTCATTTCTTGGCTGCCGTCTCGAGACCTACCAGACCGACCTTGAGGTAGCCGGCCGCGCGCATGTTGTTCATCACTTCCATCAGGTCGCCATAATCCACGCCCTTGTCAGCCTGGAAGAAGATAGTGGTCTCCTTGTCACCCTTGGTCTTGGCGTCGAGCATCGGGCCAAGCTGGTCGGGCGCAGCAACCTGATCGTCGCCGACGTACAGCTTCTGGTCGGCCTTGACGCTGACGAACACCGGTTTCTCGGGCCTCGGTGCCGGTTTGGCAGTCGAGGCCGGCAGGTCGACCTTGATGTCGACCGTGGCCAAGGGGGCTGCCACCATGAAGATGATCAGCAGCACCAGCATTACGTCGATGAACGGCGTAACGTTGATTTCGTGGTTTTCGGCGAGGTCGTCGCCACCTTCGTTGAGATGCAGGCCCATGGCTTACCCCACTTTCACCATGTGCGGGGCGGCGCGATCGCTGCCCTGGTGGTCCAGGTCACGGCTGACCAGCAGCAGTACCTGAGCGGAGGCGTCGGACACCTGAGCCTTGTAGCCAGCGATGGAGCGGGCGAAGACGTTGTAGATGACGACAGCCGGGATTGCAGCGACCAGGCCCAGGGCGGTGGCCAGCAAGGCTTCGGCGATACCAGGGGCAACCACGGCCAGGTTGGTGGTCTGGGTCTTGGCGATGCCGATGAAGCTGTTCATGATGCCCCATACGGTACCGAACAGGCCGACGAATGGCGCAGTGGAACCGATGGTTGCGAGTACGCCGGTGCCGTTGCTCATGGTGCGACCGCTGGCGTGCACCAGGCGCTCCAGGCGGAAGCTGACGCGTTCCTTGATGCCTTCTTTTTCGCGGGCGTTGGCCGACAGGCGCATTTCTTCGAGGGCGTCGTGGACCAGGGTGTGGGCCAGGGTGCCTTCTTTGTTGGAAACTTCGCTGGCTTCTTTCAGGCTGGCGGATTTCTTCAGCTGGGCGATTTCACCACGCAGGCGACGCTTGGCGCCCATCAGCTCGAAGCCTTTGGCAATCCAGATGGTCCAGGTGATGATGGAGGCAATCGCCAGGCCGATCATGACGATCTTCACCACGATGTCGGCGTTCTTGTACATGCCCCATGGGGACAGGTCGTGGGCCATGCCCAGCGAGGTGTCTTCAACCAGTGCGTCGGTGGCGGGATCAACCACTACCTGCGAATCTGCCGGGGCGGCAGCCTGTGCTTCGCCAGCAGGTGCCTGGCCTTCCACGGCCGGTGCCGCTGGGGTAGCCGGAGCAGCCGGTGCGGTAGCAGCGGCTGGCGCGGCCGCCGGGGTGGTTGGCTCATCGGCCATGGCCACCGGGGCCAGCACCAGGCTGAGTGTCAGCGCGGCGATGGCGCGCCAGGCGCGCGACGGGGTTGGCGAAGCGGAAGGTTGAGTACGTGTCATGCTGGCCGGACCTGATGAAGAAAAAAGTGAACGTTCTCCAAGGCCTCGAAGTAGGCCGAGAACAAATTGGCCGCCATTATTGCAAGTAATTCTTGTTAACAAAAGTAATCTTGTTGCTTTTTTCGCCTATGGTCTAGCCATCCATCGTGTAGCGTGGCCGGGCTGATCAATTGGTCTAGGGAGTTTAGCGATGTCAGACCTTTCCGTGATGGTGGTGGGATGTGGTGATGTAGGTGGGCGCTTTGCCACGCAGATGCTGGCCAAAGGCTGGCAGGTAAGCGGCCTGCGCCGCTCGGTCGGGCAACTGCCTGCAGGCGTTACGCCGATTGCCGCCGATTTGGCCGAGCCGTCTATTCCGCCCGCCTGGCCACAGGGGCCGCTGGACTACCTGGTGTACTGCGTGGCGGCCAGCCAGCACGACGAGGCGGGCTACCAGGCCGCCTATGTCGAAGGCCTGCGCCATGTGCTGGCCTGGCTCGCCGAGCGTGGCCAGCGCCCCCGTCGCCTGTTGTTCGTTTCCAGCAGCAGCGTGTATGCCCAAAAAGACGGTGAATGGATCGAAGAGGGTGCAGCCACCGAGCCCGAGGGCTATTCCGGGCGGGTGATGCTGGAGGCTGAACAGCTGGCGCTGGGCAGCGGCATCCCGGCAAGCGTGGTGCGCCTGACCGGTATCTATGGCCCTGGTCGTGAATGGCTGCTGAGCCAGGTGCGCCAAGGTTACCGCGTGGCCGAGGAGCCGCCGCTGTACGGCAACCGCATTCATGCCGAGGATGCCGCCAGCCTGCTGGCGCACCTGCTGCAGGCCGATGCCGATGGCAAGGTGCTGGACGACTACTACATTGGCGTTGATGACGACCCGGCGCCGCTGGCCGACGTGGTGGCCTGGCTGCGGGCGTACATGGGGGTTACCGAGTGGTCCGATGAGCAGCGGGTGCGGCGTACGGGCAGCAAACGCTGCAGCAATGCCCGGGCGCGGGCGTTGGGGTGGGTGCCGGAGTATCCGAGTTACAAGGAAGGGTATGCCGCCATCCTGGAAGGGAAAGGCTGATCCCCAGGGGTGATGTGAATCTCTGTGGGAGCGGGCAAGCCCGCGAAGAATGCAACGCGGTATATGGCACCGGCTTCGCCGGTGTTCGCGGGCAAGCCCGCTCCCACAGGGACCGCGTTCGGATTTAGTCTTGCTCCAGCACCCACTGCCGCTTGCCCGCCGCCAGCTCCGGCATTTCATCCGGCTGCGCACGGTTCACCGCCTGGAAAATCTCCAGTTTGTCGCCGTCGCGCTTGATGATGAATGGTGCACCACGCTGGTTTCGCTCCAGCCACAGGCTGTCATTGCTGCCGCCCATGGTCGCGCAGTCGCCTGCCAGGCACAGGGCGAAGCGGTCCGGGCCGGGCAGGCCGGTGACGTTGCCGGTGTCGCTGAAGCGCACGCTGGCACCTTTGCCTTGGCCTTCGGTGATCTTCCAGTTGCCACCCAGGTAGGCCTGGTACAACGCCTTCTCGAAGTTGCTACCCAGCGGGGCGTTGCCAGCCGCAGGCGTCTTGGCGCGTACGAAGGCCTGCTTGGCACCACGTTGATCGACGGTTAGCAGCTCGTCGCCATCAAGCGACAGCTGTTCGGTCTGGCCACCGTCGAAGCTGGCCTGCCATTGCTTTTCGTTGGCGCTCAGCTGGCCGTCAGCGGCCTCGAAGCCATTGCTGTAGCTGGCCTGCTGGCTGGCGACGTCGAGCTTCCACTCGAACACCGGGCCATGCTCATTCAGCGCCTGGCGCAAGCTGCCGCCTTTGACGGCGGCAGTGATGGCGTCCTGGTTGATCCAGGTGCCGTTGAAATCTTCAGGTTTGTGGCTGGCGCAGCCGCCCAGTAGCAGGGCTGCCAGCACGAGGGGCAATGCTTGACGCATGACGGGATAACCTTGCAGAGGAGGGGTGACGGGCAGGGCGCCCGTCACCGGGGCATCATTCGATGACCAGGATGGCGTCCATTTCGACCTGGGCGCCTTTCGGCAGCGCGGCAACCCCGATGGCGGCGCGGGCCGGGTATGGCTGCTCGAAGTAGCGGCCCATGACCTCGTTGACCTTGGCGAAGTGGCTCAGGTCGGTGAGGAAGATGTTCAGCTTGACGATGTCCTTGAACGAACCACCAGCGGCTTCAGCCACGGCCTTGAGGTTTTCGAACACCTGCACGGTCTGGGCTTCGAAGCCTTCGACCAGTTCCATGGTTTTTGGGTCCAGTGGGATCTGACCCGACATGTACACGGTGTTGCCGGCCTTGATCGCCTGCGAGTAGGTGCCGATGGCGGCAGGGGCCTTGTCGCTGTTGATGACGGTCTTGCTCATGATGACTCCTTGCGGTTGGCGGACTACGTACGCATGCGGGTGATGCGGACCACACCGGTCAGGGTACGCAGCTTCTTGATCACACGCGCCAGGTGCACGCGGTCGTGCACGCTGACCACCAGTTGGACCACGCTGATACGGCCGTCGCGTTCGTCCATGCTGATCTTCTCGATGTTGCCGTCGGCGGCGTTGACGCTGCTGGCCAGCAGCGCGATCAGGCCGCGCTGGTGCTCCAGTTCGACACGCAGTTCGACATTGAACTCGCCCGTGATGTCCTTGGCCCAGGAAAGCTGCACGCACTTCTCCGGGTTGTGGCGGATTTCACTGATGTTGCGGCAGTTCTCAAGGTGCACGACCATGCCTTTGCCAGCCGACAGGTGGCCGACGATCGGGTCACCCGGAATCGGCGTACAGCACTTGGCGTAGCTCAGCACCAGGCCTTCGGTACCACGGATCGCCAGCGGGCCTTCCGGCGCGGGCAACTGCTCGCCGTCGGCCGACAGCAGGCGGCGTGCGACCACGTAGGCCATGCGGTTGCCCAGGCCGATGTCTTCGAGCAGGTCTTCGATCAGTTCCTGGCGGTACTCGGCAAGAATCGCCTGGATACGTTCCTGCGGGATTTTCTCCAGGCTGCTGTCGAAACCGGTGAGCACCTTGTTCAGCAGGCGTTCACCCAGGCTGATGGACTCGGAGCGACGCTGCTGCTTGAGTGCGTGGCGGATGTGCGTGCGTGCCTTGCCGGTCACCACGAAGTTCAGCCAGGCCGGGTTTGGCCGTGCGCCCGGGGCGCTGACGATTTCCACCGTCGAGCCGCTTTGCAGCGGTTCCGACAGCGGTGCCAGGCGGCGGTTGATGCGGCAGGCGATGCAGCTATTGCCCACGTCGGTGTGCACCGCATAGGCAAAATCGACGGCCGTGGAGCCTTTGGGCAGCTCCATGATGCGGCCCTTGGGCGTGAACACGTAGACCTCGTCCGGGAACAGGTCGATTTTCACGCTTTCGATGAATTCCAGCGAGTTGCCGGCACGTTGCTGCAGTTCAAGGATGCCCTTGACCCACTGGCGTGCGCGGGCGTGGCTGCCCTTGGGCTGCTCGTCATCATTGGACTTGTACAGCCAGTGCGCGGCGATGCCGTTGTTGGCCATCTCTTCCATCTCGCGGGTGCGGATCTGGATTTCGATGGGCACGCCGTGCATGCCGAACAGCGTGGTGTGCAACGACTGGTAGCCGTTGGCCTTGGGGATCGCGATGTAGTCCTTGAAGCGACCAGGCAGCGGCTTGTACAGGTTGTGCACGGCGCCGAGCACGCGGTAGCAGGTGTCGACCTTGTCGACGATGATGCGGAAGGCGTACACGTCCATGATCTCGTTGAAGGCACGGCGCTTGCCGCGCATCTTCTTGTAGATGCCATAGAGGTGTTTCTGTCGGCCGCTGACCTCGCCCTGGATACCGTCGACGGCCAGGCAGTTGGCCAGCGACTGCTCGATCTTGGCGACGATTTCCTTGCGGTTGCCGCGTGCGCTTTTCACCGCCCGGTGAATCAGCGACGAGCGCATCGGGTGCATGGCCTTGAAGCCGAGGTCCTCGAACTCCACGCGCACGGTGTGCATGCCCAAGCGGTTGGCGATGGGCGCGTAGATTTCCAGGGTTTCCTTGGCGATGCGCCGGCGTTTTTCGCCAGACAGCACTTCCAGGGTACGCATGTTGTGCAGGCGGTCGGCCAGCTTGACCAGGATCACGCGGATGTCGCGGGCCATGGCCATGGCCATTTTCTGGAAGTTTTCGGCTTGCGCCTCGGCCTTGGTCTCGAAGTTCATCTGGGTCAGCTTGCTGACCCCATCGACCAGTTCGGCCACGGTCTCGCCAAATTGCTGGCTGAGGGCTTCCTTGGCGATGCCGGTGTCTTCGATCACGTCGTGCAGCATGGCCGCCATCAGGCTCTGATGGTCCATGTGCATGTCGGCGAGGATGCTGGCCACGGCCAGCGGATGGGTCACGTAGGGCTCGCCGCTGCGGCGGCGCTGCCCGTCGTGGGCCTGTTCGGCGTAGAAATAGGCGCGCCGGACCAGGTTGACCTGTTCGGGGCCAAGGTAGGTCGACAGCCGTTCGGCCAAGGCTTCTATACCCGGCATGGGTTCACCTCCTGCGGAGGAAGAGGGCCTTGCGCCGTGCGACGTCGACCTGGCATCAATCAGACAGCCTCGTTGGACTCGTCCTCGAACGCGGCGAAGACCGGATCCTCGGTGACGATCTCTTCAGCGGCGATGAACTCGTTGGTGACGATGCCTTCGGCGATTTCACGCAGGGCAACAACGGTTGGCTTGTCGTTTTCCCACGCTACGCGTGGCTCTTTGCCGCCGGTCGCCAGCTGGCGAGCGCGCTTGGTCGAGAGCATGACCAGCTCAAAGCGGTTATCCACGTGTTCCAGGCAGTCTTCAACAGTTACGCGGGCCATGGTCTTCCTCAGTAGCAAATGCGGTGGGCGTGCAGCCCAGTAATGGGCAGGCGGACTCGATAGTTTAAAAAATCACCAGCCAATAGGGAAGCGCTGTTTTGTCGGCCTGCTGTATACCTAGGCCTGTCGCCGCACCACGTGGGAGCGGCTTTAGCCGCGAAAGGGCCGGAACAGACACCCTCACTGCATGAACCTGACGATAACCTCAGAGCATCGCGCCGCGCAACCGCGGGGTCAGCTCTTCGAACAATGTCTGCACCGAGCGCAGCGCCCGGCAATCCGGCCGGGTCAGCAGCCACAGCTGGGTGTCGCAGCCGGCCAGCGGCCCGCTCAGCGCATCCACACCGGGCAGCGCATGCACCATGTAGTCCGGCAGCGCCGCCACGCCCAGCCCGGCAGTCACCAGCTGGGCGATGGTCGACATGCTGCTGCACTGGTACCGAGGGCTCAGTCCAGGGTACTGCTGGTTGCGCCAGACCACCGTGGGGTGGTCCTGCATCGAGTCGTCGGGGGCGATCCACGGTGTGCTGACGGGCGACTCGGCCAGGCGATCGCGCCACTGTGGCTGGCCACACACCACGTAGGAGGTAGACCCCAGGTTGCGGCCCACCAGGTGTTCCGGTGGCGTGTTGGTCAGGCGCAGGGCAATGTCGGCGTCGCGTCGGCTGAGGTTGGCGAAGGTGTTGGAGGTGCCCATCTCCAGCGACAGGGCCGGGTAGTTGGGCATGAACTCGGCCAGCGCTGGCAGCAGCAGGCTGTGCATCACCGCCTCGGTGCAGGTCAGCCGCACAGTGCCGCTTACCACCTGCTCGCCGCTGGTCATGGCGATGCGCGCCGCCTCCAGCGCCTGCTCGGCGCGCTCGGCCTGTTCGGCCAGGGCCTGGGCGGTGTCGGTCGGCAGGTAGCCCTTGCGGCTCTTGACGAACAAGGCCGTACCCAGCGCTGACTCGAGCCGGCGGATCGAGCGAAATACGGTCGAAACGTCGACTTTCAGAAGCTCGGCAGCCTTGGCCAGTGAACGGCCACGCTCCAGTGCCAGGACCAGGGAGAGGTCGGCGTGGGTAATCTGATATTGCATTGGTGCACGCTCTGCTTGCCGAATTGCCAATGTCTGTTGCGTCAGGGCCATTTTATAGTGAAACGGCCCCCCGGAATCAATGCGCCCGGTCGGGTAACCAATCCCCACGATGGGAAAGTGAAAAGAACAACAGCTGCAACCATCGTCGCCCGTGAGGCGCCAGCCGTATCCCCACATCGCCGCAGCAAATCAAAGGATGTACAGCCATGACGTCGGTAACCCCGTGCGCCAGTTCTTCCAGCGAGATGAATGACTTCCTCCAGGCCCATCCGGACACGCAGTACGTCGACCTGCTGATCTCCGACATGAACGGCGTGGTACGTGGCAAGCGCATCGAGCGGGCCAGCCTGCACAAGGTGTACGAGAAAGGCATCAACCTGCCGGCTTCGCTGTTCGCCCTGGACATCAACGGTTCCACTGTCGAAAGCACCGGCCTTGGCCTGGACATCGGCGATGCCGACCGCATCTGTTTCCCTATCCCTGGCACGCTGTCGGACGAGCCGTGGCAGAAACGCCCCACCGCCCAGCTGCTGATGACCATGCACGAGATCGAAGGCGCGCCGTTTTTCGCCGACCCTCGTGAAGTGCTGCGTCAGGTGGTGAGCAAGTTCGACGACCTGGGCCTGACCATCTGCGCTGCGTTCGAGCTGGAGTTCTACCTGATCGATCAGGACAACCTCAACGGCCGCCCGCAGCCACCGCGTTCGCCCATTTCCGGCAAGCGCCCGCAGTCGACCCAGGTGTACCTGATCGACGACCTCGACGAATACGCCGACTGCCTGCAAGACATGCTCGAAGCGGCCAAGGAGCAGGGCCTGCCTGCCGACGCCATCGTCAAGGAAAGCGCCCCGGCGCAGTTCGAAGTCAACCTGCACCACGTGGCAGACCCGCTGAAGGCCTGCGACTACGCGATCCTGCTCAAGCGGCTGATCAAGAACGTGGCCTACGACCATGAAATGGACACCACCTTCATGGCCAAGCCCTACCCGGGCCAGGCAGGCAACGGCCTGCACGTGCACATTTCGTTGCTGGACAAGAAAACCGGCAAGAACATTTTCGCCAGTGACGACCCGCTGCAAAGCGACACGCTGCGCCACGCCATCGGTGGCGTGCTCGAGACCATGCCGGCGTCGATGGCTTTCCTGTGCCCGAACATCAACTCCTATCGCCGCTTCGGCGCGCAGTTCTACGTGCCCAATGCACCGAGCTGGGGCCTGGACAACCGCACCGTTGCCGTGCGCGTGCCGACCGACAGCAGCGACAACGTGCGCCTGGAACACCGTGTGGCCGGCGCCGACGCCAACCCCTACCTGATGCTGGCGGCCATCCTGGCCGGCGTGCATCACGGCCTGACCAACAAGGTCGAGCCGGATGCGCCGATCGAAGGCAACTCCTACGAACAGCTGGAGCAAAGCCTGCCGAACAACCTGCGCGATGCCCTGCGCGCGCTGGATGACAGCGAAGTGCTCAACCAATACATCAGCCCGGACTACATCGATATCTTCGTGGCTTGCAAGGAAAGCGAACTGGCCGAGTTCGAAGTGTCGATCTCCGACCTTGAGTACAACTGGTACCTGCACACGGTGTAAGCCCATGAGCGCAACTGCGGTCCCCTTGATCGGTGTCAGCGCCTGCCGTCAGCAGGTTGGGAAGAACTCGTCGCACACGGTAGGCGACAAGTATGTCGAGGCGGCCGGCTTTGCCGGCTTGCCGCTGATCTTGCCGGCCCGTGACGGGGGCAGCGATACGCAAGCGCTGCTGGCCCGTCTGCACGGCATTGTTTTTACCGGCTCGCCTTCTAATATCGAACCGCATCATTACAATGGCGCCCCCAGTGCGGCCGGTACCCGGCATGACCTGGCGCGTGACCGGCTGACCCTGCCGCTGCTGCAGGCGGCCATTGCCGCCGGTGTGCCGGTGTTCTGCATCTGCCGTGGCTACCAGGAACTGAACGTGGCCCTTGGCGGCAGCCTGCATCAGCGTGTGCAGGAATTGCCCGGCTATCTCGACCACCGCGAACCTGAGGACGCACCCCTGGAGGTGCAATACGGCCCTCGTCACCCTGTCGGCATTGAGCCTGGTGGGTTGTTCGAGCGCCTGGGCCTGGCTGCGCAGTTCGAGGTCAACTCGCTGCACAGCCAGGGCATCGACCGCCTGGCCCCTGGCCTGCGCGTCGAGGCACGGGCCCCGGATGGCCTGATCGAAGCGGTGTCCATGCCCGCTGCGCCGGGCTTTGTGCTTGGTGTGCAGTGGCACCCGGAGTGGCGCTTTAGCGAAAACGCGGTCTCGCTGCGCCTGTTTCAGGCGTTTCGCGAGGCCTGCATTGCTTACGCAGCGCGGGAGGGCGCACGGCAGACGGCATTCTGACGTCAGCCGAAGGTCTTGGATGACGTGTTCCCGGCAGCAAGCTTTCAATGAGTGAAAGCAGGCCTTGTGCGCAAGGCCTGCGAAAACAATTCCAAAATTTACGGCAAATACTCATGAGCAATTACACAGAAGCCGGCCGCCCACCCGACGTGGTGGCCGACGCGGGTAACACCCAGAGCAGCAAGGGTCTGGCCAAAGGTCGGCTGGGCTTGCTGGCTACCGTGGTGTTGGGCATTTCCACCATCGCCCCGGTCTACACCCTCACTGGCGCCCTCGGCCCGACCGTGCGCGAGGTCGGTGCTCACTTGCCAGCCGTGTTCATCGTCGGCTTCCTGCCGATGTTGCTGGTGGCCCTGGGCTACCGCGAACTGAACTCGGCAGAGCCGGACAGCGGCACGTCGTTCACTTGGTCGGCGCGTGCCTTCGGCCCGATGATCGGCTGGATTGGCGGCTGGGGGTTGGTGGTGGCTACCACCATCGTGCTGTCGAACCTGGCGGGGGTGGCGGTCGACTTCTTCTACCTGTTCCTGGGCCAGATCACCGGCAAGCATGAGCTGGCGGCATTGGCCGACAACTTGCTGATCAACATCACCACCTGTTGCGTGTTCATAGGGCTGGCGGTGTGGATCTGCTGTCGCGGCATTGCCACCACCATGACCGTGCAGTACGGCCTGGTGGCCTTGCAGTTGGTGGTGTTGATCGGCTTTGCCGTCGCCGCATTCGGCGGCACCGCCGCGACGCCGCCACTGGAGTTCGATTTCGCCTGGTTCAACCCGTTCGGTGTCGAGTCGTTCTCGGCCTTTGCCGCCGGGCTGTCGCTGTCGATCTTCATCTTCTGGGGTTGGGACACCTGCCTGACCGTGAGCGAAGAGTCGGTGGGCAGCGAAGAGGTGCCTGGCAAGGCCGCCACCTGGACCGTGATGCTGATCCTCGGCCTGTACCTGTTCACCGCCATCGCCACCCTGCAGTTTGCCGGTATCAGCGAAACGGGCCTGGGCCTGAACAACCCGCGTATCCAGGAGAACGTCTTTGCCCACCTGGCCGGCCCGGTCATGGGGCCGTTGGCGATCCTGATGTCCATCGCGGTGCTGGCCAGCACGGCGGCATCGCTGCAGTCGACCTTCGTGGCGCCGGCGCGCACCCTGTTGGCCATGGGTTACTATGGCGCCGTACCGCAGAAGTTCGCCACTGTCTGCCCGCGTTCGCAAACCCCGCGTTATGCCACCATCTGTGCGGGTGTGGCTGCGGGCCTGTTCTACGTGACCATGCGTAGCCTGAGCGAGAACGTGCTGGCCGATACCATCACCGCGCTGGGCATGATGATCTGCTTCTACTATTCGCTGACTGCGTTTGCTTGCGTCTGGTACTTCCGCGGCAGCCTGTTCGACAGCCTGCGCCACTTCATCATGCGTGGCCTGTGCCCGCTGGTAGGGGGGGTGATCTTGTCGGTGATCTTCTTGCGCACCGCCATCGACAGCGCCTCGCCGGACTTCGGCAGTGGCTCGCATGTGGGCGGGCTGGGGCTGGTATTCGTGATTGCCGCGATCATCTCGGTGCTGGGCATCGGGCTGATGATGCTGTCGCGCATGCGCGCGCCGGCGTATTTCCTGGGGGCTACCCTGCGTCAGCAGGCTACCTTGCCTTTGCAGGAATAAAGCTGGGGGCGCTTTGCGCCCCTTTCGCGGGCAAGCCCGCTCCCACAGGTACCACGCAAGCCTCAAGGGCAGTGATCTCCTGTGGGAGCGGGCTTGCCCGCGAAGGGCTGCAAAGCAGCCCCAATGGATCTTTAGCCGATCAGTTGCTTCAGCAGTGCTGCATGGCGCTGCTGCTGGTTCTCCAGCTTCAGCTCTTCGGCTCGTGCAGCCAGGGCAGAGCCACCTTCACGGTTAGCTAGGAACACCGCCTTCAAGTCTTCCAGCGCTGAGTCGAAGTCATCGTTGATGATGACGTACTCATACTCGTCGTAATGCTCCATCTCGCTGACCGCTTCCTTCATGCGCCCGGCGATGATCTCTTCGCTGTCCTGGCCACGGCCATCCAGGCGCTCGCGCAGGGCCTTCTGGCTCGGCGGCAGGATGAACACCGACCGCGCCTCGGGCATCAGCTTGCGCACCTGCTGGGCGCCTTGCCAGTCGATCTCGAGGATCAGGTCGTTGCCCTGGTCCAGCACCTCTTGCAGCGCACTGCGCGAAGTCCCGTAGAAATTGCCGAACACTTCGGCGTGCTCGAGGAAGTCACCCTGGGTGATCAGCCCCTTGAAATCGTCATGGCTGACGAAGTGGTAGTTCACGCCGTGCTCTTCGCCCGGGCGCATGGCGCGGGTGGTGTGCGAGACCGAAACGCTGACGCGCGGGTCGGCCTTGATCAGGGCCGTTACCAGGCTGGTCTTGCCGGCGCCAGAAGGGGCCGAAACGATGTAGAGGGTGCCGCTGCTGTGGTTCATGGTCGGGGTGGCCTTACTCGATGTTCTGTACTTGTTCGCGCATCTGTTCGATCAATACCTTCAGGTTGACCGCCGCTTGCGTGCTGCGTGGGTCGAAGGCCTTGGAGCCGAGGGTGTTGGCTTCGCGGTTGAGTTCCTGCATCAGGAAGTCCAGGCGACGCCCGGCGGCGCCGCCGCCCTTGAGTACCCGGCGCACTTCAGTGACGTGGGTGCTGAGGCGGTCGAGTTCCTCGGCCACGTCGCTCTTTTGTGCCAGCAGCACCATCTCTTGTTCCAGGCGCTGTGGGTCGAGCTCGGCTTGCATGTCGCCGAACCGGTCGAGAATCTTCTGCCGCTGCGCGGCCAGCATCTGCGGCACCAGGGCGCGCAGGGTGGTGACTTCGCTGGTCATGTTGTCCAGGCGATCGTTGATCAGCCGGGCCAGTTCCTGGCCTTCGCGCTGGCGCCCCGCCTTGAGTTCGGCCAGTGCTTCGTCGAACAGCGCCATGGCTTCGGCGTTCAGCGCCTGCGGGTCACTGGTGTCGGCCACCAGCACGCCTGGCCACGACAGCACCTCCAGCGGGTTGAGTGGTGCCGGCTGCTTGATCAGCCCGGCCACTTCCTCGGCGGCTGCGACCAGTTGTGCGGCGCGCTCGCGGTCTACCTTCAGCGGCTTGCCGTTGCTGTCTTCGTTGAGGCGCAAGGTGCATTCCACCTTGCCCCGCGACAGACCCTGGCGCAGGCCTTCACGAACGCCGCCTTCAAGGTCGCGCAGGGCCTCGGGCAAACGCAGGTGGGGTTCCAGGTAGCGGTGGTTGACCGAGCGCAGTTCCCAGACCAGGGTGCCTTGGCTGCCGGCGCGCTCGACACGAGCAAAAGCGGTCATGCTGTGCACCATGGGGAGTACCTCGCGTAGTTGAATGAACGTTGGGAGCCTCTCGGCTTCAAGGCGCAGGATTGTAGCGCAGTGGCGCCGTGGCGCCCAATCCACCTATGTTACAGAGGGGGGAACGCCGGGGTAGGAAAAGGCGACGGGCTGTGGCGGGCGCGACAATAGGCATGTCTTCCCTGCGCTGCGGGCTCTATAATGCTCGGCAGATTCAAAGTCCCAGTACAGGTATCCCAGATGAAACGTCCAAGTGGTCGCGCCGCCGATCAGCTCCGCTCGATCCGCATCACCCGCAACTACACCAAGCACGCCGAAGGGTCGGTACTGGTCGAGTTCGGTGACACCAAGGTCATCTGCACGGTCAGTGTGGAAAACGGTGTGCCGCGCTTCCTCAAAGGCCAGGGCCAAGGCTGGCTGACCGCCGAATACGGCATGCTGCCGCGCTCCACTGGCGAGCGTAACCAGCGCGAAGCCAGCCGTGGCAAGCAGGGTGGCCGCACCCTGGAAATCCAGCGCCTGATTGGCCGCTCGCTGCGCGCCGCGCTGGACATGAGCAAGCTGGGCGACATCACCCTGTACGTCGACTGCGACGTGATCCAGGCCGATGGCGGCACCCGTACCGCATCCATCACCGGTGCCATGGTCGCCCTGTGCGACGCCCTGGCGGTGATCAAGAAGCGCGGCGGCCTGAAGGGTGGCAACCCGCTCAAGCACATGATCGCTGCCGTGTCGGTGGGCATGTACCAGGGCGAAGCTGTGCTCGACCTGGACTACCTCGAAGACTCCGCCGCCGAAACCGACCTGAACGTGGTCATGACCAGCGCCGGTGGCTTCATCGAGGTGCAGGGCACTGCCGAAGGTGCGCCGTTCCAGCCTGAAGACTTCAACGCCATGCTGGCGCTGGCGCAGAAAGGCATGACTGAGATCTTCGAACTGCAGCAGGCCGCACTGGCCGACTGACCCAGCCAGGAAGGAGCGGGGCATGAGCGATTCGAACCTGTCGATCACCCCGCCCAATGCCGAGATCCGGCAATGGGCAATGTTCTGCCACCTCTCCGCGCTGCTGGGCCTGGTGGTGCCGCTCGGGCACCTGCTGGGCCCGCTGGTGCTGTGGCACCTCAAGCGCGAGCAAGACCCCTTCATCGACGCCCAGGGCAAAGAGGCGCTGAACTTTCAGATCAGCGTGACCATTGCCGGGTTCATCTGCTTCTTGCTGATGTTCGTGGTCATCGGGCTGGTGCTGTTCGCCATGCTGACGGTGGCGGTACTGGTCCTGATCATCATTGCCGCGGTGCGGGCCAATGAGGGCAAGCCGTATCGCTACCCGATGATCTGGCGGCCGATCAAATAGATTTTCGGTGGCCCCTTCGCGGGCGCGCCCGCTCCCACAGGTACGGCGCCGCCAGTGAAAGCGACGCTATCCCTGTGGGAGCGGGCGTGCCCGCGAATGGGTTGCAGAGCAACCCAAGGGTTCAGATGGTCAAAGTCCAGTCATAGTCCACAATCAGCGGCGCATGCTGGGAGAAGCGCGGCTGACGCGGCAGGCGGGCGTTGCGCACGAAGCGGCGCAGGCCCGGGGTGAGGATCTGGTAGTCGAACCGGTAGCCCAGGTTGAGCATCTCGGCCTGCTCGTTGTCCGGCCACCAGCTGTACTGGTCGCCTTCACGGCTGACTTCGCGCAGGGCATCCACGTAACCCATCTCGCCCGTGATCGCATCCATCCAGGCGCGTTCCGGCGCCAGGAAGCCCGGCGACTGCTGGCTGTCACGCCAGTTCTTGATGTCGAGCTTCTGCTGCGCCACGTAGAAAGAGCCGCAATAGATGTATTCGCGACGCTTGCGACGCTGTTTGTCCAGGTACTTGGCGAAGTCGTCCATCAACTTGAACTTCTGGTTCAAGTCTTCGTCGCCGTTCATGCCCGAAGGCAACAGCAGGGTGGCAATACTGACTTTGTCGAAATCTGCTTGCAGGTAACGCCCGTAGCGGTCGGCTGTCTCGAAGCCCAGGCCGGTGATGACTGCCTTGGGCTGCATGCGCGAGTAAAGGGCCACACCACCTTGGGCAGGCACCTCCGCGTCGCAGGCATAAAGGAAATAGCCATCGAGCTGGAAAGCTGGGTCATCGAGTTCAAAGGCCGAGGCGCGGGTATCCTGAAGGCAGATGACGTCGGCATTCTGGGCTTGCAGCCAGCTGAGCAAACCACGCTCGGCCGCAGCCTGAATGCCATTAACGTTCACACTGATGATCCGCATAAATGGCCCCAAAAATCTCGTGCGTGTATGATACCCGAGCTCAACCCATTTAGCTAAATCCGTGGTGTCCGGGACTATTCATGCAGCCGTATCAGCGCGACTTTATCCGTTTTGCCATCGATCGCGGGGTACTGCGTTTCGGTGAATTCACCCTGAAATCGGGGCGTACCAGCCCGTATTTCTTCAATGCCGGCCTGTTCAACACCGGTTCCGCACTGGCCGAGCTGGGCCGTTGCTACGCCGCCGCCATCGTCGACAGCAAGATCCCGTTCGACGTGCTGTTCGGCCCGGCCTACAAGGGTATCCCTTTGGCGGCGACTACCGCCGTGGCCCTTGCCGATCAGCATCAGCTCGACGTGCCATGGTGCTTCAACCGTAAAGAAGCCAAGGACCACGGCGAAGGCGGCAGCCTGGTTGGTGCCCCGCTGGCCGGTGACGTGCTGATCATCGACGACGTGATCACTGCCGGTACCGCCATTCGTGAGGTCATGCAGATCATCAATGCCCAGCAGGCCAAGGCCGCTGGCGTGCTGATCGCGCTGAACCGCGAAGAGCGTGGCAATGGCGAGCTGTCGGCAATCCAGGAAGTGGAACGTGACTTTGGTATCCCGGTGGTCAGCATCGTTTCGCTGACCCAGGTGCTGGAGTTCCTGGCCGATGACCCGCAGCTGAAGCAGCATCTGCCGGCTGTCGAGGCTTACCGGGCGCAGTACGGGATCTGATCCTGGCCTGGAAATGAAAAAGGCGACCTTCGTGTGAAGGTCGCCTTTTTTTGTGTCGCCTGTTTGGGCCTCTTCGCGGGCATGCCCGCTCCCACAGGTTTGGCGCCATCCCTGTGGGAGCGGGCGCGCCCGCGAAGAGGCCGGTGCAGGCTGGCGGATGACTCAGCGCGGCTTGCGGTTGGTAATCAGGGTACCCACGCCGCTGTCGGTGAAGATTTCCAGCAGCACGGCATTCGGCACGCGGCCGTCGATGATGTGCGAGCTGTTCACACCGCCCTGCACCGCATCCAGCGCGCATTTGATCTTCGGCAGCATGCCACCGTAGATGGTGCCATCGGCGATCAGTTCATTGACCTGCTCGGTAGTCAGGCCGGTCAGTACCTGGCCCTGCTTGTCCATCAGGCCGGCGATGTTGGTCAGCAGCATCAGCTTCTCGGCCTTCAGCGCTTCGGCCACCTTGCCGGCTACCAGGTCGGCGTTGATGTTGTACGACTCACCGTTGGCGCCCACGCCAATCGGCGCGATAACCGGGATGAAGTCGCCTTTCACCAGCATGTTCAGCAGGTCGGTGTTCACGCTGACCACTTCGCCCACGTGGCCGATGTCGATGATTTCCGGGGTGGTCATCTCGGGCGTCTGGCGGCTGACGGTCAGCTTGCGGGCGCGGATCAGCTCTGCGTCCTTGCCGGTCAGGCCGATGGCGCTGCCGCCGTGACGGTTGATCAGGTTGACGATGTCCTTGTTGACCTGGCCACCCAGCACCATCTCTACCACGTCCATGGTCGCCGAGTCGGTGACGCGCATACCGTCGATGAAGTGGCTTTCGATCGACAGGCGCTTGAGCAGGTCGCCGATCTGCGGGCCACCACCGTGGACCACCACCGGGTTGATGCCTACAGCCTTCATCAGCACGATGTCACGGGCGAAGCCGGTTTTCAGCTCCTCGCTTTCCATCGCGTTGCCGCCGTACTTGATCACCAGGGTCTTGCCGACAAAGCGGCGGATGTAAGGCAGTGCTTCGGACAAAACCTCGGCTACATGGGAAGCGGCATCGCGATCGAGGGTCATGCAGGGCTCCTGTAAGGAACAGATAGTCGGTCAGAACGGCAGTTGCAGCTCAGGCTCAACCCGCAGCAACTGGGTACGGAAAACATCCTTGATTCGTTGCAATTCGGCATCGCTGTCGGCTTCGAACCGCAGCACCAGCACCGGGGTGGTGTTGGAGGCGCGGACCAGGCCCCAGCCGTGGGGATAGTCGACCCGCACACCGTCGATGGTGGTCAGGTTGGCTTCGCCCCAGTCGGCGTCGCGTTGCAGTGCATCAATGATGCTGAATTTACCCTCGTCGGTCACATCAATATTGATTTCCGGCGTGGAAATATCGTTCGGGAAGGCGGCAAACAGGTTTTCGGCGCTCTGCCCGGCCTTGCTGAGGATCTCCAGCAGGCGCGCGGCGCTGTAGATGCCATCGTCAAAACCGTACCAGCGTTCCTTGATGAAGATGTGACCGCTCATCTCGCCGGCCAGCAGCGAACCGGTCTGTTTCATCTTCTTCTTGATCAACGAATGACCGGTCTTCCACATCAGTGCGCGGCCACCATGCTGTTCGATCAGCGGGGTCAGGCGGCGGGTGCACTTGACGTCGAAGATGATCTCGGCGCCCGGGTTGCGTGCCAGTACGTCCTGGGCAAACAGCATCAGCAGGCGGTCGGGGTAGACGATGCTGCCGGTGTTGGTCACCACGCCCACGCGGTCGCCGTCACCGTCGAAGGCCAGGCCGATGTCGGCGCCGGTTTCCTTGACCTTGGCGATCAGGTCTTCGAGGTTTTCCGGCTTGCCCGGGTCCGGGTGGTGGTTGGGGAAGTTGCCGTCGACTTCACAGAACAGCGGGATCACTTCGCAGCCCAGGGCTTCGATCAGTTGCGGTGCGATCACACCCGCAGCGCCGTTGCCGCAGTCAACGACCACCTTGAGCTTCCTGGCCAGCTTCACGTCGCTGACGATCTGCTGGAAGTAGCGGTCCAGGATCCCGACCTTTTCCACACGGCCTTCGGCCAGGGTCAGGTCGTTGGTTTTCAGGCGGGTCAGCAGGGCCTGGATCTGTTCGTTGGCCAGGGTGTCGCCCGCGATGACGATCTTGAAACCGTTGTAGTCCGATGGGTTGTGGCTGCCGGTCAGCATCACGCCCGACTTGCCGGCCAGCACGTTGGCCGCGTAATACAGTGCAGGGGTGGGCACCAGGCCGACGTCGCTGACGTGGCAGCCGGCATCGACCAGGCCCTTGATCAGCTGTTCGACCAGCATCGGGCCGGACAGGCGGCCATCACGGCCTACCGAAACCTGCGGTTCGCCTTGGGCCAGGCTCTGGGCGCCGATGGCGCGGCCGATCCAGTAGGCGGTTTCGGCGTGGAGGGTCTTGCCGACCACGCCGCGGATGTCATACGCGCGGAAAATGCTGTCTGGCAATGCGGCGGGGACCAGGTGGGCCATGTCGTTCATCTCTGGAAGCTCCATTAGTCAAAGGCTTTCTGGGCAGGCGCAAACTGAACGCTTGGACGGTGGTTTCGCCAGAGAGTTCGCCATCCTTGGCCTGAACGGTCATTTGCCGGCTCAGTGGCTGCCGGAGTGACCGAAGCCGCCAGCGCCACGCTGGCTTTCATCGAAAGCTTCGACAATGTCGAAATGGGCCTGTACCACCGGTACCAGCACCAGCTGGGCGATACGCTCGCCAACGGCGATGGTGAACGGGGTGCTGCCGCGGTTCCAGCACGACACCATCAGTTCGCCCTGGTAGTCCGAGTCGATCAGGCCGACCAGGTTGCCCAGCACGATGCCGTGCTTATGGCCCAGGCCCGAGCGGGGCAGGATGACTGCGGCAAGACCCGGGTCGCCGATGTAGATCGACAGGCCGGTAGGGATCAGCAGGGTCTGGCCTGGTTCAAGGACAGTGTCTTCCTTGAGCAGGGCGCGCAGGTCGAGGCCGGCGGAACCAGGGGTGGCGTAGGCCGGCAGGGGGAATTCGGTACCCAGGCGTGGGTCGAGGATCTTGGCTTGAAGAGCGTGCATGTAACTTATTGAACCTGGTTGAGCCGTTCGGCGATGAAGGCGACCAGTTGCCGGGCGATCTTGCCCTTGCTGGTCTGCGCGAAGAGAGTCTGGT
Source organism: Pseudomonas sp. NPDC008258 (assembly GCF_042956345.1). Classification (NCBI taxonomy): domain Bacteria; kingdom Pseudomonadati; phylum Pseudomonadota; class Gammaproteobacteria; order Pseudomonadales; family Pseudomonadaceae; genus Pseudomonas; species Pseudomonas sp. NPDC008258. The sequence goes on from NZ_JBIBGE010000015.1 coordinate 147,031, forward strand.
GCTGCTGGCGGTCGATCACGGTCAAGGCGTTTTCTTCGCTGTTGAAGCCGATGCTGGGGTTGGCCACATCATTGGCGACGATCAGGTCGAGGTTCTTGTCCTTGAGCTTGCGCGTGGCGTAATCGAGCAGGTGTTCGGTTTCGGCGGCAAAGCCGACGCTGAACGGGCGGTCGGCGCGGCCAGCGATGGTGGCAAGGATATCGGGATTGCGCACCATCTGCAGCAGCATGCCGTCGCCGGTCGTAGGATCTTTCTTCAGTTTTTGTGCGGCAACCACTTCCGGGCGGTAGTCCGCAACCGCCGCCGAGGCGATAAACAGGTCGCATGGCATGGCGGCTTCACAGGCCGCGAGCATGTCCCGCGCGCTGACCACGTCGATGCGGCTGACTCGGTCGGGGGTTGGCAGGTGCACAGGGCCGGTGACGAGGGTTACCCGAGCCCCGGCTTCGGCGGCCGCTTCGGCGAGCGCAAAGCCCATCTTGCCGGAGCTATGATTGGTGATGTAGCGCACCGGGTCGATGTTTTCCTGGGTCGGGCCGGCGGTGATCAGCACATGCTTGCCGGTCAGTGCCTGGCGCTTGAAGCTTTCTGCGGCGCACCAGGCCAGGTCGGTGGCCTCGAGCATGCGGCCCAGGCCGACGTCGCCACAGGCCTGGCTGCCGGAGGCCGGGCCGAACACCTGGATGCCACGGCTCTTGAGCAGTTCGAGGTTGGCCTGGGTGGCCGGGTCGCGCCACATGGCCTGGTTCATGGCCGGGGCCACGGCGACGGTGGCGTCGGTGGCCAGCACCAGGGTGGTCAGCAGGTCGTCGGCCATGCCTTGTGCCATGCGCGCCATCAGGTCGGCGGTGGCCGGGGCAATCAGCACCAGGTCGGCCCACTTGGCCAGTTCGATATGGCCCATGGCCGCTTCGGCGGCCGGGTCGAGCAGGTCCATGTGCACCGGGTGGCCCGACAGCGCCTGCAGGGTCAGCGGGGTGATGAACTCGGCACCACCGCGGGTCATGACGACGCGCACTTGCGCGCCGTGCTCCAGGAGTCGGCGAATCAGCTCGGCGCTTTTGTAGGCGGCAATGCCGCCCCCTACGCCGAGAACGATGCGCTTGCGATACAGCCGCTGCATAGGCTTGCCTTTTTCCAGTGAGAGCGGGCGGCGACGTTCGAAAATGCCTGCGGCAGAACGTCGCATGTACGAGGCGAAATAGATTAACACAGGGTCGAAATAGGCCGCAGCAAGGGCAGGGGGCGGGGATGAATATCAGGGAGTGGCCGGCTGAAGAACGACCGCGGGAGAAGTTGCTGCTGCGTGGGGCGGCGGTACTGACGGATGCCGAATTGCTTGCTGTGCTGCTGGGTTCTGGCGTTGCCGGGCGCAATGTGCTGGACCTGGCGCGGGGGCTGCTGGTGCGTTTTGGCGGGCTGAGGCAGTTTCTGGAAGCCGATCGCGAAGCCGTGTTGCGCGAGCCGGGTATCGGGACGGTGAAATATGCACAACTCCAGGCGCTTCTGGAGATCGGTCGGCGGTATCTGGATGAGCACATCAAGCGCGCAGAGGCCCTGGAGGGGCCAGCCGCGGTGCGGCGGTATCTCAAGGCCATGTTGCGACATGAGGCCAGTGAAGTGTTCGGCTGCCTGTTCCTGGACACCAAGCACCGGCCATTGGCGTTCGAGGTCCTGTTCAGAGGCACCATAGACCGGGCGAGTGTCTACCCGCGGGAGGTGGTGCGGCGCGCATTGCTGCATAACGCCGCGGCTTTGATCCTGTGCCATAACCATCCTTCGGGCAACAACGAGCCGAGCCAGGACGATGTGCATCTGACCCTGTCGTTGAAGCGCGGGTTGGCGTTGATCGATGTGCGGGTGCTGGATCACATCATCATTGGCGATGGGGAGCCGTTGTCGATGGTTGAGCAGGGGTGGGTGGTGGCCTAGGCCCTTGTGCTGTCTGTACCGGCCTCTTCGCGGGCTTGCCCGCTCCCACAGGCACAGCGCCGACCTCAAGCGTCGTGCAGTCCCTGTGGGAGCGGGCAAGCCCGCGAAGAGGCCGGTGCAGGTTTACCTGGTCACCGACACCTTGCTGAAGTCCAGCCGCCCGAACGGGCTTACCTGGTAACCCTCGACCCCTTGGCGCAGCAGGGTGGCAGCCGTAGGGTGCGCCAGTGGCACCCACAGCGCCTGCTGCTGGATCAGCGCTTGCGCCTGCTGGTACAGCCGGCTGCGCACGCTCTGGTCGTTGGTGGTGCGCCCGGCGCTGATCAGCTGGTCCAGGCGGTTGTCGCAGAAGCGTGCAAAGTTGGTCCCCGACTCCACTGCGGCACAGGAAAACTGCGGGCTCAGGAAGTTGTCCGGGTCGCCGTTGTCGCCTGCCCAACCCATGAACAGCAGGTCATGCTCGCCCGCCTTGGCGCGGCGGATCAACTCGCCCCATTCGATCACGCGGATCTCGGCCTTGACGCCGATCTTGGCCAGGTCGGCTTGCAGCATCTGTGCACCAAGGCTGGGGTTGGGGTTGAGCAGGCTGCCCGACGGGCGGGTCCAGATGGTGGTGCTGAAACCCTCTGGCAGACCGGCCTTGGCCAGCAGCGCCTTGGCTTTCTTCAAGTCCAGCGGGTAGCCGGGCAGGTCCTTGGCGTAGCTCCAGGTATTAGGCGGGTAGGGGCCGTTGGCGGCCACTGCGGAGTCTTCGAACACGGCCTTGAGGTAGGCCTGCTTGTCGAAGGCCAGGTTGATGGCCTGGCGCACTTCCGGCTTGTCCAGCGGCGGGTGCTGGCTGTTGATGGCAACGAAGGCGGTCATGAAGGCCGGGGTGGTCGCTACCTTCAGGTTGCCATCCTTGCCCGCTTCGGCAATGTCCAGCGGCTTGGGCGACAGGGCAACCTGGCACTCGCCACGCTTGAGCTTCTGCAGGCGCACGTTGGCATCGGTGGTGATAGCGAAGATCAACGGGTCGACCGCTGGCTTGCCGGCGAAATAGTCAGGGTTGGCGCGATAACGCACCACGGCGTCCTTCTGGAAACGCTGGAACACGAACGGCCCGGTGCCGATCGGCTGGCTGTTGAGCTTCTCGGGCGTACCGGCCTTCAGCAGCTTGTCGGCATATTCGGCGGAGTAGATCGAGGCGAAGCCCATGCTCAGGGTAGCCAGGAACGTGGCGTCCGGGTGGCTGAGGGTAAAGCGCACGGTGTTTGGCGCCGGGGCCTCGATCGCCTTGATCAGGCTGCCCAGTTGCAGCGACTGGGCATGCGGGTAGCCACCCGGTGCTGTCTTATGCCAGGCATGGGCGGGGTAGAGCATGCGCTGGAAGCTGAACAGCACATCGTCAGCGTTCAGCTCGCGGCCTGGCTTGAAGTAGGGGGTGGTGTGGAATTTCACGTCATCGCGCAGGGTGAAGTCATACACCAGGCCGTCGGCCGACACTGTCCAGCTGGCCGCCAGGCTCGGCACCACCTTGCCTTGCGCTGCGTCGAACTCCACCAGGCGGTTCATCAGCACGTCAGCCGTGGCGTTGGTGGTGGTCAGCGAGTTGTACTGCACCACGTCGAAGCCTTCAGGGCTGGCTTCGCTGCAAACGCTCAGCGGCGCCGCCTGGGCAACGCCGGCAGCGAACAAAGCGCCGGCGGCGAACAGAGAGTTGAACAATAAGGAAAAGGCGGCAACACGCATGGTGGCTCCTTGGCTGTCAGTGGCCCATCTGCCAGTGCAGTCTGGAAAAGGCCTACCCTAGTGCGCCCGCCGGCAAATGACCACACCCTTTTTTACAAAACTGGCGACGAGCGGTCGACGGCTGGCGGGGCCTGCCGCTATGCTGGCCCGGCGCGTTCTGGCTTGCGGCAATGTGCATCCGCAGTTGTTGCAGCCAAGTCTTTCTGGTATAAAGCAGCGCTCTTTTCTAGGGGCTCGGCCTGTCGCATAAGCGGATCCGGTCGATAAGACCTCCAGAATCACGGCGCCCAGGCGCCAAAGACTGAGAGATTAAGCGGCCAACCCATGCCGGGTTGGGCATGTGGTTTTAGAGGGCTGAGTCATGTCGAGAGTCTGTCAAGTTACTGGTAAGGGTCCAGTAACCGGGAACAACATTTCCCACGCAAACAACAAAACCCGTCGTCGTTTCCTGCCGAACCTGCAGCACCACCGTTTCTGGGTTGAATCCGAGAAGCGTTTCGTGCGTCTGCGCGTTTCCGCCAAAGGCATGCGTATCATCGACAAGCGCGGCATCGACGCCGTTCTGGTTGACATCCGTAAAGCTGGCGCCAAGGTTTAAGGGAGAACATCATGCGTGAATTGATCCGTCTGGTTTCGAGTGCCGGTACCGGCCACTTCTACACCACCGACAAGAACAAGCGCACCACCCCGGACAAAATCGAGATCAAGAAATATGATCCGGTTGTTCGCAAGCACGTGGTGTACAAGGAAGCCAAGATCAAGTAATTGATCGGCGACCTTAAAAAAACCCGCATCCGAAAGGACGCGGGTTTTTTTATGGCTGACGTTCAGAATTAGCCGAAACTGCAACCCTCAATCACGCCCTGTGCGTTGGTGCGCAGGGTGATACGGCTAGGGTTCAGTTCGCGAGTGGAGATGTCGCCTGGGCCAATGACGGGGCGGTGAGTGATTTCCTTGAACTTTTCCTTGACCGCCGGGGAGTAGGTGGTGCCGATGAAGTCTTTCACAGCGAGTAATGTCTGCGCGTCTGTCATCGGCGTTGGCTCCTTCTTGGGTGGCTTGGGTGGCCTGGGTCTCTTGGGTGGCTGTACCATTGCGGCACCCCCGGCAATGATGGCAATACTGGCCATGGGGTTTACGTTGTGCTGCGATTCATCTTTTGGCATGACAAGTTCCTTTGATCAGGGTTGGCTCAATGTGAGCACTGCCATGCTGAACCTGAACAACGCGTGCATGCGGTAGATAGCCACTGCCTCAAAGCTCTGCAGATTTCTGCTCGAACATCACATAGATCTTGCGGCATGGCTCCAGCACCTCCCAGGTGCCCTTGAACCCGGCCGGGATGACAAACCGATCACCGGCACGCAGGGTCTTGGCCCCGCCATCCTGGTCGCGCAGCACCGAAACGCCCTGGACGATTTCGCAGTATTCGTGCTCGGTGTAGTTCACCGTCCACTGCCCCACCTCACCTTCCCACACGCCCGCGGCAAACTGCCCGCATGGGCTGGAATAATGGTTGTAGACAGCCTGGTCCGGCTCGCCCTTGAGGATTTTTTCCGCCGCCGGGCGGTAGCGTTCGGCTTCGGTGATGACCTGCGCGAAGTCGATGATGCTGTCTATTCTCATGGTGCGGCTCCTGTTGTTGTTTAATAAAATGAACATCAGTAGGCTTTTCAGCCTTTCGTGTCAAATATATTGATAGTTTACCCCGGCTGGTTTAGGGTATCGCTTGCCCGTGTGCGCGCGTCGCCCGGCCAGAATTCTGACAACGCCTGCGAGTCCTCAGTGCGGCGTTGCACCTAAACAAGAGGAGGAGTTTCGTATGACCACCCTGACCCGTGCGGACTGGGAACAACGTGCCCAGCAACTGAAGATCGAAGGCCGCGCCTTCATCAACGGCGAATACACCGATGCCGCATCCGGTGAAACCTTCGAGTGCCTGAGCCCGGTCGACGGACGCTTCCTGGCCAAGGTTGCCAG